>CACXMM010000023.1 GCA_902768785.1 uncultured Prevotellaceae bacterium
CCTGACGGTGAGCGACCTGGCGCGGAAACATCTTCTCAAAGGTTCTTCTTCGTGGGCACATGAGCACGGGCTGCTGCACCGCACTCAAGCCTATGGACTGCCCATGGACTATATGGGGGCTGCCGGTGATGCCGACATACCAGAGACCGAGAACATGATTTTCGGCGGAGGAAGTGAAGGAGGACTGAAAATGGTTTCCTCAGGGGCTATGCTCTACAACAGGCCACTCGTCAGCGCAGAATCAGGAGTCCATATCAACCGGGCCCTGATGGTTACGCCCCAGAAACTGCGTTCCATTGCCGACAAACTCCTCTCCAGCGGTATCAACCAGATTATCTGGCACGGTTCCCCCTACAAGTATGAAGTCGCAGGCAATCCCTGGCAACCGTTCTACAATTCTACTATCGGGGTTAACTTTTCCTCTGACCTAAGTGAAGACAACGTCTTCTGGGATGAACTCTCCGATGTGAATCAATATGTCCAGCGTGCCCAGTATCTGATGCGCAGCGGGAAGGCCGAAGCCGACATCCTTGTATATTATCCCTTTCTGGAATACAGCAGCAGCGTTAAGAATCCGGAGGAAATCCTCTACTACGGAATGCTTGTCAGTAAGTGGCTGAGCGACATCTGGCCGCTCTTGAACGAGTTGGAAAGGCGCGGACTCACCTGGTCGTGGGTCAATGACGAATCGCTGCAAGAAATGACAGCAACTCCTGACGGACGCTTGCATATCCGCGGCAACAGCTACGGAGGACTGGTCCTGTTCAACCTTCCCTGGATACAAATGCAAACTGCCCAGAACCTCCAGCAGCAATCTACTGCTAACCTGCTGATTATGGGCAACTTGCCAGCGAAGCAGCCTTCCTTTAAGGATTACGCGAAGAACGACAAGAAAACCGCCACACTGATGAAGAAAGTGGCAGCCGGAAAACATGTCTGCAACAGCGCTCACGACTGGGCGGTCTCTACCCCTCTGACAACGGTGGCTGGAGGAGAACGGGTGAGGACGGCCCGGCGGCGTATTTCCGATAATGAACTGGTTCAACTCTATTGGAACGTAGATAACCGTTGGAAGGAAATCTGCATCCAGGCTGGCAGTGCTCCCTATGCCTACTGGCTCGATGCTGAAGACGGGAGTGTGACAACCGCTGGCAGGACTTCTTCCGGTGAAATCAAAGGCATGCTTCCTCCGCTTTCCACTCGCTTCCTTTACATCACGGACACCCCGATTCAGGAAGCGCAAAAAGCTATTCCTACAGCCACTCCAAAATCCTCAATAGAACTGGGAAAATGGACACTGCAACTCGGAGAACAGGTCATCAACGACGCTCAGCTGGAGGACTGGCGGAATGTTCCGCAGTTGGCCGATTCCTGCGGTGAATCTGTTTACACCACTCGATTCTCACTGGAAAAGACCGCCACAAGATACGTTCTCGATCTTGGTGAAGTCTACTACACCGCTGAAGTTAGCATCAATGGCAAGGCTGTTGGAAAAAACGTCTTGGAAATCCGCGTAAAAGCATCAGATTATAACGCGAAGGTTCGGCGTGGTCGTGAGGGCGATGCCACATTCTCCTCCATTGCAAACTCCGGGCGCTTGGCAAACGGACTGAAAGGTCCGGTCTTGATTCTCTGTGAGTGATTATCAGATTATTATCTTCAGCCTATTTGAAGACCAATAAGCACCTATCAGTGTATTATGATGAAATTCATTGTATGATATCGTCAAGATAATTCGTAAAAAATTAAGGAATGTAAAAGTTCTCTAATTGGGAAAAGAGGTAGGATTGGGGTGTATGGAAGTATGCAAAAGGAGCTTTTTGTGCAAGTAAAGTCTCATTGGATTCAAAGTAAAGGTTACTTAGCATGCAAGTAAAGATTACTTTAAACCCAAGTAAAGGTTACTTGCGGTTGTTCCAGCCTTTACTTACACCCTTTCCAACGTCATCTAAGGGTCATTCCGCCGTCACTTTACCCCCTATAGATGACGGCGGAACGAGTGTTAGATGCCGTCGGAACAGGTGTTAACGCCGTTCGGAACAACTCGTAGATGACGTTTCTTCGAAATTGTATGGTTTCGACTTTGGGAGGTGGTTTTGGATCGCCTTCGGCGAGAAATCTTACATAATCTCTCCAAAATCAAACAAAATCTTACAATTCTCTGTGCTGTTATTTGTTTGATTTTGGATAGATTTTGTAAGATTATTCTCTCCGCTACGCTATGAGTGACCGTTGGTTCTGCCCGTAAGGGCATCCCAAGAAAGAAATTACAGTCCTTTTGCTTCACAAAAACAGTGTTTTTACCACCTAAAAACGGTGTTTTTGCCCCCTAAATACTATGTTTTTGTAGTCTAAAAACGCCGTTTTCGCAAGTCAAAAATGACGAATTTTCACAAAGTATTCAATATCAGCGACTTACAAAACCTCACGAGAATCGCGTTTTTACGACCGAAAGGACGGTTGGTGATCCAAACGCGATTCTCGTGCGTTAAACAAAGTTAATTCGTCAAAATCCTTCAAATATTTAACAGTGAAAACGCTACATCCATCATCTTGGTGAAGGTGGTTTGCCGTTCCTCTGCGCTTGTTGCCTCACCGGTCAGAATATGATCAGAGATGGTACAGATGGCCAAGGCACGATTGCCTGAACGTGCGGCATTCATATACAGGGCTGCCACCTCCATCTCCACAGCCAGTACCCCCATCTTCATCCACTTATCGTTCTGCGGGTTCTCCGAGTAGAACGTATCTGAAGAGAGGACATTGCCCACACGGTAGGTATAGCCAAGACGGTCGCAAGTGTCAGCAGCGGCACGTAACAGTGAGAAGTCGGCGATGGGTGCAAAAGTGCCTGGAAGTTCATACTGGGAGGCATAATTGGAATTGGTGCACGCCCCTTCAGCAATCACCAGACTACCCACATGGAGATCAGGATGGATAGAGCCTGCCGAACCTACACGGATGATGGTCTTTACACCATAGAAATTGTATAACTCATAGGTATAGATGCCCAGGGAAGGCATACCCATGCCATGTCCCATCACACTGATACGTTTACCATCGCGATAGCCGGTGAAACCAAGCATACCACGTACTTTGTTGAACTGCACAGGGTTCTCCAAGAACCGTTCTGCCATGAACTGGGCACGCAAGGGGTCGCCTGCCATGATTACAGTCTCGGCGATCTCGCCGTACTGGGCCCCGATATGGGGAGTAGGTGTATTCGTCATAATCGTGAAGTGTTTAGTAATGATGATTTGGATTATCGATGACAAAGATAGTGTTTTTTTCTGAATAAAGGAAATATTTCCTTTATATTTTTGGTCATGCCGCTTGTGTTTCAAAAAAAATAGTTATCTTTGCCGCCGACATGCTGATCACGGTTGTGGCTTTGCTCGCCTATGCGCTGATCGTCTTTCTCGGAATGGAATACCTGTGGGAAGGGATTCACGAGATAGCTCTGCCGCTCACCCTCGCAGGTGTGGCGGTGTTAGCTTTATGTGTATATGTGATGTGCAAGAGTAAGGCATCCCGAAACAAACGACAGGGTCTGCCCCGTGAGATCATCGCCATCGTCATCGCCGTTGTCATCCTGTATCTGGGAAGGACTCCTTTCTCGCAGTTCTTCTACGTATATGATCATCAGGAGGAACTGAAACAAGGTATGCAGGAAACAGCAGAGAGCGTGGCACAGATCGACTCGTTGTATCAGCACTATGCCCAGCAGCGATTGCGTAACTACCGGAAAGAGCTGAAGCGTAAACGAGTGAGTAACACGAAGACAAAAGCGTTGGAGAAGAGTCTGCGGCGGCGACTGCTTCCTACCAGGCTCGACACCATCCGCGTTCAGCGCCAGCAATGGCTGTCATCCCTTGGTGAAACACATGTGTGGAGCCTTTCCACTCCCAGGAGCATCCACTATCTTTTAAGTGCCAGTGAACAATGGACTGAGCAGTATCAGCAGGTATCATCCATGATCTACCAGGGGGAGAAGGCGGAGGCATTCAACAGTGACGGCATGATCGGGGTGACGGCAGATCAATTGGTGCCATTCCTGACCCCCCAACCTACCGACAGCCGGAGTCTGTTGGTGATGGTGATATGTTGCGTCCTGATTTTGACAACCTATTTTCATATACGCAGACCGAAAAGCAGATACGACAGCGGTCACAGATGACATGAGAGACAGACGATTATTAGATATCACATTCAGTCCTCAGTCCTATACTGTATCCCAGATACAGGAGATGGTGAGAGAAGGCACGATTACCGTCCACGGTATAGAAGACGTGTTCGGGAAGGATCGTGTGGATGAACTCTTGCGCCTGTCACCAGAAACTCCCCTGCCCCACGGCTGCTGGAATGAAGGATCGTCAGATGCCACACAAATCATCTTTTGGGGAGTACGGGGGTCGGGAAAGACAATGGCCATCGCCTCCCTGCTTGCATTAGACGGGATGAAGCCCGACAAGACGTTCCCAGCAGGTTTACTGCCTCGCTTCGAGCGCCTTCGGTCACTCTTTGTCCCATCAGACAAGCCCCAACTAATCCCCAAAGATGAAGGAAGCGGGAACAGCGTTGAGAGTTACCCCGTAGTCTATCAAAGACATTTCTGGAATCAAAAATTTCCGATATTGCTGACGGAGGTGAGTATTCCCGCAACGGAGCCCCTCCACACGATGGTGCAGGAAGATCACGACCTTGTTCATCTTTTCTGTATCGACTGCCGACAGGATATCCACCAGCAAGCTGACAGACTGATTGAGGTGATCTCCTGGCTTGAAGGAGAAGGACATTTATCCCATACCGCCGGCATCTACCTTCTCGTGACAAAGACCGATCTGATGAATGCACCAGAGGAATATCGCGAGAATACCGCACAAACATTGGTCATCAGCAGTCTGCCTACCCTCTGGCACAAGGTTCAGGAACTGTGCAAGACCCAGTTTATCTACAACGGTCTTCCCGTCGGGTATAGTGTGGGAACATTCGTGTTACAAGACTATGCTTGTCTCCAGACAACCTTTGCCAAACAAGTGTTCAAGGAAGCACTGCTTCCCAAGTGCCAACCGCGACGAACCATCCTGGGGAAACTGATTGGGAAAGGAAAGAAAGGATATGCCTTCCTGCTGGCAATACTCGTGATCATTACAGCTGGTTATGGAGCATACAAAGCACTGGATGCGCTGAACAAACCACCTCAGGAGGAGCTGACGGTCTTCGACTACCGTTCTGACTTCCTGAAAGAGACGACAGCCATGAACGAAGAGTCCTTTGACGAGGCTTGTAAGACCTACCGCCGATTGTCCAACGACCTACAACAGGAAAGCAGTATCCGTACTACCACCGGAGAGCCTGTACTGACAGATGATGAGCGCCGCTCGTGCGATTCCAGTCTGGTGAACACGTTTGCCCAAGTCATTGGACGCTACGGACGACAACTGTTCTCCTCCATTGCATGGAGCCGGGATGAATCGAAATTGAAGGAATTGCGCCGGCATGTGGAGTCACTGACCGAAAAACCGCAGTTGAAGGAAAAAACCATCAGGAGATATGCCCTCTATGTAGAGAACTATTTCGATGAGGTGAAGCCTATGATCGAACGGAGTCTGACCTGTCATGACATGGATGAGGTGAATACGGTGATCGCCCAATATGAACAATGGAACAAGGAACCCTATACTACCGATACCCTGTTAGCAAGGAAAATCACAGAGGTACCCCATCGCGCCTATCTGGGTTATGCCCAACACCTCCTCAGCGAAGCTACGGCTCAGGTAAACCAATATGAGCAGTCATGGGAGGATGCGAGTCTGTTGGAGAAACCGTTCATCTATTTCATCGACAAATCGGAACTCAAGTCCAATCTCCGTGAAATCCGTGATGCCATCGATGAACTGAGTCAGCAGATCAACAACCTCCCCACGGAGGAATATGTGGATGTCGTGGAGTGCATGAATCAGGCCCGGCAACTGATGGAAGAATATATTTAATAAGGAAAAGGAAATGAACATCATCATACGTCTATTCAACAGACTCAGCATACTCAGCTACAAGAGTCCGAGCAACTACATCGCCCATGCTGTTGCCCTGACCATATTGTGTGTGGTCTTCCTCACTTGCTGGTGGATGGTCTCTGCCGTGGAGAAGAAACTGGTCTTCATCATTGATGAGGTAGAATTGGGAAACCGAGCAGCTGTCACTATCGGCAATAACAGTGATGTGTGCTTCCAGAATGTACCCCACGACTATCTGACGATCACTCCTGAGGGAGATGGCTTCCAATGGGAAGTAAACAAGATTTACCACGATTCACTGCAGTATTTTAAGATCAACAACGAGAATCCCAACAAGCATGTGATCCGCAAGGATGCTTCGCAGCAGATCAAGATCGAACTGCCCGTGAGAAGAGACAAGATACTAAAGATGGTGCTGACAGGTGAGGAAGTGTGGCAGATATGGAAAGATTTCAAGAATCAGAAGGATGTCCTGGTGAAGCATCTCGCAGCCTACTATCATGTCAAAAACAGGGATGTGTCGAAGGAGGACAGTCTGTCGTACCTCAGTCAGATGCAGCGCCATGATGTCCGTTCTTTCTTCGAATACGACGAGAATACACTCTCCCTGATTATCCTCGACGAGCATACTCGTCTTCATGACAACGGGATGGTCATCGGTTACATGAGGAGTGGACATGTCCAGCCCACGGGTGAGCAAGCACACCGATGTAAAGTGCAGTTTTTCCGTGTGGCCGACTACTGTTACATGGAACGGCATGCAGCAAGCGGGCGATTCCAGATCAATGGTGTGAGCTATGCGATGAAACCTACAGTGAAGTTAACGGAATGGGGAGCAGGACATGTAATGATCGATTTCAATCAGGAGTGCACCCACCTTCGCTTCCCGCGCCCCATCACCTTTGTCGGTTCAGTGGATTCCCTGCGGAAGAAGTCTGCCTACGCCAGTCAAGTGATTACCTTGAAACAGAACAACAATGCCTTTCCTGCGAAGAGTGACCTGTATCTGCCGGCATTCTCTACCGCAGTGAACTTTGATCTGTGTAACATCGAATTCTTCCATCATGACGACTCGGTAGTAATCCGTGATAACCATTATCAGGAACAGGTGATTGGAAATCCCCAAACTGCTTTTCTGCCCTTCTCTGTCGTTCCAGCCTTCGATCCGATGACATTACGGTCAGGACAGGATCGCCTGCATGGTCGTGTAGGATGGATCAACGGGGCTTTCTTCTTCAGTTACCTGTGGCCTTCACTCATTGTGTTCACGATTCTTTTGTTACTAATCTGGATACCGGCAATCAGTCCGGTAAGATTATCGCGGAAGCAGCTGAGCAACCTCCGTGAGAAAGAATCTGTGAAACACTATCCCATGTATCTAACCATCTTGTTGGTCACTGCCCTCGGCTATTGTGTGTGTAAGTCACTCATAGCCCTGAAGCTGAGCTATACCTATCCTTACTTTGAGAAGATCACAGGAATCATCCCCGTGGCTACTGCCATGACCTTATTACTGTTCTTCAGTCTGGCCATGACACTGAACACCTCATTACGACAATATGCAGGAAAGGGGAAAAACAAGAATGCCGTATGCTGGATTGCCTGTGCCGTTATGCTGTCAGCAGGAATCTATCTGTTCTTCAAGGTGATGGACCCTATGATCAGTAAAGGTATCATCAGCTCGTATTTCCATTCCGAGGTGTATAATGCTCTGCCATGGCGATGGCTCACTGAATATGGTATCAACGACACCCACCGTTCAGTGGTCTATGCCCTGTTTGTCTCTGAGACTGTGATCCTGGTCTTGTGGCTATTGCTCGACCTCTTTGGAGCAAGAGTCACTACCGGCTATCATGCTTTGAAGGATAGATATGACCATTGGGTTGGAAGTATGGAAAGATGGTTAGCAAGCTTTTGGAAGGAAACAACTTACCTTAATGGTCTTAAGAAATTGTTGAATCGTCCTTTCCTTCGAAGCAACTTCCTGATTACAGCATTGATCTCGGCCATCAAGACGCTCTTCCCCACCCATCTCCTCCTGATGATTGTCCTGATTGTAATTGGTAATAAGTTTGGTAACTTCGGTACGGCATTTATCACCCTGATCGTGATCCTTGGTTTCACACAAGCGTTGACACACACGAGCATCGAGGAGGGAACCCTTCCCCGTCACACCATCTTCTGTAAGATGCTGCTGATTTCTGCGGCTTATATATTGGCAGCTATGATGGGTGATCACGGATATATGACCAACTATCTGGGTTTTGTGATGTGTCTGCTATGTTTCTTCTTCTTAATGAGACGACCTGTCAGCTATGGCGACAGTTATCAACAGGCAGCCAAGACCGAACGGCGATGGGTGAACAAGATGTTATTGACACTGGTGGTCATCATTGTTTTCTTACCCACGGTTTGCAGTCATCTGTTCAGTACCGAGGAGGTGAACTACGACCGTCTTTCCCGTCGTGTGATGCTCTACTCCAACTTCGACAATCTGGAACGCAGCGGTTACCGGTATAGTGAGAGCGATGCCGAGTTCATGGTAATCATGAGTCATTACATGCAGGACAGGAAGAGTCATGACCCGCTTTCCAATGATGACCATTTCCTCCATGCCTCAGTCAGCTCAGGACAGTCACCGGTGGTACTGAACGACCTGAGTCTTCCCGTGGCATTTTTCGGATCGTATGGCGTATTCAGGGCAAGTATGGTCTATTTCCTCCTACTATTTGTATTGATTTGGATAGTGATGCAATATAGCTTCTCTTATGTGGATACAAAAGAGCCCACCCTCAACCGACCTATGCAGTGGCGACTGTTGGCGATGTTCATGTGGGTAGGTACCAGTCTGTATATCTATCTCTCATATATAGACTGGCTGCCGTTCACGGGTCGTCTGAATCCCGGACTGGGTGTGGATGCTGTAGGTGAAGCATTAGAGACTGCCATCCTACTTGCCTTCATGGCAGCCGCTGGTTTCAAGAAGAAATCCAGCAGTCCTGTCCCAGCGGGTTCCCGTGCCCATGACAGTTGAGACTAACTATATTATATAATAAAATAAGAATATGAATTGGATTGATCGTTTGACTTACACATTCTCCTCATTGCATTTTGATGAGGTGTGGCACCGATGTCAACATCTGATTAGATACGAGGTAATCAACAGAAAGCGCATCGACCTGGCGGTGGTAGGAACTGCGTCCAGTGGGAAAAGCTTCCTGCTGAATGATATCCTCTCTTCCTTGAGGAACATGGGAGGGAAGTTCAGTAGTCTGAGAAGTGATTCATTTCTCTACAAGACCATTGTGAACTATTCCCCTGATGAGTCGGGAGGACATGGACAGACTCCCATCTATGCCTGTAGGAGTACGAACTTCTACGGTACGTATGTCAACCACGCACAAGACGGACGGAAATACGATTTTGTCTTTATGAACATCCCTGGTGAGATCTTCATGATGCCAATTAAGGAGGAGGCTTCCCGACTGCGTGCTTATATCAGCATGGAGGATGCTCTGTCGAAGATGAAGAAAAATTTTTATGTCTCTACATGGGTGGATGCTGCCAATGAGATTCGTTATATCGTAGAGCCCGTGTCTGGTTCTTCCATCACGGATGATGTCCGTCATTCTCATGTCACCACTGACCATCAAATTCTGAAGACACGATACATGGAGTGGTCGGAAATCTTCGGTGACCTGAATAACTGCGGGTTCCATGAGTGCAAAGGATCGAAGCGGAAAATCAGCGGTACTACCCTCCTGAGGAAATTCTTCGAATACGATACCGACTCGGTCATGATGACGTTTCAAGATATGATTAAGAATGGACTGATCAAATGCGATTTCGATAAAGAAGACTTCAAGGCAAATCAATATGATAAGTGTTTCACCTTCTTCCATTACTGTTCGCGTGCTTCCGATATCGTTCTCTGTGACAGGATTTTCACCATGAAGGAGACAACCAGCAATGATATGCCCTTCGGAGAGATAACCAAAGGAATATCATCGTTCCTGAATAATCTCGGTCATGACCGTCACGTGAATGTCTATCTGTCGTTCCGCAATGTGGATTATCTGATGTACTCTCGGGAGAAGAACTATCAAAAACTCAACAAAGACATTCTTGGACGCATGGACAAGGAACAGAGGAGAAACATTATCTACTCCCTGTTCCACTATATCTTGCAACATCATATCAACAAGAACGTAACTGTGAAGGGGGATGACTTCTATAGTCTGATCGGACTACCCAAGGAAGGACTCCCAGAGAACGACATCATCACGGAGAATGTGGATCGGCTTACAGAGAACCTGGTGGATCTTTCGGGTAATCAAGGTGTGGTCTATGAGGCACCCGACTTGGAGAACCATATCACCACAAGGTTGGGTGATGAGGCACATGCCTTCAACGGACTGTTGAGAAGTTCCGACAATACGACTGAGGCTGAGGAGGAGCTGTTTAAACAGATAACACCCCATATCTATTTCACTTGTACGCCGATCACGCAGGACTATGCTATCTTCCAGAACTATCAGGAGGGTGACCTTATTGCCACCGACTTCTGTAAGGAGGTGAATGGGAAGACCTTGTTCTTTACCAGGCAAAACTCCCATGCCTGTTTTGGTAGCTATCAACTGTGTATGGACATCCTGACACAGCATGACCTCATGGATGCCGAGACAGGAACATTGCTCAGAAGACTCCAGAACAACTTATAGTGATACCAAGTAGAGAAAGGAAACAAAGAAGATGAAAGGACTGACACGATCTATCCGGATTGCCGTGATCGGTGCACGGGCAAGTGGCAAGAGCTACCTGCTGCACGACCTGATCCATGCCTTCCGCAGCATGGGATATGTGCCGGAGGAGTTGCCGCTCTCATACCCACACAGCAGCTTCGGTGCCTTTTTCTACGATGCCTTCAATGTGGAAACGGGTGGTATGCGTGGAACGGAGAGCTATGCATGTAGACCAGAGAACCACTATGGTGCCCTGCTCTCCCTTCCTTCCCGATGGGGTCTGAGGTTGCCGCCATCCCTGGATATCGATTTCCTGAACATCCCTGGAGAGGTGTTCGATCCCAACAGTCAGCGGTTGAAGCTCTTCCATGACTTAATCCGACTGATTACCGCGAAAGGGAAAGGACTGTTCGAACTGTCCACATGGAGCTGTCCCTCCGGTCACACCCTCCGGCTCATCGTGCCAGTGGGATTCCAATGGGATGCCATTGGGAAGGTGAAGGTAAGTAGTCGGTCACGCTACGGAAACTACATGGGATGGGAGAACCTCCATGTAGAGCTGGCCACAGGACACTATCAGGAGACGGAACGAGAACCTATCAGCGGGAAACAACTGTTACAAAGGATTACCGAATTACAAACCGACTCCGTACTCCTTTCCCTCGAACAGGTATGGTCACACCTTACTACCATTCAGAAACTCGACCTGCAGGAATGCCGTGCTCAGCGAGTCCTTCATTATTTCTATCCGTTGATGTATTGCCGACAGGCCACAGACCTGATCCTATGTGACCGTCTGACATCCTATGAGAATACTGGTACGCTGGCTGAGACGATGAGTGCATTCATCGAACAGAGAGATCAAAGGCCGCCACATGTCTATCTGGCTTTCCGGGAAGCCGACAAACTCCTTCGACGAGAGGGATGGCATGCCCAGCGGCAGACGCTTTCGAGATCAGAATCATCCCCTTCCTTACGCCATACGTTATACGCCCAAGTACATGAAGAAATACAAAGGTCACTAATATCATCGGATTGTCACCCACAACTGGTGAACCTGACAGATGAAAACCGGCGACATATCCTACAATGCTTGGGTGATGGAATAGGACATGCCTTCTGGCTCTTGCTGCTCACTGCCGAGGACGATAGTCTGATGGGCAAGCTCAGACGGAAGATCATGCACAAAAAGAGTATCTTCGAACTGTCAAATGCTCCTGAGAGCATACTGCCACCTCATGTCTATTTCACGGCAACACCCATCGACGAGGCCATGCATATCTATGTCAATGACCCGAATGATGTCACCCGTTTCTATTGTGATGAAGAAAACCATCTTCGGTCGTTCACTCGTGAGCTTTGCGATAATCGGGTACGTCACCTGTGCTTCGGTTCCTATCAGCTGCTTACTGACATACTCCTGCAACACGGCATCAGCCCCAAAGGGATGAGCTGCGCAGCTAACGACTCCAGTCTATCCAGAATCATTGACGAAAGCAATCATACAATATGAGAAAGATCATTCATATAGCACAATTCGCCTCAGGGTCGCGAACCGATAATATCGGCGATACCACCTTGTTTTATTCGGCGGGATTCAGTAAGCATGCTAATGATGTAAGCGGACTGTTCCTCGACAACCCCCCTGTGCTCTCGCCACGTTATGCGAGTCTGATCTGGCGCTACTATGCGGATGTAGATCAGTATATAGCCATTCATGTACAAGGATCGCATGTGGTGAACAGTGCCATGGGAAGGAGCTACCCTTTCCGAGCAGGCTATGAGGTGAGCCGTGACGACATGAACGCCATCGACTACCAGCTATCCTCACTGTTCCGTCATCTACCACGGATCCATTCACTACCTTCCGGAAGAGTGAAGGCCGAGACGGAGATCACCATTCAGCCACAGGTAGCCGACAGACAGACATTAAACCTGGCTGCAAATATCCTCCATGCTATCACATCACAGAAAAGGCTGTTTGTCTCTTTGGAAGTATCAGACGATGACTTCCGTAACGATGGTGTGTGGGATTCAGTAGAGTTAGGTATTCTCTTGTCAGCTATCGAGAGTATGCCCTTATCCCTCCGACGATATATGACCTTCGGGTTCTGTGTAGATGAGCATCATGCCATCCTGCTTGAAGATCTCCCCGTCGTTGTTTATGTAAAAGGAAGTAAGATGACAGTGCCCGCAGGAGCCATACAGCTCTCTTGGCAAGAGGCTGTAAAAGAATCGTTACCTTTGAATGAGGATATCCAAAAGATGGTACAGGATATTCATCTGCCTGGAGCCCAAGAACCAATCCTTCCAATGAAGAGATTGTTCCAATCATTTGCAATCTATAATAAGGATCCCAAGCAACTGCATGGTGACGACTGGCCACTCTGGCTATCCTTGGGACATCATCTTGAGGAGTTGAAGACCAACGACTGGAAAACCTATGGCTTTTACCTCCAACAGATGGATGAGACCACGCAGACTGCTTATGCGGAACAGATGAAAAAATCTTCATTATCATGGCCGGTAGAACATTTGGACAACACATTGTTCACCACCATGAATTATCATTCCGACGAGTTCCTTGTCCTGCAAAAGAAGACATTGAAAGACTATCTTTGGGAGAACCGTTTCGCCTTTCTGTTTACCGAGGGGGTAACTGAAGAACTGAAGAATGAGCTGAATGCCAGCTTCCTGCAACGTCTGTCATTGAATGACAAACAGTCAGTGGAGAGATGGTATGATATCTTCCATGCACAGAACGCCCTCGATGATGAGAGGACGCTACACACTTTCGGACAGCTATTGGGACAATATGGTGGTACAGCTCTGTCTTCTTTGGACGAGATCGTAAATTACATGAAACGATATCCGTTCATTCCCGCCACAGCTTTTCACAGACCAGCACAGCTGTACCTGCCATCGGATCTGCCGTCACTCTCCCCCACCCATCAGTCATTGATCAACGGTTGGGTGAAAGCGGCTACAAGTAATATTCACTTCTCCTCTATAGATGAGATTGTCTCCGTGATCAGACAAGTAAGTGAATCCCCACGACATGATCAGTCTCTGGAAGAGTTGGCCTTGCAAGACATCGACCCTTCCTCATTAGGAACACTCTTACGGAAAGGAAAGGCAGAAGAGGTGCTGGACCATTGTGAAACCATCCTTGACAGTTGTTGTCAACTGCCTGAATCATGGCAGCACTTCGTAACCGGCAGGGTGATTCCTCTTGTCAGTGATACCTTATTTAATCATGAGGGAGTATTCAAAAGGGAAAAGCTGTTAACTGTAACCCAGTGGCCTTCCCTCTCCACACTCATGAAGAGTTATCCCCATCTGCAAGTTTTGATACAAAACCGGATGGAGGAACTCTACGACAGTGTGTCATGCCAGAAACTTTCTGAACAGATCATCGACACCTTTGTCACCAAGGCCAGTCTGAAACAGGGAAAGAATCCATCCCAACAACCGAAGCCTGTAGGCTACAAGCATCATGCCGAAGAGGCATATCCGATAATCCAACATTATATAGCAACCCTTAAAAAACAAGATACGAAAATGGCAAAAGACGTAGAAAAGCTCTTCAAGGACCTGAAGAATATCAGTAAGTCACAAAACAAGTCACGACGCTCCTCCCTGTTCCTTTTTCTGGGACTGATCCTCGGCGTCCTGCTCACCATAGGCGGATGGATAGGCTTTCAGCACTTCTTTCCTAAAAAGGCCACTCCTCAGGATACTACCATCGAATGTAGGGCGTTAGCCGTCAAGCCTATAGAGAAAGGGAAGACGATTAAAGAGGATTTCGATACGCTGAGGATCTCAACAGAGAGACCTCTCTTGGCCAGTGTATGCGAGCAGCGTTATATCATTCATGAAATCCTCATCGGTGACACGCTTCGGATAGAGATACCTAATAAAGAACTGCTCGACAGCGACTCATTACAGCTGACCACCCTCGACAGCAAATATTATTTCCGTTTGGTGAGATATATCCAGAGTAAGCTGCCTGAGCATGTTAAAATAGCCTATTGACAAATAACATGGCAGAACCCCGAATAGATAACCATAAACGCATCAGTCAGGACAAACAGATTCGTTTGCGTTCCTTCCTCGTGGCAGGCATCCCGTGTCTGCTGCTACTCCTTACGATAGGTCTGTCGTTTTTCAAGGGTTGTACTGACTTAGGCAAGGTGAGTAAAGAGAACATCTATGATCCTACAAGGAATGTGGCTGATGACGAGGGCTTTGTTGGGAAATCAAACAAACTGTTGCATACTTTGTTATGTAGGATTGATACTACCGTGGAGGCTACCTGCCTGGACAGTCTGAACAAGCGATATCCCGCCCTTGAGTTCGCTCTTCCCTATGGGGAGGAGCATAAGGAGTATATCGAAGCCTCCGACCTCCGCTTGGTGGCCATCCATCCGGAGTATATCGAGGAGGAGTCATTGCGACGCTTTTATTACAATAGCAGACTTCCCCAGTTACTGCAACAGCAAGATGAGCAGAAGGGTGAGACCTTCTTCCGCTTCGCATGTAAGGGTGTGAAGGGGAAGAAACGGGGCACTCGTCCCTTAGAAATTCTCTCCATAGAAGTCATCCCCACCATGTTCAAGGTTGCCCTGAGCAAGAATCCTTGGACGGGTACAATCTTCGGAGCGGAGAACTGTCTGTTCTCCCCTCGCCATGCTGTGTACCTGTCATATGGTAATTCGGTGTTACCATTGCGTGATGAGAAACGGCTCAACAGGGAGAATCCGGTCTTCTTCCATGCTATCATGAGTAATGGAAAGCTCTTAATGGAGCAACAAGAGATCGACTACTACCATTATTATCAGCAGGTGTTCCAGTCGGATGCCCTCCATTCGGTGAACATTGGACTCCGGCAGGTCCCTGGAGAGAAAGATCAGGCTGTGTTCCGCTTATGTTATGCCCATGACAGTCTGCTTATCTCCCACAATATGAAGATCACCGTGGTGGGTGATGGTCGTTCGAAGACCTTCGAGAAGCCTGTCCTTGGCTCCGACCGTCCGACGGTCGTTCCCTTCCAGGACGGGATGAAACTGCTTGTGTATGATCAGCAGTCACGTAAATTAGGTGAGTTCATCCTGCAACGGCATGACCCATCGAATGTCCTTTCCTGTCTTGTGCAATCGAGCACGGGAACCAGTCGTTTCACTATAGCAGAGAGTCAGACGGATCTGTTCACCCAGCAGATGCTGCGTGGACTATCCCGTCATCTGTCCAACAGGGATAACATTCAGGAGGTACGACTCTCCCTCGATCCCTTACTGTCGAGAGAACTGGAGAAAGATGTCAGGAGCTACCTGCACCAAGTAATCAGCAACATCGACAAACAGAAACCCGCCAACCAGCGGAAAGAGCAATATGATATGTCGATTACCGTGATGGACATGGCCACTGGTGAGGTACTGGCCTCGCCATTCTATACCACCTTGTTCGACCATGATGACTTTCCCGACATCTTGCGGATGACCACACGTAACAGTGCTCTCTCACGCCGCTCCATCGGTTCGGTATTCAAGCCCATGACGGCTTTGGCCGCCGTACAGACAACACCTTCCCTGCTCGACATGGATACACAAAGTCCTCATCGTTATGCAGCACCTGTCGATTGGAACGAGCGAACGCCCAAGGTGAAATTCTTCGAGAGGAACACCTATGCCTGGGCAAAGAAGTCTGCTTCCCACTGGAACGGTTGTGACTTTACTACATTCCTGTCGCGTTCTGATGATGTCTATCCTGTGGCTCTCACTGCGTTGGCAATGACCAATGAGGCCATAGACGGGAAGACAGTGACAAGACTACCCCTCACGGGTGGAAAAAATCTCTTTGAGACGGGAAAGAACGACATGCTGAAGTTCAAGTCAGCTGACGACACCCATCATACTGATGTCCGTGACAACTATTTCACTGACTGGCTGTCGTATTTGTATAACACCAGTTACGAGAAGGATGATGTGGCAGACCTTTATCTCTTCGACCGTCTGTTGAAGGGAACGAACCTCGATACCGATCAGCGTTCCTTCGGACTGGAAGAAGTGTCTCCCGAACTAACCAGTCTGCGCATGGATCGTTTCTATGAGGGTGATGATTTCAAGAGTCGTCTTGTACCTTGGGTATTAGGACAAGGTGATAACCTCTGGAACTGTATCAAGGTAGCCGAAGCATGGTGCCGGATGATTGGTAAGCATGATGTCAAAGCATCGTTTATCCGTCATCTTCCCACCGACACGATACCTTCACTGATCAGAGAAGGGGCGATGTATCCCAGTAGTACATTAGGACCTCGCAGCATACAAGGCATCAACCAAACATGGAACACCTTCCTCGATAAGCTGCATCAGGCACAGTCTGTAGGTACGCTGCTGTCACCGATGCACCGTCAGGTAGTCAGTATGAACCAGGATACCCACAGTCATCTGATGCTGTTCTCCAAGACGGGTACTCCCGATGCCTATCTTCGTTATGAATTCCCGCTGCTGGGAGGAAACAACCGCTTCGTTGATGTAGGTATGTACTCTTTCGCATTGGTCGAAGAACAACAATATACCCAGAACATCATCCCATGCCGACAGGGAAAGGGAATCGTGTGTGTGGTACGTGTCACCCGATCCTATGAGTGTGACCGATGCCGCAATGGTCGGCAGTGTCATGCCTGCGAGGCCTTCTGGGGACTGAAATCCGAACATGCCCGTGATTTCTTCGCAGCACCAGGAACCCAGCGTCTCAGGAAACTCTATGAGATGACCAAGAGGTATTATTAAGCGCAGGAGGAGGGATGAGGAAACTTGAGAAAGATAAATAGAATGACCCAACGAAAGAAATCAAGACGTTCTGCTTCGTCCAAAAGGAGAAGCCGGCGAAAGACTAATCTGCGTTCTTTACAACGCGGATTGGTGGTCTTTGCGCTGTTGGTCATCATCGGTTACCTGTGCTATCCCTGGGTGAAAAGTCTCCTCCATCAGGAGCCTTTGCCAACGGGAGACTATCAGGGTATCGACATTTCCAAACATCAGGGATCCATCAACTGGTCTGTTGTGGCTCAGGACAAGAATATCCAGTTTGTCTATATCAAGGCCACTGAAGGGGCATCTGTCGTTGACAAACGCTATGAGAAAAATCTCAGGGAAGCACGCGAGGCTGGTCTGAAGGTTGGAAGCTACCACTTTTTCAGAGGTTACAAATCAGCAGAGGAACAGTTTGCCCTCTTCCGCCGCTATGTGAAGAAAGAAGAGCAAGACCTGTTGCCGATGGTGGATGTCGAGGAGTTGGGAAATCGACAGGTGGACCGCAAACGGTTACAAGCCGCCCTGTCGGACTTGATGGAGCTGATTAAGAAAGAGTACGGCCGCTATCCCCTGCTCTACAGTCAATATCATTTTTACAACCAGATGCTTGCTCCTGAATTCAACAAATATTATATCTTCATTGCCCGCTATGGGAACAAGGAGCCCCATCTGAAAGGAGGAGGAAGATACAATGTGTGGCAATATACGGAGAGAGGAAAAATCAAGGGCATCAAAGGCTATGTCGATCTCGACCGTTTCGCCAATGGTACCACCCTTCGCGACATCTCCCTGTAATACAATCTCTTTTAATAATCCTCTACGAACCAAGGGTCTTTGATAGTAAATTTCCTCTACGAATTAGACGAATTAGACGAATTAATAATTGATTTGTCATTCATCTTGAGTGTTTGACATCTTCAATTGTTTTGAAATTCGTCTAATTCGTCTAATTCGCAGAGAAATAAAACGTCTAATTCGTAGAGAAATAAAACGTCTAATTCGTAGAGAAAAGAACTATTGCTTCTTGGTTGTGCACTCGTTCACGAGATAAACAATACTCATATACGGAATACCTGTATTCGTCTCCAGACCGATCTCGCAGGTTCGGCTATTAGAGTATCCCACCTCAATGTGGTTCTTCTCGATCTGCGGGCGCAGCTTGCGCAAACCATATTTGTTCAATTCCGGGAAAGTGAATCCGCGGTCACCAGCAAAGCCACAGCAGCCTACACCCTCTGGCAAGAACACATTGTTGGAGCAGAGCTTGGCCAGAGCTATCATATCCTTATCGACACCCATCTGTCGTGTCGAACAAGTCAGGTGAAGGGCGATGTGACGATCTATCGGATGGAAGTCGAGACGAGGCACGAGATATTCCATGATAAACTCAGCAGGCTCATAGAGCTTCATCTTCTTCATCACCTTCTTCATACGGTGGAGACAAGGACTCTGTGCACAGAGTACTGGATACTTCCCTTGCTCAGAGGCTTTCCACAGGGCTTCCTCGAGCTCGGCACTCTTACGGTCGGCTATATCAAGCATTCCCTTCGACTCCCAGATCTGTCCACAGCACATCTTTTCCATCCCTTCTGGGAAGATGACCTCATAACCTGCTTTCGCCATCAGCTGGATGACTTCATCGACCAGGTCGTGAATCTTACCATCCCGTTTCGACTGTCCCATCGTCTGGTTGATACAGCTGGGGAAATAAACTACTTTCAAGGGCAGATGTTCCTCCTCATGATGGGGTATGGACTTCTCGATGATGAATTGTGTGAGGTCAGACTCCTTCGGCTGCCGATGCTTCTTGGGCATGGCCGTGGTCCAGAGTGGCATACCCATCTTGTTCATTCCCCTACAGATCTTTGTCATCAGCGTCGGTCCCAAGGTAATATGTCCTAAGTGTGCTACATCGAGCACCACGCGGAGTCCTGATTTGATGCCCGCCATGTGGTTGGCAGCGAACTCACCAACTTTATAGCCCATCTTGTTGTTGTTCATATCCATCTGACGGATCAGGTGGGTGAGCTCACCGGTATTGATCTTCATCGGACAGGAAGTGGAGCAGAGACCGTCGGTAGCACAAGTCTGATCACCATAATACTTATATTGCTTACGCAATCTGGCTGCACGCTCCGGATCGGCACCTGTCGTTTCCAGTTCCCTGATCTCACGCTGAACGGCAATACGCATCCTGGATGATAAGGTTAGACCGCATGACATACAGTTCACTTCGCAGAATCCACACTCGATGCACTTGTTGGCCCGCTTCACTTGCTCTATGGTCTCATGGGCAGTAGAGAGAGACGGATCCATCAGGTACTTACCTCCGTCGGGAACCTTGTCGAAGTCGAAATCAAGCACAGGTAACGGCTTCAGGCACTTGATGAAGCATTCCGGATCATCATTGAAGATCACGCCCTGGTTCAGTAAGCCGTTCGGATCAAAGATCGCCTTCAGCTCTTTCATCACCTCGTAGGCCTTATCGCGCCATTCATACTTCACGAAGGGTGCCATGTTACGACCTGTGCCATGCTCTGCCTTCAACGAACCGTCATACTCCTCAACCACCAGACGGGCTACATCGCGCATCATTTCCTCATAACGTTTCACCTCACTCTCACTCTTGAAGCTCTGGTTCAGGATGAAGTGATAGTTCCCCTCGAAGGCATGACCGTAGATACAGGCATCTGAGTAGCCGTGATCGGCAATGAGCTTCTGCAGTTTCACTGTAGCCTCCGGAAGATCCTCAATATGGAAGGCCACATCCTCAATCAGACAAGAGGTACCAATCGGACGGGTTCCGCCTACAGAGGGGAAGATACCTGAACGGATGGCCCAGTATTTCCCATAGATGGCAGGATCCTCAGTAAACTCAGCAGGAATGTAAAGCTTAAACTGTGACAGGCACTCCTTAATCTTCTCAATCTTTTCCAACAGTTGCTCATGGGTGATACCCTTCGTCTCTGTCAGGATGGCAGTGAGGTTATGGTAATCGCCAGGTTCCACTCCAGGGATCTTACCTGCATCAACATCTTTCTTATATTGCAGATAGACAGGATCATCCACAGAATTCAAAGACATATAGTCAAGCATCTCCGCACTCTTCACCATGAGGTTCTCTGCGCTCATCTTCAGGTCGTCATCACCTGATTTGAGCTTCTTCATGGCCACCACAGCCTCACAGCTCTCCTTCATCGTGAGGAAATAGACCATGGCAGAGGCTTTGTACTTGTAGTCGTGGAGCGTCTTCATGGTCACCTCCGACAGGAAGGCAAGCGTACCTTCCGAACCCACCATACAGTGAGCCATGATATCAAAGGGATCATCATATGCCAACAGCGGACGGATATTCAAGCCCGTCACATTCTTGATGCTGTACTTCAGACGAATACGGTCTGACAGCTCCTGATCCGCACGAACACGGTCACGCAGATCCTCGATCTTCTTGATAAAGTCTGGATGCGACTTCCTGAAAGCTTCCTTACTGGCCTCGTCACCCGTATCCACCACGGTACCATCCGTCAGGATCAGACGGGCACTGACCATCATACGGTCGCTGTTGGCATGGACGCCACAGTTCATTCCCGAGGCATTGTTACAAACGATACCGCCCACCATGGCACTACCGATGGATGCTGGATCTGGCGGGAAGACACGCCCATAAGGTTTCAGTATCTCATTGACACGAGAGCCAATGATTCCCGGCTGCATACGAATCGTGTCCTGATTGGGTCCTAACTCGTATTTCTCCCAATGTTTTCCGGCAACAATTAAAACAGAATCGCTGATGCTCTGGCCCGACAAAGAGGTGCCGGCAGCTCTGAAGGTGAATGGCAACTGGAATTGATTACAGGCTTTGATAATCTTGGAGACCTGCTCTTCTCCGTCACTTCTGATCACCACCTTGGGAATCTGAC
This sequence comes from uncultured Prevotellaceae bacterium, assembly GCA_902768785.1. Lineage (GTDB taxonomy): Bacteria > Bacteroidota > Bacteroidia > Bacteroidales > Bacteroidaceae > Prevotella. Next base: position 21,495 of record CACXMM010000023.1, read on the forward strand.
GATAGAAACTGGCGTCGGTTCCCCATCCCAATGTCCGTAACTCATCTGTGTAGATACAGTCAGAAGGTACAAACTTCCTGATCTCACCAAGGAAATCCGCATAGACCTGAGGACTCCTTGTGTTTGTAGTGTTAGTAGCTGTTGTCATATGATTAATGGATTGATATAGGTACGTACATGTATGATAGCGCAAATATACAAAAAATATTTAATACGGCCATCAGATGGAGGGCTTTTTTTTATAATGGACTCAAAAATATCTCAAAAACATCCCATTTGTTGAATACCTGCTCCTATCCATGAACCATTCATTGATATTTTCAATTAAGATTCGTTAGTTTGGGAAAAATGCAGTACTTTTGCAAGGTAATTGATGACAACCCATGAATAAGATAGAAATCACCTCTCTCTCCCACCCCGGGGTGGAGATGTTCAGTACACTGACGGAAGCACAACTGCGGAACAAATTGGAGCCCGACAAAGGAATCTTCATCGCCGAGAGTCCTAAAGTAATCCGCGTGGCGTTGACGCAAGGCTACGAACCCGTGGCTCTGCTCTGCGAGAACAAGCATATCGAGGGAGATGCCCGTGACATTATCAGTCTTTGTGAGGAGTATGCCCGACAAAGGAACGCGGGGGACTTTCCTGTCTATACAGGCGAACGAGACCTGTTAGCGACATTGACGGGTTATACACTGACACGTGGTGTACTGTGTGCCATGCGACGACCAAAAGACAAACGAGTGGAAGAGGTTTGTCGGGAAGCCCGGCGTATCGTCATCATCAACGGGGTGGTTGACACGACGAATATCGGGGCCATCTTCCGTTCTGCTGCAGCCTTGGGTATCGATGGGGTTCTTATGACCCGCAACTCCTGCGATCCCCTGAACCGTCGGGCCGTGAGAGTGTCGATGGGTTCTGTTTTCCTGGTGCCCTGGACATGGCTGGATGAACCCGTCAACAGTCTGCACCGTCTGGGGTTCAAGACCGTTTCCATGGCTTTAACCGACCGTTCTGTTCCAATTGACTATCCACCTCTGATGGAGGAAGAACGACTGGCCATCGTCATGGGAACAGAAGGTGACGGTCTGCCTCAGGAGGTGATCGAAGAAACGGATTACGTAGCCCGTATCCCCATGTCGCACCAGGTGGATTCCCTGAATGTGGCTGCTGCCGCTGCCGTCGCCTTCTGGCAGTTGAGAAACGTCACCCGTAGATGACGTTTCTTCAGATTATTATTTCACCACCACATTCTGTCCGTTGCTACAAATATAATAAAAATAGAAGAAACGACCAAATAAAATGAAGGGAAAAACCTGGACGACCTTCAATTCTCCTTCTATTATTGTATGATTCATTTCTTCTGCTTTTTGTGCAGGACTGTTGCACAAAGTGTGCAGAGCCTTTGCACAAAGTGTGCAGGACTGTTGCACAAAGTGTGCAAGCCCTTTGCGCAAAGTGTGCATATTTGCAGCTCACAATATGCACAACTTGGTTCTATGTTTTGCTACCCTTTTATCTGATGAAGTTCATGAATGCAGGACGTTCTTCACGCTGGGGTGCAGGATTGCCATTGGCATGAATCTTCTCCAGCAGGAAAGCCATATTCGTGGCCAAGGTTCGCATGGTCTGCATACCCTCGGTGTCGAGTTTTACCTCACCCTTTCCTGCACCGTAGGCGATATTCCAATACTGGGATGTGACCACCGGCATGTTCATCATCTCGAACATCATGTTCATGGTCTGGAGCGTCGCTGTAGCACCGCCTCGTCGGCATACAGCCAAAGCAGCAGCTGGTTTGTTCTGCACCAGATGACCTGACGAGAAAAACAGTCGCTGCATCAGTGAGAGGATGCCTCCGTTGGGCTGACCGTAATACACGGGAGTGCCCACGATGAGTGCATCGGCCTCTGCCATCTTCTGGGTGATCACAGAGCAGGTGTCATCCGTGAATACGCATCCGCCACCGTTGTTTCGTCTGCACCCTCCGCAGTTGATACACATACGTATCGGTTTGAAACCAATCTGAACAATCTCCGATTCCACGCCATGCTTCTGCAGCTGAGCCTCTATCTCCTTCAGACAACAGAATGTATTACCGTCGTTTCTTGGACTGCCGTTAACCAGTAAGACCTTCAGTGCTTTCCCGCTTTTCAATGATCTTGCTGACTCTGTTCCTGTCAGCATCGCGGAAACAGGAGCAGCAACAGCCGTACCTACTGCTGCCAAAGCCGTCTTCTTAATAAAATCCCTTCTGTCCATGTTGTTCTGGATATTGATTGATGAATGTGAAGATTTTGTAATACTATTGATTTCGAATGCAAATATAATAAAAATAATAAAGAAATATTACATTCTTTGTAATAATATTACTCAACTTTCAAGTTGAATAAGGAGTTGAGGAGTAAAGTAGTTTACTTCTACTGTTAATAATCCCTAAATTATTAAGAAAGAAGGCAGGAGGAGGATTGTATCTCATTAAAAATGAGTAACTTTGCAGCCGCTTTGTGCTTCAGGGCACATGAGCAACAATAAACATAAAGTCTAACTTTATTAATTTACAACTTTTTTATTAATTAATTTTATGTCTAACTTTAAAAATGTCCAGCCGTTGGATGACTTCAATTGGGAAGTATTTGAGAACGGCAACAGCCTGGAAATCAGCAAGGAAGAGCTGACTAAGGCTTATGATGACACACTGAACAAAGTCAGTGAGCATCAGGTGGTTGATGGTAAGGTGATCTCCATCGACAAAAAAGAAGTAATCGTGAATATCGGTTACAAGAGCGACGGTATTATTCCCTCTTCAGAGTTCCGTTACAATCCGGATCTGAAAGTTGGCGACACCGTTGAGGTTTATGTAGAGAACGCAGAGGACAAGAAAGGTCAGCTGATTCTCTCACACAAGAAGGCTCGTCTGAGCAAGAGCTGGGAGCGCGTGAATGCCGCCCTCGACAACGAGGAGGTAATCCAGGGTTACATCAAGTGCCGCACAAAGGGTGGTATGATCGTGGATGTATTCGGTATTGAGGCCTTCCTTCCCGGTAGCCAGATTGACGTTCACCCCATACGCGACTACGACGTATTCGTAGGAAAGACCATGGAGTTCAAGGTTGTGAAGATCAACCAGGAGTTCCGCAATGTTGTTGTTTCCCACAAGGCTCTCATTGAAGCTGAGTTGGAGGCACAGAAGAGAGAGATTATCGGCAAGCTTGAAAAGGGCCAGATCCTCGAAGGTACCGTTAAGAACATCACTTCTTACGGTGTATTCGTTGACCTCGGTGGTGTTGACGGACTCATCCACATCACAGACCTTTCTTGGGGCCGCACTTTGATGATGACAAGAAGCGTATTGCCTTGGGTCTGAAGCAGCTCACTCCGCATCCATGGGATGCTCTTGACAGTAACCTGAAGGTGGGTGACCACGTGAAGGGTAAGGTGGTTGTGATCGCTGACTACGGTGCATTCGTAGAGATTGCTCCGGGTGTAGAAGGTCTGATCCACGTTTCCGAGATGTCTTGGAGCCAGCACCTGCGCAGTGCACAGGAGTTCATGCATGTGGGTGATGAGGTTGAGGCAGTGATCTTGACTCTTGACCGCGAGGAGCGCAAGATGTCTCTGGGTATCAAGCAGCTGAAAGAGGATCCATGGGAGACCATCGAGAGTAAATATCCTGTTGGCAGCAAGCACACTGCACGTGTTCGCAACTTCACCAACTTCGGTATCTTCGTTGAGCTGGAGGAAGGTGTTGACGGTCTGATCCACATCAGCGACCTGTCATGGACCAAGAAAGTGAAGCATCCTTCAGAGTTCACACAGGTGGGCGCAGAGATCGACGTAGTTGTATTGGAGATCGACAAGGAGAACCGTCGTCTGTCTCTCGGTCACAAGCAGCTTGAGGAGAATCCTTGGGATACTTACGAGACTATCTATACTCCGGGCAGCATCCACACCGGTAAGATCACTGAGATCATGGACAAGGGTGCCGTGATTGCTCTGAACGAAGGTGGCGAAGGCTTTGCTACACCGAAGCACCTTGTGAAGGAAGACGGTAGCCAGGCACAGCTTGGTGAGGAACTGAGCTTCAAGGTAATTGAGTTCGTGAAGGAGACCAAGCGTATCATCCTCTCACACAGCCGTACCTTCGAGGATGCAAAGGATGAGCCGAAGAAGGCTCCTCGTGCTAAGCGTGCACCGAAGAAGGAGGAAGCTCCCGTGATCAACAACGTAGCCGCTGGTACTACACTGGGTGATCTGGATGCTCTCGCTGAACTGAAGGCTAAGTTGGAGAAGGGCGAGTAATCATTCGCCTGTGGGGGTTCCCCACTCCACCTTGTTATATTATAGGCATGTCTGATTTCAGGCATGCCTATTTTCTTTACATCGGACTGTTCCGAATGCCATAAACAAGAAAAGTTACAGAAATATTGAAGATTTTTGTTAAACCTTGTAAAAAAGAAATACAACCTATGAATAAAAAGTGTAACTTTACCGCCAAATATTTAATCTATAGTATTAACTAAAAACAAAAGAACATGAAGAAAGTATTTTTTATGGCTATTGCAGCCGTTGGTTTGACATTCGCAAGCTGTGGTAACAAACCCGCTCAGGCTCCCATTGAGGAAGCAGTTGATTCAACAGAAGTAGCATTGGAAGAGGCTAACGCCGCTGCTGATGAAGTGATTGCCCAGTTAACCGATGCTACCGATGCTGGTACGATCCAGACCGCTCTTGAGACTGTGAAGGCAAAGGTTGCTGAGTTCCTCGCAAAGAATCCAGAGATCGCTAAGGAGTATCTGGCAAAGGTTCAGAACTTCCTGGCTGAGAACGCTGACAAGATCAAGGGTCTGGTTGCTGGTAATGCCGCTGTTGCTGGTCTGCTCGACACCGTAAGTGCTATTCCAAGTGAGAGCGTTGACGCTTTGCTGAACGCTGGTGATGCTCTGAAGGGTCTGGGTATCGATGCCGCTTCACTGGCTGGTAAGGCCGTGGATGCTGCTGGCGATGCTGTAGAGAATGCCAAGGACGCTGCTGTTGATGCCGTAAAGGACGCTAAGGATGCTGCTGTTGACAAGGCCGCTGGTGCTGTGAACGATGCAAAGGACAAGGCTGGTGAGGCTATTGACAAGGCTGCTTCCGATGCCAAGAAGAAGTTAGGTCTCTAATTGACAGGATCAACGTCATAAAAAAAGCTCCCGAATCCGGGAGCTTTTCTTTTTGTTATCTTATTCTGTCCATCGACCGGACAAGGGCTTCGTCTGCCAGGATTCCCTTTCGTGCCAGGATATAAAGCAACAGGGCAACGAAAGGAAGAAAGGCTATCACCTCGAAATGGAAGGTGGCCTGCAAATCATCTCCTAATGTCAGGGCGTAAAAGACATAAAAGGTGTACCACAATACCATCAGTAGAATGTTCAACAAGCAAAGCTTGGCCTGCACCTTGCGATTCTTATAAAGGAAGATAGCAGCAATGGTAATCGGACAAGTCAGCAGGAGCAGGAGGAAAAGAACCCACACGGAGAAGTCATGTCCGCCTGGGGTAACCACCCAGAGATTATATACCGGCATGTCAACCCCCATTCCCGTTGGTACAAAGGTGCCTATCGGGAGACAAAGACAGATGGTTGTCACGATGAGGGCAAGAAGCAGGTATAGAGTCTGTTTGCGCTGTATCATCAGTTCTGGTTCTCCTTTGACGGGTCGCGATAATAGACATTTCCCTCGATAAACTCCTGAGTAGCCAGCAAGGTGGCCTTCGGCAGTTTCTCGTAGTAACGGGAGATCTCAATCTGCTCACGGTTCTCGAAGACCTCTTCCAGAGAGTCGTTATAGGAAGCGAACTCAGCGAGCTTCTTACTCAGATCCTGCTTGATCTCCACGGAGATCTGATTCGCTCTCTTGGCAATGATAGCTACACTCTCATAGATATTACCAGTATCCTTACTGAGATCCATGATGTTACGGGTAACGGTGTTAACCGGTGCTTTTGATTTCTTGTAATCCATATTCTTGATATTTATACTTTATTCATCATCTCTGTTATCACCGATGTTCTTCTTACATACGGCGATGAATTTCTCTGCCATCTCACGGTTCTTGCTCTCAGGGTATTCGTTGATGAAGCCGTAGCATTCATCCTCAGCATCGCGATAGCGTTCCAGCTTCTTGGATTCCACACTCTGCTGAGCCAGACCGAATTTGCTCTTCATGATCAGCAGGGCAAATTCCTCACGCATGGAGCTATAGGGATAATCCTTCAAAGCATTCTGTGAAGTCACGATGCATGCCTCATAGTTGGAACCGCCCGTCAGACAGTTTCCGAAGTAAGGACCAAGGTTATAATACAGCTGGGCTGAGAGCAGTTCCTTTTTCACCAGCTTGTCTTGTAAGTCAAACAAGCGCTGCTGGGCTTTCCGCTTTAAGGTAGCCTCGGGATAGAGATCCAGGTATTCCTGATAGGCAGTAATGGCGTTGACAGTTGCTGTCTGGTCAAGACGTGGCTCAGGCGTACTCATAAACAAGCTCTCACCGGCATAGAAAGAAGCCATTTCAGCATAATGGCCTTTCGGATAGGTCTGATAATACTTCTTAAATCCCATCGAGGCAGCCTCGAAGTCACCATTGCAATATTCTGCCATGGCAAGCATGTACAGACATTCTTGCGCGTTATCCGTTCCTTTCTGGATGGTTACCAGTTCTTCCAACAGGGTGATGGCCTTGACGTATTTCCCATTAGCGAAACACTCCTTGGCATATTCATATTTGAAATTGTAGTCCTGCGACTTATAAACCTTGTTGAACTCGTTGGCACAACCAGTAAGGAGCATGACTGTACAAATACTTACAAGTATCTTCTTCATTTTACGCATTTTGAATTGCAAAATTACACATATTTCCACTAATAACAAAGGCTGCAAGGGGATTTTTAGCAAAAAATGACTATACATTAGTTCTTTTTAGTATTTTTCTTTGCTTTGTGCTCGTTTATACGTACCTTTTACTGCGTTGAAGGTACTTGCACTCGACAAAGCATAAAAAAAACTTATTTTATTTTGCTTTGTGCTCGTTTATACGTACCTTTTACTTCGTTGAAGGTACTTGCACTCGACAAAGCAAAAAAAACTCATTTTATTTTGCTTTGTGCTCGTTTATACGTACCTTTGCAAATATGGAGTTTAAACTAACATCAAAATATCAGCCGACAGGTGACCAACCAGAAGCCATTCGTGAGTTGTGCGAGGGTGTTAACCGAGGTGACAAATCACAGGTATTACTCGGCGTAACTGGGTCTGGTAAGACCTTTACCATCGCGAATGTCATTGCCCAGGTCAAGAAGCCCACACTCATTCTCAGTCATAATAAGACACTGGCAGCCCAGCTGTATGAGGAGATGAGGGGATTCTTTCCAGAGAATGCCGTGGAATACTACGTGTCATATTATGACTATTATCAGCCCGAGGCCTATCTGCCGCAATCCGACCTCTATATAGAGAAAGATCTAGCCATCAACGAGGAGATAGACCGGCTGCGCCTGTCAGCTGTCTCTTCCCTACTCTCAGGTCGCCGTGATGTAGTTGTTGTCTCTTCCGTTTCATGCATCTACGGCATGGGCGGTCCGGTGGCCATGGCCAATAGTGTGATCACCATCAAGAAAGGACAGGTTCTCAATCGTAACGCCTTCCTTCGCCGACTGGTGGATGCTTTGTATGTGCGCAACGACATTGAACTGAAACGCGGAAACTTCCGTGTGAAAGGAGATACCGTTGACGTGTTTATGGCATACAGTGACCATGTACTGCGGGTAACGTGGTGGGATGATGAGATTGACGGCATCGAGGAATTGGATTCTGTCACCTACCATCGCCTGGCTTCGTTCGAGGAATATCAGATCTATCCCGCTAACCTGTTCGTCACCTCCAAGGAACAGACCGAACAGGCCATCCGTGCCATCCAAGATGATCTCGTAAAACAAATAGATTTCTTCAACGAGATGGGTGATCCCCTTAAGGCACAGCGCATTAAGGAACGTGTAGAATATGACATGGAGATGATCAAGGAGCTGGGACATTGCAGTGGTATCGAGAACTACTCCCGCTACTTCGACGGCCGCGAGGCAGGACAACGCCCCTACTGTCTGTTTGATTTTTTCCCTGAGGATTTCCTTCTGGTGATCGATGAGAGTCATGTGAGCGTACCGCAGATCAGTGCCATGTATGGAGGCGACCGTGCACGAAAGACCAACCTGGTGGAATATGGTTTCCGCCTTCCAGCAGCCTTCGACAACCGTCCTCTGAAGTTCGAGGAGTTCAAGGAACTGACCCATCAAGTAATCTATGTGTCGGCAACTCCTGCGGATTATGAATTGAACGAAGCAGAAGGTGTGGTTGTGGAACAGCTGATCCGTCCTACAGGACTCTTAGACCCAGAGATTGAGGTTCGTCCCAGTGAGAACCAGATTGATGATCTGCTGGATGAGATCGTCACCCGCAGTCATCGCGGTGAACGTGTCCTGGTGACCACCCTGACGAAACGGATGGCGGAGGAGCTGACGGAGTATCTGTTGAACCACGATGTCAGGGCCAACTATATCCACAGTGATGTAGCCACACTCGATCGTGTAAAAATCATGAGCGACCTTCGAAGTGGTGTCTTCGACGTACTGGTGGGTGTGAACCTCCTCCGTGAGGGTCTCGATCTGCCTGAAGTGTCGTTAGTAGCCATTCTCGATGCTGACAAGGAAGGATTCCTCCGCTCCCACCGTTCCCTTACGCAAACAGCAGGTCGTGCCGCCCGTAATGTCAACGGGAAGGTAATCATGTATGCAGACACGATCACACAGAGCATGCAAATGACGATTGATGAAACTGCGCGTCGCCGGGCCAAACAGATGAAGTACAACGAGGAACATGGCATCACTCCGCAACAGATCGTGAAAGCCATTACCCAAGGCGGCTTGGTACAACCAACTCAAGAGACCGTAAGCAAGAAAGGCGAGGTGAAGGCATACACTCCGTATATAGAACCTGATCCGATGGCTGTAGCCGCTGATCCCATCATCAAGAAGATGTCGCAGGAACAGTTACGCAAGAGTATAGACAATACCACAAAGCTCATGAAACAGGCTGCAAAGAACCTCGACTTTATACAGGCGGCCCAGTATCGTGATGAAATAATCCGTCTGCAAGAACTCTTGGAGAAATAAAAAAGTAATATGGAAACAACAATAGGACTGCTTATTCCCCTGCTGGGCACCGTGTTAGGCTCAGCCTTTGTGTTCCTGATGAAGAAGGACATGTCACCGCTTATACAGAAGTCATTGCTTGGCTTCGCCTCGGGTGTGATGGTAGCAGCTTCCGTATGGTCGCTCATCATCCCCGCCATGGAGATGGAAGCGGATCAAGGGGCATGGTCGGTATTGCCCGCTGCTGTGGGATTCCTCCTGGGCGTCGGATTCCTTCTCCTCATCGATGAAATTACGCCTCACCTTCATTTAGGTACCTCACAACCAGAGGGTCCTCATTCCCGCTTGTCACGAACCACCATGCTGGCCTTGGCCGTCACCATCCACAACTTGCCGGAAGGCATGGCCGTAGGAGTGGTCTTAGCAGGAGCAGCACAAGGGGCATCGGGCATCTCCCTTGCTTCAGCCATTGCCGTATCGATAGGCATCGCCATACAGAACATTCCCGAAGGAGCTATTATCTCCATGCCAATGCGCGCAGAGGGCAATACCCGATGGCGTTCTTTCCTCATCGGTAGTATGAGTGGGGTCGTGGAACCGTTGGGAGCACTGGCTGTCATCCTGTTAGCTGCACTGCTCACCCCCATCCTTCCCTACATGCTCTCCTTCGCTGCCGGAGCCATGTTATATGTGGTAGTTGAGGAATTGATTCCCGAGGCATCCACAGGAAAGCATACCAATCTCAGTACAATTGGCTTTGCAATCGGTTTTGTGCTGATGATGGTACTCGACGTGGTAATGGGATAGGTGTTACGGTTTTCTTAGTGCGATATTATAGTTGTAATACCGTTTGTTGCCCGTCACCTCTTCAAGCACTTTCACAAAGGGAGGGAACTTGATCGATTCTTGGGCGGCTACCCCTTTGGTCTCCAAAATCACCAGATTGTTGACAGGCTCAAGGTAGGTGTCGATTTCAAAGAACTGACCTTTCCAGATAAAACACCTACGCAGCTTGTGGATAGTCTGGCGATAGGGATCAGCCTGCTGGAGCATCTGCTCATAGAGGTTGTTATCCACCTGTCGTTCGGTCTCTATCACCTCTGTCTCGGAGATGCGTTTCTTGGAACGATGCACATTCACCACCTTTCCCCCACTCCATTCCCTGCGACGAAGACGGACTTCACATCCTGGCTCGGCCACGAGATAGGTTTGGGTAATCATGCTCTCTGAACATTCCGGGATTTCATCCGTCAGCTCCACACGGAAGATCCGCTCTTCCTGAACAGGCTGGGGAAGTCCCACCACATTGGCAATCTCCTTGATGACACGGTTCAGTTTCTTTTCAAAATCATCATGGTTATTGATCACACGGAGATGCGGATGGCCCGTCCATGCCTTGATCACTTTCTTATCAAGCTCACGGGCGATGCGCAGTCCTTCTTCATTTGCCTGTTCATAACGGGTGGAATTGGTGGCCGTGGTATAATACTGTTCAGCACCATCGGCAGCACTCACCAAATGCAGCACGGCATCATAACGTTCAAACAAATCACTGGGACGGCATCCGGCCATGGCCGTAATCTCTTCCCATTCCTCGGGTTTGATATAGGCAGAGATATCCATGGTTCCTCGGTCACATACAATCAGTACAGGCTTGGTGCATACTTCTGCCAGTCGCATGAACGAATCCTCCAAAGCCAGTTGTGTCTCCAAGATGGCCCGTTCGCCTTGGTAATATAATGCACGGTTGGGTGTCAGGTAGTTCCACCCAGCCGTACTATAGATGGTGGGCACTTCCGGCACATTAAACACTTTGTATCCAAAGCTGGAGAAATACTCCGTGATTTTCACCAATGCCGTTGTCTTACCAGCACAGGGACCACCCGTTAATACGATTTTCGTGATGTTATTCATGATAGGAAACGATTATACAGTGGGCTTCGCCTTGTGCATGCGGAAGCCATAGACACAGACCACCAGGAAACAGATCAATGGAAGGATGAACGAAGCATTCGTAGCTGGGAAGGAACCGAAGACCGTTCCTCTGTCGATAATCGATGCCTGCAGTGGAGGCAGCACCGATCCTCCGAGGATGGCCATGATCAGTCCGGCTGCTCCAAACTTGGCATCATCGCCCAAACCATCCAATGCAATACCATAGATGGTGGGGAACATCAGTGACATACAACCACTGACAGCCACCAGGCAATACACGCCATAACGGTTCTGGAAGATGATCACACCCACGGTAAACACCATTGCGAGGATAGCGAAGATCCCAAGCAACTTAGCTGGTTTCAGATATTTCATCAGGTAGGTGGCAATGAAACGAGAGCAGATAAAGAAGAGCATCGCATAGATATTATACTGCTGCGACAACACCTCTGCGCTCCGCTCGTCCATTCCCTCAGCCATGAAAACACGTGTACCATATTGGATGATAAATGTCCAGCACATGATCTGCGCACCCACATAAAAGAACTGAGCAATCACTCCTTCACGGTAGTATTTTAAGGAGAAGATTCGCTTCAGTGTAGGCAGGAAGTTGATCTCCTTACTCTGATCACCGTTCTTCGGCATCTTCGTGAAGAAGATGATACAGAACATCACGGCAATGACCAGTCCGATGAGCAGGTAAGGAGCTATCAGCACTGACAGGTCGGCGTTCTTCAACACCTCAAAGTCAGCCTCATTCAACGACAATCTCTCCTCACTACTCATGGGATTCAGTTTAGCCTGGATGAAATTCATGGCAACGAACATGCCGATGATCGAGCCACAGGGATTGAAGCACTGTGCCATGTTCAGTCGTCTGGTAGCCGTTTCCTCACTTCCCATCGTCAGGATATAGGGATTACAGCTGGTCTCCAGGAACGACAGTCCGCATGTCATGATGAAATAAGCCACCAGGAAGCATCCATACACCCCAATACCTTTTGCAGGGAAAAACAGCAGGGCACCGATGGCATACAGGGCCAGTCCCATAAGCACACCTGCCTTATACGAATACTTTCGGATGAACATCGCTGCAGGATAGGCCATGGCGAAATATCCGCCGTAGAAGGCTACCTGCACCAACGCACCTTCGGTAACGTTCATGCGGAAGATTTTGGAGAACGCCTTCACCATCGGGTTGGTGATGTCATTGGCAAATCCCCACAGGGCAAAACAGAAAGTCACGAGGATGAACGGTATGAGATAGCTCACACCGTCCTTTGAGATCAGAGATTGTTTGTTGTTACTCATATTGAATTATTTATACAATGGTCCAAAGTTTGCACAGGCACGATAGTCGGCACCCTCCTTATCCATGCCAAAGGCATTCCATGCGGCAGGACGGAAGATATCCTGATCAGCGACATTATGCATGCATACCGGTATTCTCAGGATGGAACACAGGGTGATGATGTCAGCACCGATATGACCATAAGCGATGGCACCGTGGTTTGCCCCCCAGTTGTTCATCACAGAGTACACATCTTTGAAGGCATCCTTCGTGGGATCCAGTCGCGGTGCGAACCATGTGGTGGGCCATGTCGGATCGGTACGTTTGTCGAGGATATCATTCACCTCAGGATCAAGAGAAACCGTCCATCCCTCTGCCAGCTGCAGCACGGGACCTAAACCCTGTACAAGGTTGATGCGCATCATCGTCATCGGCATACCTCCCTCAGTGAGGAAATGTGAGGAGTAACCACCGCCACGGAAATAATCACGATCAGCTGGCATCCAACTGGTAGCTTTCAAACAGGCCTCCATATCGTTGTCGGTCAGTTCCCAATGTGATTTCATCGTAGGCTGTCCCTTCTCATCACGCATGGCACCGGTAGCATCGAGGGTGGTAGCACCACTGTTGATCAGGTGAATGAATCCCTGTGCGGCACCACCGCTGAGTTCCTTTCCTGTCACACGCTTCACGGCTTCCGGACTCCAGTAGGTACGGATATCTGAGAACATCACGCCCTTATTGGTGATGAGATGTCCGAAGAGCATCGACATACCATTCAGAAAATCATTCTCCGTGGCAAGGATATTCGCTTCACGCGGACCATTCCAGTCGAAAGAGGTACACATCATCGACTCAGGAAAGTCGAAGTTCGGCTTATAGTCAGTCCACTGACGCTGTCCTTGTACACCAGCAGCGATGGCATTATGTCCGATAGCTTCTTCCTTATAGCCCATCTCGAGCAGTTTCTTCGATCCGTGCATCAGGTCGCGGATGATCATCATCGTCTTCACGGTGAAGGCCCAGTCCTCATCTTTCTCCTCACGGTTCTTACCCTTTCCTTTACCGTTGAAGGTTGTCATCGGCGTACCTGGGAAGAGCGGACGGTCTTCGTTATAGTCATGTCCCTCATTGGGCTTGCAGTATTTCTCCACCCACTTCATAGCTTTCTCAAACTCCTCAGGGTCGAAGATGTTGAAATCTACACGACGAAGGATTTCCACCAACGACACATATTCAGTACGCATACCCAGATACTGCTGTAGGAAGTCCGCGTTCACGATACTTCCTGCAATACCCATACAGGTGTTTCCTAACGAGAGGTACGACTTTCCGCGCATAGTGGCCACAGCCTGAGCTGAACGGGCAAAGCGCAAGATCTTCTCTGCGACATCGGCAGGGATAGTGTTATCGTCCAAATCCTGCACATCATGTCCATAGATGCCAAAGGCAGGCAGTCCTTTCTGGGCATGTGCTGCCAGAACAGCAGCAAGATAGACTGCACCCGGACGTTCCGTACCATTAAATCCCCATACTGCTTTCGGATAATACGGGTTCATGTCCATGGTCTCTGAGCCATAGCACCAGCAGGAGGTCACGGTAATGGTTGCCCCTACCCCTTCACGTTCAAACTTCTCCGCACAAGCGGCACTTTCACCGACGCGTCCGATGGTAGTATCGCTGATCACACACTCCACAGCACTGCCGTCACCGTTCTTCAGGTTACTCTCGATTAATGTTTTCACAGCCTTGGCCAGAGCCATTGTCTTCTCTTCCAGGCCTTCGCGGATACCGCCCTGCCTACCGTCTATCGTAGGGCGGATTCCAATTTTAGGATACTTTGTCATTGTTATTAGTAGATTAATAATTTGAATTATAGAAATGTAGAATATTAAAGGTTAGAGGCCCCACCCCATACCCCTCTCCCTGGAAGGGAAGGGAGTGTCATGCGGTGTATATGCTTATGCCAAGCACTTCGTGGTAATCATACTTGTTATTATCACTTGAAACTTGTTACTTTTCACTTGTTGATATTCACTTGTCACTCTTCTCCCGAGAACTGTTTGATTCGTTGTTCTTCTGCTAACTTACAAATCAGGAGTTTCCCGTCCTGCTCCGCAATGATGTAGCCGTCAAGTCCCTGGACCACCACGCGTTGTTGGTTCTGCGTATGGACGATACAGTTATGGGTATCAAACAGGTAGACATTCTCCCCGATGATACTGTTACCATAGAGGTCACGTTTCGTCTGCATCATCAGCGATCCCCAAGTACCTAAGTCACTCCATCCGAAGTCAGCAGGACACACAAAGATCTCCTCCGCTTTCTCCATGATAGCATAATCAACGGATATGTTCTCACACTGCGGGAAGCGTTTGTCGATTTCCTCCTGTTCCTGAGGGGTGCCATAGATCGGCAGCAGATTCTCAAACACCTTGTTGATTGCCGGACTATACATCCTGAATGCATTCACAATGGTACTCACGCTCCATATGAAGATTCCTGCGTTCCAGAAATAACTCTTATTACGGATATATTGCAAAGCGGTGGCGTGGTCGGGTTTCTCACGGAAGCTATCCACACGGAAGATCTCCTTGTTGCGCGGACTGCTCGTAGAGAGGTCGGCTTGGATATAGCCATAACCTGTTTCAGGACGAGTGGGCTTCATACCCAAAGTGATGATGGCATCGGTTTCACCCGTGAACTTCATGCACTGTTCCACCACACGACGGAACTCCTGGGTGTTCATCACCACATGGTCACTGGGGGTCACCACCACGTTGGCCTTGGGGTCTTTGGCTTTGATACGCCAGCTGACATAGCAGATGCAGGGAGCTGTATTGCGACGACACGGTTCACAGAGCACGTTTTCTGCGGGCACCTCTGGCAACTGGCGGCGAACGATATCGGCATATTTCTTGTTCGTCACCACCCATACATTTTCCGGATTACAAATACCAGCGAAACGGTCGAGTGTGAGTTGCAGCAACGATCTGCCAACGCCCAACACATCAATGAACTGTTTGGGACAGTCAGGAGTGCTCATCGGCCAGAACCTGCTGCCTACGCCCCCTGCCATGATCACTAAATGATTATTCTTTTGAGCCATAAATAATTGATCGCTTTTTTCTATCTGTTCGCAAAGATAGTTATTTTATCTGAGACACACAAACATTTTTGTTAATTTATCAGCGATAAATAACAAGTAATAAGATACAAGTAACAAGTGATAAGGAATTATACAAAATTAGTCGAATTAGACAGATTCCATATCAAGATATAGGAATACCATTTGATTGCAACAGCAATACAAATTCGTCTAATTCGACTAATTCGTAGTAGATGGATTCATCTGACAGCGTTAGCAGACTTTCTCCAAACGCTTCATCATAGTGAACATGAAGATGGCAGCAACGAGGCAGACAGCCATGAAGACACCCCAGCAGATCCAAAGAGGAACAGCCCCCCAGAGGAGTCCACCAACGAGGACGAGCTGGTTACCGATAGCAGTAGCCACGAACCAACCGCCCATCATCATTCCCTTGTATTTGGGAGGAGCCACCTTCGATACGAAGGAGATTCCCATGGGCGAGAGCAACAGCTCACCGAAGGTAAGAATGAGGTATGTACCAATAAGGAGGTTCGGGGTAACGTCAGCAACATGCTTACCCACAGGATTTCCTGAAGCATCGGCCACAGTCTCGGGCATCGGCAGTCCAAAAGAGAACAACATCATCAGTGCATAGGCCACGGCGGCCACAATCATACCGTAGGCAATCTTTCTTGGTGCAGAGGGTTCCTTACCCTTGGCGGCAAGAGAACCGAAGATAGCCATCGATACTGGTGTGAGGGCTACCACGTAGAACGGGTTGAACTGCTGGAAAATAGGAGCAGAGATCGACACTTCACCCGTCAGACGATAGTATTTCCAGATAAGCAGAGCCACTGACACCACGATGACAGCAGCAGAGATCATCTTTGCCTTGGATGTCTTACTCTGGAAGAGAGAGAAAGCAGCATAGACGATAAAGATGATCAGTACGAGGTTCCACACATCGAATGCCATGCTCTCCACACCTGTTGATGACTTCGCGGTGAACTCATCGGCAAAATATGTTAATGACAAACCGTTCTGGTGGAAGGCCATCCAGAAGAAGATCACCACGGCAAACACCAGACACAGGGCCACGATGCGCTGTTTCGTCTCCTCCTTGGTGAGCTCAGGTTCTGCAGCTGCTGTGGCATTACCCTTGACCGCACTCTTCTTTCCGCCCTCTGTATGACGGAAGGTAGAACGGAAGATATAATAGATGGCGATGGAAAGGATCAGTGACGCACAGGCCACGGCGAACGAAAAGTGATAAGCATCGTTTGAGGAATAGCCTAAAGCTGTCTCTGCATACTCCTTGATCTTAATAGCTGCCGTCGGAGCAAAGAGGGCACCGATATTGATGGCCATGTAGAAAATCGAGAAGCCGGAGTCGCGCTTGTCAGCGTACTTCGGGTCGTCATAGAGGTTACCCACCATCACCTGGAGGTTACCTTTGAACAAGCCTGTACCGAAGCCGATGAGCAGCAGGGCAGCCAACATCACTACAAGGGCCACTGTGTTACCACCCAAGGGTACGGAGAGCAGCAGATAACCAGCGAACATGATGAGGATGCCCACTGTCACCATCCGTCCGAAACCGAACTTATCAGCCATGATACCGCCGATGAGGGGGAAGAAATAGACGAACATCAAGAATGAACTGTAGATGGTTCCAGCCACACCCGGCGTAAGACCGAAGTTGGCACGGAGGAACAGAGCGAACACGGCAATCATCGTGTAATAGCCGAATCGTTCGCCGGTGTTGGCTAACGCCAGCGCAAATAGACCTTTCGGTTGTCCTTCAAACATAATAGAAATAATTTTAGTTATTAATGATTCTTAGATTATTCTCTACGCGTCCTGCTGAGATCGAATAAATAGGTGATCTTGATCACGATATTCGTGAGGTTCGACTTGGCAAAATAGTCACGTTTGGAGTCTTTGTAGAGATTCCCCAAACCCAAGTAATACCGTGCCTCCAACAGTAGATGACCGATCTTGGGATGTGAATACTCAAGACCCAGACCAGCGGCGATACCGAAGTCTATCTTGTTCTCCACGGCCATGGTGTCTTGGTGCACCTCATCATTCACACGCATCATCGAGTTTCGCTGATCCAGTTCAAAGTTCTTCTTCTCAGAATCACTGAGGTAATAGCCGAACTGTGGTCCGGCTTGGAAGAAGAACTGCATACCCTTTCGTTCTCGTCCCCATCCTAAGCGGGCAAAGACAGGTAACTGGAGGTAGTTCAGGGTACGGTTGTATTCCTCTGGCAACTGGGTATGATCGTTGATGACGGGCTGGTCGTCGTGATCCAGAATGCTCTCCTTCCATCCCGTCTGTACATAGTTTAGCTCAGCATACACCGAACAGATGCTTTTGAAATACTTCTCACAGACATAGCGGAACGACACGCCGGCAGTGTAGCCACCTTGCAACGACTGGTTCACCTTCGGCACAAAGCCCACATTACTGAGCACATACCCCCCATTGAAACCAATGCTGAGATCATTGCGGTGCTCACCTATCTGTGCCTTCATGACAAGAGGACAGAAAAGGAGCAGACTAAGCAGTCCGACGGTATAACTTGACGGTTTCACGATCACACAAATAGCGGATTAATATACGATAGATGAGATGGAACGGTTCCGGTTGTAGTGAACCAGCATGAACTGACGGTTCTTCAGACCACCTTTCTTCCCCACCCGCTCAAAACGATACTGTGTCTGCACGGCATACTTATTGGGCGTACTACCTGTGAAACCCTTTCCCACTGTGTGCATTCCACGGAGGAAGAAGGTAGCCTGGTCGTAGCCTGTAAGGGCAAAGCGTGGCAGTGCATTCATCATGCTCGTACCGAACCATTTACGATAGGCGTTTTCCAGCTCCTGTGTTCTCGATGCCACCGTATTATAATAATAATGTGTAGGTACGAATGTGTCGTACTTATAGAATTTCTCAAGATTGTATTTCTCGTACAACAGCCAGTCGTTATAGCCGAAGAGCGACACAGTGATGCCTTTGTTGTTATTCGTCAGTACATCTAACTTTGCCAGCACGGTGTTCAGTTCTGGTGAACGACCCGTATTCAACACCACCACATTAGGTTTGTCAAGACTGAACGCCCGCGCAAAAGTCTCGTCACTATTAGTAAGGTTTGTCACATGGTAGTTGATCTTCTTATCCTCCAGACTCTTGCGGATGGCCGAAGTGAACATCCCCTTGTTACTGTTCTTGTCGTTGCAGTCGATGAGAACGAGGTTATGCTGACTGAAACGATCCATGAAAGCGAAGACAGCTGCTTCGTTCAACTCCTCTGGTGACTGATACACCTGGAAAATGTTCTCGTTGTCAGCCACATGGTTTCCGTTGATGGAGAAAGGAATGACGAGCTTGATACCATAGGTCTTGACGAATGAGGAGATGGCATCCATCTGCTTGGTATAGAGCGGACCGAAGATGATGTCGCATTGATCGGCACCGTTCTGCAACAAGGTCTGACGGATATCCGCATCAATGTTCACATTCCACGCCTTAATGTCGGTGGAGATGCCCTCACGCTTCAGGTCATTGCAAGCCATCAGGATACCACGGTAGTATTCCACCATCCGCCGTCCATCACCATCCACATCGTGCAAGGGAAGCATGATACCCACCCGGATAGCACGATTCTTCAAATCGGAGGCAGTGGCTGAAGGCTGTTGTGTTACTTGGGTAGCCGTGGTGGGCTTGGGTGTCGGGAAGGGAATAAAGATATAGTCGCCCTTGCGCAGTTTGTAGTTAGGGTCGAGCATCTCGGGATTCGCCTTGCGCAGTTCCTCCTCAGTCAGTCCGTAGTCCTTTGCAATACCATAAATGGTTTCCTTTTTCTTCACCTTGTGCATCTCCTTCCAAGTCTTACCTTGTTGAGCACTTGCTTCTATCCCACCTGCGAGCAGGAAAAGCAACAGAGTATATCTTAAAAAATGTCGCATAATCTCTTTATTTTTAAAATTCACGTGCAAAAATACAAAAAAAGAATGGTTAACTCAACTTTATTGAGTATTTTTGCACGATAAACGAGTTGAAAAATGAAAATAAAACAATTATTCACATTATCAGCAGCACTGTTGACCACTTTATGGGCATCAGCACAGCAGTACCCGACCATCAATCCCACGGCAGTATGTACCACTGAAGATGGTCAGGAGGAGACGGGAACGCTGTTCTCCAAGCCTGCTCCTCTCACGGCTCGGTTCTATGCGAACGCTGAGAATGTTGGCGGATATAATGCCACCTATGAATGGCACTTCACTTTGGAGGGTGAAAAAGAGCCCTACTTGGTAAGATATGAAGAGGATACCGACTATAACTTTACCAAGGCAGGCACGCATCTTATCGAGTTGTATGCCACATTCATACAGGGCACAGACACCATACGCTATACAGAGGAATATTGGCTTGAAGCCGTGCCAATCAGGGTGACCATCAGTGAGAGTATCCTGGAGATGCCTAATGCTTTCTCTCCCAACGGAGACAATTGGAACGAAGTCTATAAAGCGAAGAAGTATCAGTCGCTCACGGAGTTCCATGCCTATATCTTCAATCGTTGGGGACAGAAACTTTATGAGTGGCATGACCCCACAGGTGGATGGGACGGCAAGTTCAATGGAAAAGATGTGAAACAGGGTGTGTATTTCGTTCTCGTGAAAGCCAAAGGTGCTGATGGAAGGGAATACAATATCCGCCGTGATGTGAACCTTCTTCGTGGCTTTACCGAAACGGAAAACAGTTCATCGGATCAATGAACCATTTTTCATAACACACTCATTACTTGCATCATAGCTAACGCCGAATAATGGAAAGAGAAGACGAGAGAATCAATGTCTGGGGTGCCCGTGTGCACAACCTGAAGAATGTGGATGTGGAGATTCCCCGCAACAGTCTGACAGTGATTACCGGACTGAGCGGTTCGGGTAAATCTTCCCTGGCATTTGACACGATTTTTGCCGAAGGACAACGAAGATATATAGAGACGTTCTCTGCCTATGCCCGAAACTTCTTGGGAGGAATGGACCGTCCTGATGTGGATAAGATTACCGGACTGAGTCCTGTCATCAGCATCGAACAGAAGACCACCAACAAGAATCCACGATCGACCGTGGGCACCACTACCGAGGTGTATGATTTCCTACGACTGCTCTATGCCCGTGCAGGAATAGCTTACAGCTATGCCACGGGGGAAAAGATGGTGAAATATACCGAGGAGAAAGTGCTGAAGATGATCCAGCATGATTATGCGGGGAAGAAGATCTACATCCTCGCCCCACTGGTACGAAACCGTAAAGGACACTATCGTGAGCTCTTCGAAAACATGCGCCGCAAAGGCTTTCTCTATATCCGTATCGACGGTGAGGTGAAAGAGATTGTTCAGGGCATGAAAGTAGATCGATATAAGAACCATAACATCGAGGTGGTGATAGACAGGCTGAAGCTTGCTCCCCCCTCTTTGTTGGGAGATGAAGAAGAGCCGTCTGATCGGTTGAAGAAAACAGTGTCTTTGGCAATGAAACAGGGTGACGGCATCCTGATGATCATGGATCTGACAGACACCTCTGACAATGCCAGAGGAAAGGTGAAATACTACTCACGACGGTTGATGTGTCCCACCACTGGCATCTCCTATGGTGAACCCGCTCCGAATAAGTTCTCATTCAACTCTCCTGAAGGGGCTTGTCCCCACTGCAAAGGGTTAGGCTATATCAACGAGATCGATCTCGATAAGGTGATCCCCAACCGGAAACTGTCAATCCATGACGGGGCCATCGTGCCACTGGGAAAATACAAGAGTCAGATGATCTTCTGGCAGATTGAGGCCATCTTACAAAACTATGAATGTAACCTGAAGACTTTAGTGGAAGATATTCCCGAGGAGGCTTTACAAGAGATTCTCTATGGTTCGTTGGGTAATGTGCGGATCAGCAAGGATCTGGTGCATACCACCAGCGATTACTTCGTTGAGTTCAACGGGGTGGTGAAATACCTGCGCAACGTCATGGAGAACGATGACAGCGCCAGTGGACAGAAATGGGCCGATCAGTTTCTGGCCGTTGCTCCCTGTCCAGAGTGCCATGGACAACGACTGAACAGGGAATCGCTGTCGTATAAGATATGGGATAAGAACATCTCCGAACTGGCACAGATGGACCTGAACGAACTCAAGGAGTGGCTATCGCAGGTGGAAGATCACATGGAACCGCAGCAGCGGAAGATTGCAACAGATATTCTGAAGGAGATCCGTACCCGACTCGACTTCATGCTGGAGGTAGGACTCGACTATCTCGCGCTTGACAGGCAGTCGGCTTCCTTGTCAGGTGGTGAGAGCCAGCGTATCCGACTGGCCACCCAGATAGGAAGTCAGTTAGTAAATGTGCTCTATATCCTCGACGAGCCGAGCATCGGACTGCATCAACGTGACAATGAACGACTGATTACATCGCTGAAAGAACTGCGCGACATCGGTAACACGGTGATTGTGGTGGAGCATGACAAAGACATGATGCTCCATGCCGACTATATCGTGGATATTGGTCCGAAGGCAGGAAGGAAAGGGGGTGAGGTGGTCTTTCAGGGAACACCTGAAGAAATGATGAAAACCGACACCCTCACTGCACAGTATCTGAATGGTCATAAACAAATTGAACTGCCAGAATGCAGACGGCAGGGCAATGGGAAGGTCATCACCATTCACGGGGCATCAGGTAATAATCTCAAGCATGTGGACGTGTCTTTCCCGCTGGGAACGCTCATTGTCGTGACAGGTGTCAGCGGATCGGGGAAATCAACTCTCATCAACGAAACCTTGCAGCCTATCCTCAGTCAGCATTTCTACCGTTCGCTGAAGAAGCCGATGCCTTACGACAGCATCGAGGGGATGGAGTATATCGACAAGGTGGTGAATGTTGACCAGAGTCCAATTGGTCGAACACCCCGTTCCAATCCCGCCACCTATACAGGAGTGTTCAGTGATATCCGTTCCCTTTTCGTGAACCTACCCGAGGCGAAGATCCGCGGTTATAAACCAGGACGTTTCTCGTTCAACGTGAAAGGTGGACGATGCGAAGTGTGTGGCGGTAACGGATACAAGACTATCGAGATGAACTTCCTGCCCGATGTCTATGTTCCTTGTGAGGTATGTCATGGCAAACGCTATAACCGCGAGACATTGGAAGTGAGATACAAAGGGAAGTCCATTGCCGACGTCCTAGACATGACGATTAACCAAGCGGTGGAATTCTTTGAGAACGTGCCGGATATACTAAGGAAGATCAAAACCATCCAAGACGTTGGTCTTGGCTATATCAAACTCGGACAACCCTCCACCACCCTCTCCGGCGGTGAGAGCCAGCGCGTGAAATTAGCAACAGAGCTCAGCAAAAAAGATACTGGCAAAACACTTTATATCCTTGATGAGCCAACCACAGGTCTCCACTTCGAGGACATCCGCATTCTGATGAACGTTTTACAGCAGTTGGTTGACCGCGGCAACACCGTTATCATCATTGAGCATAACCTGGATGTCATCAAGCTGGCCGACCACATCATTGACATGGGACCTGAAGGAGGACGGAACGGCGGAAAGATCCTGTCAACGGGAACACCGGAGGAAGTGGCATTGAGAAAAATCGGTTACACACCCCAGTTCTTACGCAAGGAACTGGGATTGTAACCGATTTAAGAAATGTATTATTCGGTGGACTAGAGCACGAAGGGGTTATTTGACTACCTTCTTGCCATTCACTATATAGATTCCCTTAGCGGCTGGGCTAGTGAGCTTGCGACCGAACAAGTCATAATACTCGTGGTTGTTGTCACGATTGATGACGTAGAAGATTCCCGTGGAATTATAGTGCTTTTTGATCATTTCACTGATGGCGGCAACGTCGTAGAGCGGATCGTAGTCGCCCGAAGAAATATCAATAACGTAGTTGGGCTCTATACCAGAGTCGATATTCACCCACTGGTCGTTGGTCAGACGGGCGCGGGCCGACGACAACCGGAACTGCATTCCCTCGGGGGTGATGAATGGCTGCACGGAACAGGCACCGCCGCCGCTGCGTTCACCAATGATGGGGAATCCCGCGTCTTTCAACAGCGAGGGGAGGAAGTTGCCGCACGAGAACGACACGTCGGAAACCATCAAGGCAATGTTGAGGTCGTACTTCACCTCCTTGTCCTTTTCGTCAAAAACGCCGTCGAAATTGCAGTCCACGTCGAAGTAGAATTTCTGCCGCTGCCCGGTCACGAGATTCTCGCTGTAGTAATAGTTCGGTCCGCCCATCAGCACCGACATGGTCATCAGCACGTCGAAGTCGCCGCCCGTGTTGCACGACAGGTCAACCACCAGGTTCTTCACCTCCGGGTCGTCATTAGCCCGCTTCAGTGCATCGAGCACCACGCTCAGGTCGCCCAGGAACTCTTCGTCAACGGCAGGCGTCTCGCCTTCGCAACCGCCGTCGTAGTATGCTTTCCATGCCTCATTGTTGACCGGCCCGAACGAGTTGTACATCAGATAGGCCGTGTCGCCTTCCTTGTAATAGGTTTCATCTGATGTCGTCGGACGAGCCAAACCTATAAAATCGCCTTTTTGATTTGCCATAGTGTCGAAATAGTCCACTATCAGCTGGTACAACTGTGGATATGTGTCCTGTAATCCCTGATTCCCTTCCATCCAGTTTCCGAATATTTCCGAAATGTCGTCGCCTTCCTGCGTAACCTTGAATAGGTTCCAGTCGAGCATCAGGTCGGTATGTCCACCGTCTTGCAGCAGCACCTGCAGGCTTTTCATGCCCGTGAAGTAGTCGTCCATGCTGGTGCTCTTGAGCAGCTGTTTGATGGTCGGTCCGTTCTCGATGGCGTCGAGCGTCTTGTCAAGACCCTCTTTTTGGATGCCATCCTCCAGCGACGAGCGCCCGGGCATGCCATAGAAGTGGTCCACCACGAAACACAGTTCGGCATAGCAGTAGGCAGCCATGTCAGCACTGCGGCTCTCGGTCTCCAGCAATACCTTGGCCCTCTCTGGCTCCAGCACGGCCACATCGTTGTTCTCATCACCTGTCAGCAGCATCACCTTCTCACCGTTATAGCCGGCCAGATGGAAATCCAGGTCGCTGAAGATGTCCGAGATAGTGGCGAAGGGGAAATACACGGCCGTCTCGTCGCCACGCAGGTCGATGCCATACTTCTTAAAGTCGAAAGTGACCGTTGCCGTAGTCGGAGTCAACTCCTGATGGTTGTAGCGTAAAAAGGGCGAACCGCCGTAGCCCACATTGTCCATTCCCTCCTGAACCTGTCCCATCAGGTTGGTGAAGGCCATGTAGTCGTCTGACGAGAACTGCTCACTGGCAATGTTCACGGTAGCTTTAGCATACGGCCCCACGAGAAGATACTCTCCCTCACTCGTCTTACTGACTTCTATCGTGGTGCCAGGGAGCACCAGTCCTTGGAAATCGGCCACGGAGATGTAAGGTATCGAGGGCAAATCACTATAGAAACGCAAACTGATTGTGCCGTCGTCCTCCCCGCCACGGTTCACGGGCACCTGACGTGTCTCAAACGAAGTCGCCCCATCGGCCAGCGCACGAAGCGACAGCAGAAGGACCAACTGGAATAAAAAAAACTTCTTCATCTTTGTTAATTATTAATTTTCATACTTCGAATATCTGCAATAGAAAAGAATGATATCGGCTATAAAGTGATTAATTGCTCCTAATCATCTGATAATTGCTGCAAAGATACACCTTTTTTACAAACAATCGATATTATTTCAATATTTTTGGGACGTTAAAATTCATATTCTTTTCTTCTCTGGGCTATTTACTGTTTCAGGCATGGGTTTCAGATGTGCAGCATGTGAGCCACCTGTTCCGCACAACGTTCCCCATCGACACCTGCAGAGACGATACCACCAGCATAGCCGGCACCTTCACCGCAGGGGAAGAGGCCCCTAACATGGATATGTTGTAGCGTGTCTTTGTCACGCAGGATCCTCACAGGCGATGAGGAACGTGTCTCAATGGCAATCACTGTAGCCTCCTGGGTAAGGAAGCCGTGACTCATCGCACCGAACTTCCGGAAGCCCTGTCGCAATCGGGAGGCAATCATCTCAGGCATCCAGAAATGCAGCGGACTGGCAATCAGTCCTGGTGCATAGCTGCTATCTGGAAGATCGGCACTGAGCTTACCGTTCACGAAGTCTGTCATACGCTGTGCTGGAGCAGTCTGCTTTCTGTTTCCCTGCTGCCAGCACAGTCTTTCCAACTGCTCCTGGAAGAGCATCATCTTCAGTACACCCCCTTCATCAGGCACATCTTCCGGACGCAGTTCTACCACCATTCCGCTGTTACTCCAACGGGTACCACGGTTAGCCGGACTCATCCCGTTCACAACAATCTGTTCCGGTCCTGTGGCAGCAGGTATCACAAAGCCGCCAGGGCACATACAGAAACTATACACCCCTCTTCCTTCCACCTGAGTAACAAAGCTGTATTCTGCGGCAGGAAGGTAGTCACCCCTGCCCTCCTTACTATGATACTGGATTTGATCGATCAGATGAGCAGGATGTTCCAGACGAACACCCATCGCCAGTGCCTTGGCTTCTATGGCAATGTTCGATGCAGCCAGATAGCGATACACATCGCGGGCAGAATGTCCTGTAGCCAAGATCACTGGTCCCTGGAACTCACACTCAATGTGTTCGCCACTTGAGGTGGTTTCAATGGCTTTCACGCCTACCACCTCGTTGAGTATCCCGTCGTCATACGACGGGATATTTAACAGGGAGAACGGTGTACGCAGCAGGAAGGAAACCATCTTGGTTTGGAAATGCACCTCTCCGCCACATTGCAGGATGGTGTTCCGCATATTCTCAATCACACGAGGCAGCCTATCCGTACCGATATGGGGATGGGCATCGGCAAGGATATTCGTACTGGCCCCATGCTGACAGAACACGTTCAGGATCTTCTCCACACTACCCCGCTTCTTACTACGGGTATAGAGTTTCCCGTCGCTGTAGGCACCAGCACCTCCCTCACCGAAGCAATAATTACTCTCCTCGTCAACAACCTGTGTCCTTGCGATTCGCGCCAAGTCCTTTTTCCGCTCATGCACATCCTTACCACGTTCCAGCACCACGGGCTTCAGACCCAGCTCGATTAAGCGCAAGGCAGCAAACAGTCCGCCTGGACCAGCACCTACGACGATTACTTGTGGAGCAGATGACACGTCACGGTACTCCGTCTTCATGTATTCATCATCCGTTGGCTCCTCGTTGATATACACCCGTACCTTGAGGTTCACGAAGATGGTACGCTGACGCGCATCGATACTGCGTTTCAGTACTCTGACGTGCGTCATTGATTTCATCTCAAGACCTTCCTCGTGAGCCAGGTAGTCCTTAATGGTGGCCTCATTCACCGCCTGATGCGGTCGCACCCTGATGGAATATTCCTTAATCATCTGTCTATCAATTCACCTTTTCTTCCCTTTATCGAAAAGAATCTGCTTGCAAATATACAAATTTTCCGCGAAACCCTTTCGGGTTCCGCGGAAAATCATTCAATTGTCAATTATCCATTATCCATTGTCCATTAATTTACAACGACCTTGCCGTTGTAAATATACATTCCCTTCTTCGTGGGCTTACCGCTCAGTTTCTGACCATCGATGGTGTACCACACATCCTTTTGACCTTTGACAACGGTCGTTTGACCATGATCTATTATCTGGATGTCTGTAGCAATAGCATTTTCAGCCTCTAACGTGGTAAACTGGGCGATAGGTGACCATTCTGATGTGGCACTGCCCTTTACACCCTGCACCTGATACTCATAGGTGGTTTGCGGATCCAATCCCCCAAGCAAGATGCTCTTCCCTGAGAGATTCTTACTGGTTGTCCAGCTACTTGCAGGTACTCCTATGCCATAAATACCAAAGTCATCAATCATAAGAATATCCTGATCGGTATCCTGATGCCTCAGGGCGATGTAGCCTTTCTGTCCATGGAAACTGCTCAGGTCAACGGTCACCTCCTTCCATAAACCCGAGGCATTACCTGGCGAAGCGAGTAAAGTAAAGGCACTGATATCATTGGTAGTAGTAGAGACATACACATCATAATGCTCATGATAAGTACCATCGTCCATCACCCAGAACCTCAACGTGCCGTCTAAGGTCACCTTCGGTGTGATGAGCCAATTCTCGACAGTATAAATATTAGTACTAGTCCAACTTCTTGTGACGGCTACATAGTCACCACTGTGGGCAGAATAATAAAAACCCATTTCTGAAAGATCGATCGCATGCCAGTCGGTATCTTCCGTACCTTCTCCATTTCGAATAATCGTCCACATATCCATACCGTTCTCAAAGTCATCGAAGAAGGTCTTTCTTTCCTGTGCTGCCATTCTATAGCGTAAGTTATAGCTTGTGCTGTAGCCGTTCCAACTAATGGTGGCAGTGTTCTCCGCAGGTTCTGCCTTCAAATCAAACGGAACGGGGTTGTCTGGCAGGGTCTTAAAGTATGTCATCACCCATTCACTCTCCAATGTGCTGCCTTCCTTCGCTTGCACCCTCACCGCATACTGTTTGTTATTACTCAGGTTTGTCAGCGTTTGGGGAGAGGAGGGACCAGACACTGAATTCCATGTCAATGATAAGGGATCCACATTTCCTTCAATATAGGCACGAACCATAAAGGTATATCCTGACACACCTGCATCAGCAAGGTCCATCCAATCGTTGCCGTTAATACTAACCCATCTGCCGTTGGGATCTCCGTTTACATCATTACTAACTGCTGCAGGATAGCCGGCACCGCTCTCATTCGTGAGGATCACCCACAGATCCTTGGTTGGATCGATTACCATGTTGCCCATGTCGAAATCCACGAACTCCTTTGCACCTGTCAAGGTGATGTTCTTCGGCGATCCGACTACATCTGCATCGGAGGGCAACGTACCATTTACGTTGTAGATCGTGATGGTTCCCTCCATTTCAACACAGTCATAGACGGACACCTTATTCAACACACTACCGCTATAAGTTCCAGCAGGAATCATGATGCCCCATGAGAAACGACCACCACTCGTTCCAACAGATGTTTGGGGTTCTCCATCGTCATAATAGTGCCAGCCACTGCCGACATTAACATTATCGGGAACTGTGGCATATTGCAACGCTACGGTAGATGCGAAGGATGTCCAGCTGACGGTGGCAGCATTGGGCGTAACATCACTGACGGTCAGCTGCTTCGGAGCAGTAAAGGCTTTGGTCTTGAAGGTCGCAATTGCCGTACCGGCATTCGCCACATTGGGATAAGCAATACCGACAATCTGATACTCATACTCCGTCTCGGGATCCAGGCCTGTCAAGTTATACGTATTCTGAGTATTTCCATAAACACCAGTACGATATACATTCCAATATGAATCACCTTTTTTCCTGTACTTCACATCATAGCAGTAGCTATAGCCCACCCAGTTGATGGTAGCCTGAACAAACGTTGTCTCCACGTTGACCTGAGATGGAATGGGGTTCTCTCCAGAGGTGGTGAAGGTAATAATATTGCTCCAGTCGCTCATACCTCCATCGTTAGAAGCATTACTGCGCACCTTTACCCTATAGGTAGTGTTGGGCTCCAGTGGATATCTGTCAAGGCCTGTGAACACGTAACGAGGACTCGTCGTATGGACATTTTCGACACTAGGTTCACTCATATCTCCCTCCTTGGAATAAGAGAAATCCCATGTGGTCTGATCCTCTGAGCCTGGTGTCCACGTCAGCGTTACACGATCAGGACCCGGACCTTCGGCAATGGCCAGGTTCGTTGGTCGCTTACCACTCCACTGATACCATGAGATACCGAATGAAGTGATGAGTCCTGGTTGAAGTGCATCACATTTCTGACAGGCGATGATTTCCTCTCCGAAATTATCCCTGATGGTGAAGCCACACTCATCACTATAGATTCCTTTCACCCACACGAAATCATAATCTTCGCCGAGACAGAGGTCGATGGTGCCCTTCTTCATCTTCCCGTCATCCATGGTCATATCTAAAGTAGCCACCACCAGACCCGTATTGGAATGAACAACATTGATGGCGTTTCCATCCCAGCCATCGCCATAGCTATCGGTCAGCTCATAGCTGATCGCTCCACGGTTGTTCTCATCACAGATTGTGGTCACGAACGAGGTGGAAGCCCAGTCGCTGACATCACCGCCGCCACAGTTGCTCCTTACCTGAACCTCATATTTTGTTCCAGAGTAATTCAACAACCCATTGAAGGAATAAGTCGTGCTTGTCAGTCCTTCCACACGTATCCAATTACTGTCGTATGTACTCTTGTAGCGCAAATCCCATTGGGCAGCATCTGATGTCCAACTCACCGTTGCATCCCAGAAATCGATATCCGTCACCGTCAGGTTCTGAGGCATGGGACACGCCGAATTGGTCTCATAGTAATAGTCAAAGGTGGTCTTGGGAATGAAGTTTTCATAATTGATGCTAACATTGTCCAAATTTGAGTCGTTCATGCCAAAGATAGATGCATTGGAGGCGGTGGAGCCAATGAAGGTGGCAGAGTTATCTGTACCCTTCGTCGTCTGATATACGCCAACGAGCAGGTTACCGCCATGGTATAAATAAGGTGTGGTGAACTCAATATCCATCGTGCTCTTTGTTCCATCGAGAGGGCCTTCGTAAACCGTGGTGGCACCTGTCGTACCCAAATAGTCACTGATGGTCGTCGCATCCACTTCCTTGAGGAACACCTTGAACTTGGCTAATCCCCAACTTCCAGAAGCAGGAGAAGAAAGATAGAACGTCATCTTTGAGATGGTGTTGTCTTCTAATTGTAATAACTTATTGGCAGGGATGATGAACTCACTTTTCTGATACCATTCAGTGTAATAGCCATCAACGGGAACACAAGTATTGGTTACAGTTCCATCACAGACGGTTAATGACTTTGTGATAGTACCTTGACTAATGTCGAATTTGATGTTACAACGATAACCATAGGTTGTTCTGTTGCTGGCATAGGAAGTGAGATTGTTCAAGTTAGGACAATTACTGTCACTAAAATAAGATAGGGAAGTTTGGTTTTCTGTCTGGGTACAATAAAACTTGTAAGAACTACTACCCGTATTGCCACTAGTAGGGTCATAGCAGCCTACCAGCAGGTTTTTAGTGCCACTGTATTCGAACGGCGTGTCCAAGGTGATGGTTACCCAGCCTGCTCCAGAGGCAGAGAAGGTTCCTTCGAACACCTTGTCGGAAGCACTAAGTGGAACAAAGTCTTTTACATCGACAAAGCTACTCTTATCCACTTCCTTCAGATACACCTGAACACCATTCATCGTGAATGGTGAAGAATAGGCATAGTGAAATGAGATGGATGTAATTGTTCCAGCCCCTCCCAGTTCCTCCACAGTATAGATCTGCTGTGTCAGGGAATAGTTGTACCACATGTTGAATGGCAAACTGTACGAGGTTGAAGTACCACCGCCGATAGTCACTTGGGTTGCTCTCGCCGCCCCTGTCCAGGCCAGCAATAGCATCATTGATAATAGTAGTTTTTTCATCATCATGTATAAATTGTGTTGATAAATTGTGTTGATAAATACGTGCCGCAAAGATACAAAATAAAATGCAAAATGCAAAGAATTCTCTGCTTTTTCTTCACATAAAAGAATTTTCCGCGAAACCCTTGTGAGTTCCGCGGAAAATCATTCAATTGTGAATTGTCAATTGTCCATTATCCATTGTCCATTGTCAATTGTCCATTGTCAATTGTCCATTGTCCATTAATTTACAACGCGCTTGCCGTTGTAAATATACACTCCCTTCTTCGTGGGCTTGCCGTTCAGTTTCTGACCCTCGATGGTGTACCACTCATCAGTGCAATTATCCATTGTCCATTGTCCATTATCCATTATCTGGACTCCTGTCGCAATGGCATGTGGATCATACCGAGTCACGAACGATGAAGAGGCCCAGCGACTTTCTTCCGTCCCCCTGACTCCCTTCACCCGCCATAGATACGGTGCGTCGTTGACCAGCCGCGTGGCCACGAAGGAACTGCTACCATCGCTGATGGGCTTCTCTATGATGCGGTTATCTGCAAACACATACACGGCGAGAATATCAAATCTATCATCCGTTATCTGAGCATGACCCATGAAGCTGAGGGTTCCGCCGAGGTCTACATCGGAGATGAGCAGCCAATCGTCTGGGGTCAATGTGACTCCGCCATGTTTCCAACAGGTTGAAGAGATGCCAGAATGATCGTTATAAGGTATCCAGGAATCCTCTTCTTTGTTGCTTAGGATCTCCCATCCATAGCTATCACCATCCTGGTCAATCGATGATAGTTTCGCGGGCATTCCCCATTCACAATTCTCAAAGTCTTCTGAGAAGACCGTCGTACCTTCTGGGTTGGTCAGCACGATATCATCAAGATGGAGCCAACTGTCTTCGGTCGCGTTATAGTGGCGGATGAGGATGGAACCCTTACCGCTGTAACGTTGCAAATCGAAGGAATAAACTCTTTTCCCACCATATACTTTAATGTCTTCTCCCAGTTTCCACCCTGCGTTGTATTGCAACACATAGTTGTCGAGCGTTCCGTCCCAACTCAGCGTGGCCTCCGTCGCCTCCGGTACGCCGCTCGTCAGGTTCTTCGGCTTAGGACAAATCTCTGCCGTGGTGAAGGTGATGGGTTCGGACCACGTGCTGACGATGTTCGCATCATAGTAGGAGCGCACCATCAGCGTGTACTGGGTGTCAAACTCCAGGTCCGTCAGCATGTAGGGATTGTTGTCGACAAGAATCAGGTTCTCCATATCGTGATTGATGCAGATCTGCCATTGTGTGGCGTCGCCTCTCTCGTTCCAGCCTATCGCCGCGCTGTTCGCCGTGACGTCAGAAGCCTTCAGCTCGATAGGTCTCGGGCAGTCCAGGTTGGCTGTATAGAAGACGGGATTTTCCAATTTATTCGACCCCTCGAAGATGACCTCTCCAAACGGATCGCGGACTACATAGGAACAATCATAGGCATAACCACTGCCTTCCCATACGAAGTAGATATCACGCCCTAAGCAGACAGGCAGCTCGCCGCTATTGTCGTATCCGTTTCCGATTGTCCATTTATCAAGTTCCTCATCTGTCAACGCATCCTTGACGAAGATGGCAATCGGCCCCCAACCGTCACCATAGCTATCGTGCAGCTCATAGCTGATCTTGACCATCTTATCAGGCGAGCAATATAGCGTGCGGATGGTGACCGTTTCGCTCCATTTGCTCACATCAGTACCGTTCACTGCCCGCACCTTTATCTCATAAAAATGATCTGTCTTCAACGAATGATCTTCATCCAACTTGGTGAGAGTATAGGGATTGTCTGAGGTATCGATCAGATACTCTTTGTTCTCTTCGACATCTTTGACGTAAATCTGCCATTCAGAGGCACCCGATTGCCACTCTATCTTGGCGCTGTTCAGGGTTTCACAGGTGACATTGATAGCAGAAGGAGCGGCAAGCTCTTCTCCTGCCGAACTATAGCAGAACGTCACCTTGGGCAAGTAATCCGTACAGGAGGGCTTTACATCATCCAAAGTATAACTAGTACTTTTCCTGCCAAGTATGCAGGCCCTACTCATATCCTTCTTAGTCTTGAAATTTGGCGAAGTATAGTTGTTTCCTGGTTCGGTCAGATGGAAAACCACGAGCAGATTACCCCCCTGATAGTAGAAAGATTTGTTGAACACGACCCACATGGTATCCCCCGTGGCGTCGAGTTGCCCCGTATAGACAGGGTCAACTTTCGTGAAGTCGGTGAACGACAGGTTTTCAGTAGGGAAAGAGCTTTGAGCAACTTCCTTTAGATAGACTTTAAAGGTGGCTTCCCATACAAATTTGGCTTTGTAACTGCCGGTATAGAAGGCCATTCGCGATATGTTGCTATTTTCCATACCTTGGAGATATTCAGCAGGATAGATCATCTCACACTTCTGATACCAATCTGCGTATTTTCCATAAACGGGTATATCTGTGTTATTATAATCAGTAGTCTCGAACACCGTCAACGTATCCGTTTCTCCCTCCCCCTCGGCCTTTGCGTTACCCGCCCAAGCCAGCAGGAGCATCACTGTCAATAGAATTTTTTCTTTCATTTAGCGTTGATATTGATTTCCGCTGCAAAGTTACAAAATAATATGCTAAATGCAAAGAAAATAAGCAATTATAACGAAAATACATAGGAAAGAATACGACAGAAAGTGATGGACCGTTCTCATTCATATAGGGTGGTGGGGGTGGGGGTGGGGGCAACAATTTCTAAAACCCCCGCGCGCGCGCGTATAGAGTTATTATTATTTTTATAAATGTTACAAAAACCACGCCACCCCCCTCACCCCCCCACCCTCACCCACCTGCTCCATTCAGGTGGGATTTGGCAAAAACAAGGGAGGGTTGTTATACATTCGTGATTCTACTTGACCACGACTTTCTTTCCGTTCTTCAGGTAAATGCCTTTGTGCGTGGGCTTGTTGATACGCTGACCGCCGAGAGTGTTCCATGTCGGTGTGGTCTGTTCAGCGACAGCATTTTTCACCTGTGTGGCAACAGAAATGTCAGAAATCATCACATGGGGAGCTATGTTACGGTCATGATCGATAATGTAGTGGGTATAGTCAACACTCTTCCAATCGTAGGGCACAGGCTTCGTGATCTCCAATCCAGGACCGAGCGTAAACCGTGGTGTTGAGTATGCAATCAATCGGGATCCCACACACACCGCGGCATAGTCGCCTTTCAAATCATATTTTCCACTTATGATGACTACCTCACCACACAAGAGGGCCTTCTCCACGTTGCTGACAGCATAGTTCCCGCCGGTGAAGGTGACTTTGGCAATACTTTCTATGCCTGCAGTTTCGTCTTCGTCGTCACCTGTGATCGTGAGCGTGCCGTTGTTGCAGAGGTTCATTTCTCGATATGAGGCGATGCCGCATGCAGCATTGGTGAAGCTAATGTGGTTGTCTCCGTTGAGAACGATGTTCAGCCCATCGATGGCGCTATTTGGCCCTTTTTCTAAGTTCATGATGACAGCAACTTGTTTGTCACCATCATAGACACGATAGTTGAGATTGGCGTCGTTGAGTGTCAGCGTCTTGGCGTCAGGGTCGAAGGACACCGACCCCTCTGTGAGCCATAATAAGCTGCGCAGGCCCTCGTTCAGGTAGGGAATGTTTCCTTTGCAGAGCTGTATGCCACACACGCTCAGTGGATATTTCTCACCACAATTGCCGATGATGACGGAGCCGTCCCAGAAATACTGCACATTATCACCGGAGTATCCTGCCGGACAGAGCACATCGCAGCCCTCGCTGGCGTCCACCACCAGTTTGGCCATGGGATAATAGCCGTTCTGCTGTCGCTGGCAATGGGCCTTGACGTAGGCGTTGTTCACATGGAGGATGCCTTCACTTCCACTGGCCTCCACACGGAAGGCGTCTTCGGTATATCCGCTCAGACAGCTGCCCAACTGGCTTTCCAAGTCGAGCGAGCAATCGCTCACGGTCAGGTTGTCGATAAAGTGATAACCCCATCGGCCAACAGCTTTCAGCGACGCCATTGTCGCGTTGGGGCGCTTGCTGATGTAAGGGTCGCCATAGATCTTGGTGCCGCGATACAGGTTCCACCCGTCTCCGCTCGTGGTGTTCTCGCCAACCAGCTTCACCTGTATGTTCTCCATGCCATTCACTGTTCCGTATTCATCCATGTTGAAGGCTTTCACATCATACTGGTTCAATGTGCCGATATGGGCATCGGTAAGCGTGAGTGTCTTGCCGTCAAAGGTCACACTTCCGCCGTCGCCCAGCACATCGTCCTTGTTCTGGCGTGTCACTTGCGTACCACCCACAAACAGGTAGATGCTTTTGTCCTGCTCGATGACCCTCACGCTTTTCAGAACGTTACCGCTAGCATCGGCCAATCGTTCTTCTTCCCCTTCGTGAACCAGCTGAACATCATTGATCAGATCATATTTTGCAAAAGGACTCAGCACGGGAGGTTCTGTGCTCTCGTCGCCTTCGTATGACACGGCAGCGATGCCGCCCATGAGGGTGACATCGCCCCCACCGAAAAAGATGTTGCCCTTATAACAGAGTATACCAGAGTCACTGCAGTTAAACCTGTATTCACCACTTAGGAAGGAGACATTGCCGTCTGCCACAATTCCATAATTTCGCGTCTCTACCGTGGAGACGGTTGACGTGCGCAGGAAGCTGACTTCGAGTTTTCCGCTGCCCTTGAACACAACGCGGTCGGAGATATTAGCGAGGAATACACAAACTCCTGCGTCGGTTCCACCGGTAATCTTGTTATCACCTTCAACGACAAATGTCAGGTCGTCGATGCCCGGAAGTTCTCCATCGCCACTTGAATCCATCGTTACATTCATGAAAACAGCTGCCCCCAAAGGGTTTTCTGTGTTAACGCCATGGAATTCCATCTGCACATTGCGCAGCGTAATGGTGCGTTTGCCGTCGAACTCCACAGTGCCGCTCTTCAGATAGCCCTTCATCGTCAGCATCTGCGAAAGGTTCTGGCGGTTGGCATCTGTTATTGGTACGCCGCACACGTAGAGCGGATAGTCGGCGGCAGAAACGTTCACGGCCATGCCCATGAGCAGCAGAAGGCTCAGGCAGGCTCTTCGAAGGATTGTAGTTTTCATCATCATCGTAGTTTTTTATGTGTACTTAATGTTTGTTTAGGTGTTGCCACGGAAAATGGTTCACACCGCAAAGATACATCTTTTCCGTGAATCGAGCAAGGATCTGCCGAGTTTTTTGCGTCTATTGGATGGATCACCCCTCTTTCCGCCGTCATCTATCACTCGTTCCGCCGTCATCTAACACTCATTCCGCCGTCACTTATGGGGGTAAAGTGACGGCGGAACAACTCGTAGGGAACGGCGGAACAACTCGTAGGGTCACTTCAAGATCACCTTACGGCCATTGTGGATATAGATACCCTTTTGATCAGGTGTCGTCACGCGCCGACCTTGTAAGTCGTAGTACACCCCATCCTTGCCATTCACCGTGATCTCTTGATGTGGTGCCTCCCCGATAGCCGTTACCACCGCGTTGGGATCCTCCCCTCTTACCACTTGCAGCTGACTGGCAGGCACTCTGTGCTGCTGACTGTTGAATAGAACATGATTCAGGAAATAGCAGCCGTTGCAGATAAGGTTGTTGACATCGATGATGCACGAAGCACCTTGTGGGGAGTACATCGTGCCGCTCACATCATCCATCACCACCGCGGAAAGAAACTCCGTATCGTCATCCGCAGTGGTACCAGTGGCCCCATAGATGGAGAACAGAGCCGTCATGTCGAA
The DNA here is from genome assembly GCA_902768785.1 of uncultured Prevotellaceae bacterium. Classification (GTDB taxonomy): domain Bacteria; phylum Bacteroidota; class Bacteroidia; order Bacteroidales; family Bacteroidaceae; genus Prevotella. Next base: position 58,438 of record CACXMM010000023.1, read on the forward strand.
GTCGATGTCTCTCAGTGTGAGTGTGGAGGGACCGTTCATCCAGATAGCCGTACCACTCTGGTTCTTCAACGTCAGCTTCCCTTCGCCGCAGATCGTCGTGTTACCTTTGAGCTTCATCGTGACATTCTCTTGAGTGGTATTCAGCTCACTGTCGCCCGTCAGCTCGATGATCAGATTATCAGCCTCCGAGGCTTATTTATTAAATATTCGGGGTGTCCCAAACCTTTGTCTGCGAACAAACAACGGGAACGGATAAGTTACCGACCTTCAGAAGGAAATCACCTTCCTCCAAGATCCAACGGCCATCAGCACCTACGAATGCCATGCTCTTACCCGGGAGGGTAAAGGTAACCGTCTTGGTCTCACCTGCCTGTAGTTCCACTTTCGTAAAATCACGTAACCGTTTGTTATCAGGCACGATAGAAGCAACGAGGTCACTGGAATACAACAGCACTGATTCCTTCCCCACCCGACTACCAGTATTCTTCACATCCACTGAGACGGTGAGCACATCGTCGGCGGTGAAACTCTTCTTGTCAACACGCAGGTTACTGTATTCGAACTGCGTATAACTGAGACCGTAGCCGAATGGCCACAACAGGGATACCTTCGCATCGTAGTTATAGGCACCGGCCATCGTGCCCACCTCTTCGCTCACCTTGTAATCGTAGGTGTTCAGTGAGTTGATCTCACGAGGATAGGTGTAAGGCATCTTACCAGAGAAATTGACATCACCTGCCAACAGGTTGACAAGGGCATCACCACCGTAGTTGCCTGGGATGAAGATATCCACGACGGCAGCAGCCAACGGCTCGATGTCGGAGATCAGACGCGGACGTCCTTCGTTGAGTACAAGGATGATGGGCTTACCCGTCTGGGCCAGTGCCTTCACGAGGTTCCGCTGGTTGTCGGAGAGCCAGAGGTCGGTGAGGTTACCCGGTGTCTCGGTATAGGAGTTCTCACCGATGCAGGCAATGATGATATCCGCATCCTTCGCAGCCTGCTGCAGCCGACTTCCCTCCACGAATTGGAATTGTCCATTATCCATTTTCAATTGTCCATTATCTACGATTTCCTCGTAGTAGGCACCGTCTTCATTGTAGGTTACGCCTTGTTCGAGGATGATGTTCTCCTTACCATATTGATTACTGAGCGCCTCGTAGATGGTGTTGTACTTCTCAGAGAGATCCTCAGCCTTCGATCCCTGCCAGGTGTAGCTCCATCCACCATGGAGACAGCGCATCTGGTTGGCGTTGGGACCCGTCAATAATACTTTGAACTTGGAACTTTGAACTTTGAGCTTTTGGGGATCTAACGGGAGGATATTGTTCGTGTTCTTCAGCAGCACCATCGACTCCTCAGCAGCCTGAAGCGACTTGGCAGCAAACTCATCACTACCGAACTTCTCATATCCCTTACCACCCGTATTGGGCTGCTCAAAGAGACCAAGACGGTATTTCACGCGGAGGATGCGGCGCACGGCATCGTCGATACGTGCCATCGAGACCTTCCCTTCCTCCACCAGTTCCTTCAGCAGGATGCAGAACTCCACGCTATAGGGATCCATCGACATGTCGATACCGGCATTGATGGCAATGCGGATGGCGTCTTTCTTATCCTTGGCCACATGCTCACGGGTATAGAGGTTGTTGATATCAGCCCAGTCGGTTACCAACATACCATCCCACTGCAAATCCTCCTTCAGCCATTTCGTCAGATATTCATAGCTGGCATGAACAGGTACGCCATTGATTGAAGCAGAGTTCACCATCATGGTCAGGGTACCTGCCAAGGCTGCAGCCTTGAACGGCTCGAAGTATTTCTCACGAATCATCTGCGGTGAGAGATAGGCAGGCGTACGGTCCTTTCCCGACCAGGGGGCACCGTATGCGAAGTAGTGCTTCGTACTGGTTCCTACATGATACTGATCGATGTGGTTGGGATCATCACCCTGATAGCCCTTGATCTCGGCTTCCACCATCCGTGCATTGAGAATGGCATCTTCGCCGAAGCTCTCATAGACTCGAGGCCAGCGGGGATCACGACTGAGGTCAACAACGGGGTTATATACCCAAGGACAGTTACCGGCACGACTCTCATAGGCGGTGATCTCAGCACCTGTCCTGGCAATCTCCGTATTGAACGTGGCACCGATATTGATCGGCTGCGGGAAGAGTGTTCCACCTTGTATATAGGTCACGCCGTGGTTATGGTCAAGACCGTAAATGTCAGGGATGCCGATATATTTCATCGACTTCTTCTGGATAAGACCGATCCACTCCTGCCACTGGGCAACAGAGGGAGCACGGGTTCCCGGAGCATTGAGGATGGAGCCCACCTTCCATTTGGAAATGATCGTATCGAGCATGACCTCGTTGATCTTCCACGCCCGTTTCGTGGACCCTTCGTAGATATCCACGGGATAGTTACCCAAACGGTCGATGATGGCCTTGTCTGACTGCTTCACCAACTTATCGATCTCACTGGGGGGAGTACCGTACTGCTGGAGTACGGAGCGCACCTTCTCACGGTCCACCTTGGCGTTCTCCACTTTCATGTTCCCCATCACGTCGAGGTTCAGCTCCAGCATTTGTCCGATCTTCTCGTCGAGGGTCATCTTCGCAAGGGTTTTCTCAACCTTCGCCTCAAGGGCAGCATCCCTTGGAATGGCCGGCTTCACACTTCCCTGTGCCCACATTCCAATGGAGATGCAGGCTAAAATCACTGTCAAAATTGTCTTTTTCATATCTATTATTTATATTTTTTCACTCGTTCATCCTTGATAACACCCTGCCAGTTCAAGCCGAAGGCAAAGTCGTAGGTATTCCCATCGGCATCCTGATAGCAGCGCATGTCACGCGGCACATCCTCCTGCTGCTCCTCGACGGTCTTCATATCGGCAGGCAGCTGCATCGGCAACAAAGCCGACGGCTCGCTCTTTCCGCTGATGATGTCAAGCAACGCCTGATGCTGCACCTTGAAGGAGATGAGGATGGCATCGGCAGCAGGCTCTATCTCCGACAGCACCACGGGCTTACCGATCTCAACGATCACCACCACGGGTTTGTCACCCATCACCTTCTTCGTATCGATGACCATCTGCATATCGTCACGGTTATAGGTCTTCACCGTCTTGCCCTTGAAACTGCGGTTTGTGGTCTTCTCCATGGGATCACCACCTGCGATACTCGTGGCACGGGCATCCACAGCGGTATAGTCACTATATTGCAGACTGAGAGGCATGTAACCGTTGCCGCCTTTCTGCACATCCTCCTTGCTGTATCCGATACCTGAGCTGGGCTCCTGGATCAGACAGAGGGCGAAATCGGCCTGCTCCGGCTGTTCCACCACCTCGTAGTATTTCCGTACCAGTGCAAGGTCGATGGGCTCCACGGTCTTCTCCTCAGAGATACCGCCCCACATTCCCGGTATGGCAGGGAAATGCCGTTTCGGCACATACACCTTCTTCTTATCCTTGATGGGCAGAACCTGGTTGGCATGGTTCTTCAGCATAACGACCGACCTCAGCTGTGCCTCGTAGCCTTCGCGCATAAACTCCGGCTTTCCAACGGTCTTCTGTGTCTCAGCGGGATCCAGATAAGGATTCTCGAACAGTCCCACGCGGAACACGTTCAGCAACAGACGGCGTGCCGACAGCTCGAAACGGGCGCGGGCTTCCTTCTCACCGAATTCCTTGATCCACATCTCGTAAGCCTCTACGATTGGACCGATCTCGTTATTTCCGCCGAACTGGTCAACACCAGCCTTCAAAATCTTGTAATGACGCTCTGCCTCAGAGAGCTGTTCCACACCCCACGGTTTCCCGCCTATCGGACTGTCGAGAACCTTCATGTCCTTGGTGATGCCCCAGTCGGTACAGATCACACCTTCGAACTTCGCCTCATCGCGGAGCTGCTTCTGGATGAGCCACTGACTATAGCTGCCGCCCACATTCTCACCCGACGGATCCTGGTTCCAGAGGATGCTGTAGATAGGCATCACGGCAGAGGCCATCGCCGTACCCCCTTCGAGCTTGAAGGCTCCTTCCACGAACGAGCGTTTGTGCATGGCGAGGTTCTTACCCGGATAGGTGGCATACTTACCGGAGGCGAAGTGGGAGTCGCGCCCACCTTCCTGGGCTCCATAGCCATACCAGTGCTTCACCATCGCATTGACGCTCTTCACGCCCCACCCTTTGCTCTCGGGTGTGGTCTGGAAAGCATCACAATAGGCACGTGCCATGTCGGTGGCAAGCTGCGGATCCTCGCCAAAGGTACCGTCATATCGGAACCAACGGGGTTCCGTGGCAATATCCACCTGCGGTGACAGGGCCGTAGCAATTCCCAAGGCACGGTATTCCTCGGAAGCGATCTCACCGAAGCGGTACATCAGTGCAGGATCGAACGAGGCAGCCAGTCCTAAGGATGTCGGCCACAGGGAGATCTGTCCTCCAGCACCGGCATTGAACTCAGTAGTGGCATTCGCCTCATGCCGTGGGTCGGAACTGGTATTGGCAGGGATGCCGTGGTCGAGTCCTTCCACAAACGCCTGCATGTTGTTATTCCATTCAGCGGCGACAGCAGGACTCTCCACCCGTGTTACCAGGACGGCACGCAAGTGATCATCGCGGAGGAATTTCTTCTGGTCATCGGAGAGATCCGACGGCTTAGCTCCACTCTCCTCAAAAGATTTCCCGTTATAAAGGGATGAGCCGAAGCCCATCTGGGATACCATGGGGACAGCCTGGTGACTGCTATAGAGCATCAGACCGGCAATCTCTTCAATCGACAGCTGCGTAGCGAGATTGTCGGCACGCTCCTCTGGCGACAGTCGCCAGTCCTCGTACTGATCCAGAGAATCGTTACGGTTCAGGTCCTTGAAGGCAAAGCCGTCGTCTATCAGTAGCTTGACACCCGACTGGGGTGAATAGCCCAAGGTAGGACCACCCCGCTGCTTGACAAGCATATAGGTGCCGGCATCCTGCTCCGACCATTTCTGACCATCGCACGACGATAACGACAACAGCACGGTACCCAGGAAGGCAGCATGCACCAGCCAATTGTTATGTATCATGATTGAATAGGTTTGTTTTCTCAAAAAAGAAGATAAAGAATGATGTGATGATGATCTGGAAAACAGACCATCTGGAGATGATTAGTGCTGAGTTTGACAGGTAGATAAAGAGGTAGATAAAGCGGAGGAAACGAATCTCCTCCGCTTGAATGGTTTGTAATAAGATTATCCACCGAAATTATCGTACATAATGCTCTCGGGCTCTACGCCAAGACCGTCAAGCATCTGTACGACGGCATTGGACATCGGTCCAGGACCACACATGTAGTACTCTACATCCTCGGGGGCTTCGTGGTCTTTCAGATAAGTATTGTACATCACCTGATGAACGAAGCCTGCCGTGTATTTGACGCCTGCTGCATCAGCTGCCGGGTCAGGACGGTCGAGTGCGAGATGGAAGTGGAAGTTAGGATACTCCTTCTCCAATCCGAGGAAGTCGTCCAGGTAGAACACCTCATTCAGTGCACGGGCACCATAGAAGTAGTGCATCTCACGATCGGTGGTATGTAGCGTCTTCGTCATGTGCATGATCTGTGCACGCAGCGGAGCCATACCGGCACCACCACCAACCCAGATCATCTCCTTCTTCGAGTCGAAGTGCGGATGGAAGTCACCGAACGGACCGCTCATGATCACCTTGTCACCAGGTTTCAGCGAGAAGATATACGATGAAGCGATACCCGGGTTCACATCCATGAAGCCGCTGCGGTCGGGCTTGAACGGCGGCGTGGCGATACGCACTGTCAGCATGAACACATCACCCTCGGCAGGATAGTTGGCCATGGAGTAAGCACGGATGGTGTCCTCGGGGTTCTTACACTTCAGCGGGAACAAGCCGAACTTCTCCCAGCTGGGCAGATACTCATCACCGATGAGAGCCTTGTCGAAATCCTTATCGTAGTCGATACAGTCGAACTTAGGAATCTTGATCTGTGCATAAGAACCAGGCAGGAAGTCCATATGCTCGCCCGGAGGCAGCTGCACCTTGAACTCCTTGATGAAGGTAGCCACGTTCTTGTTGCTGATCACGGTACACTCATACTCCTTCACACCGAGGATGCTCTCATCGACATGGATCTTCAGGTCGCCCTTGACCTTGCACTGACAGCCGAGGCGCCAGTGATCCTTGATCTGCTTACGGGTGAAGTGAGGCTTCTCAGAATCCAGAATCTCACCGCCCCCTTCGAGCACCTGCACCTTACACTGTCCGCAGCTGGCCTTGCCACCGCAGGCAGAAGGGAGAAAGATACCGTTCTCGTTCAGGGTGGCCATCAGGTTGTTACCCTGGGCTACCGAGATGGTACGGTCGCCATTGATCTCAATATTCACATTGCCCGAAGGAGAAAGATATTTCTTTGCCACGAGCAGGATGATCACCAGCAGGATGATCACCAGGAGGAATACTCCTATACTATATGCTATAAACTGT
>CACXMM010000024.1 GCA_902768785.1 uncultured Prevotellaceae bacterium
TTTCAGGCAAACGCAACTTTTTCCGCTTTCATGACAAAAACGGACGGAAGGAATAGGGGGACACCTTATTATATATTATAGGGAGAAAGGAGACAGGAGACAGGAGAAAGGAGAAAGGAGGAAGGAGGAGGGAAAGAAAAGAGGAGGAAGCATTTCTTAAACCGAGTATCAAAAAAACAACAGGAAGGTGCAATAAAACGAAACAAAGGCCGTTTTTACAAAAAAACATGAAAAGGCTATTCTTTATTACATGCTGTCTGTTGACATTTGTAAGTATCAAGGCACAGTGGGGTTTTGGCATCAAAGGAGGTATCGCCTCAACCACTCAGCGATTAGACGATCATTGGAATTCGAAGAGCAAGTTAGGATTATTGGCAGGTGGTCTTATCACTTACGGGTTAGGTGAAAATATCGACCTTCAAGGTGAACTATACTATGCAAACAGGGGTCACAAGACAGATATTTGGCTTGGCCTTGATGCGTCCCAATCATCCGACTGGTATTTCACATATCACTATCTCTGTTTGCCAGTGATGCTCAAATACTTCCCTGTGAAGGAAGGTTTCTATGTGGCTGCCGGTCCACATTTGGGTTACCTTTTAGATTACAAGAACGACATCAAAAACTGGCCCTCCAATGAGCCCCGTGAGAAAATTGACTGGGAATCAGAATGCAACCGCATTGATTTCGGTTTGTCGGCAAGTCTTGGAGCCATCCTGAACAACGGCATTTTTATTGATGCACGTTACAACCTCGGTCTGACAGATGCCATCAAGGACAGGAAATCCAAGAATAGAGGTTTTGAGCTGAGTGTAGGATACCTATTTTAGATGAAAGATGAAAGATGAGAGATGAAAGATGAAAGATGAAAGATGAGAGATTAGAGATTAGAGATTAGAGATGGAGACTATTCAAATTTAGCCAGTAATCCATTCTCCATCCTCAACAGTCCGTCTGCCAAGGTCTTCCGTGGACAGGCTATATTCACTCGGATGAAGGCACGGTTCGACTCCCCATACATTTCCCCATCATTCACCCACACCCGCTGTTTGTGATAAAGATCATCCACGATTTCCCTTGAGGATATACCCAGCACCGCACAATCCACCCATACCAGATAGGTTCCTTCCAACTGGATGACAGGGAATTGTGGTAATCGTTCTGTGAAGAAATCACGAAGGAAACAGTAATTCCCAAATAAATATCTGTTCAGTTGACTCAGCCACTCAGCCCCCTCATCTGTATAAGCAGCCTCAGTAGCTATCACGCCAAAGGGATTGACATCACACACCTCATGCAAATTGACGGCCCGATTAATACGTTCATGTCTCTTGGTATCTTTCACAATGATGTTTGCAATCTGGAGTCCTGCAATGTTAAATGCTTTTGTCGGAGCCACACACGTAGCACTGTTCATCAGAAAATCTTCAGAAAGGGAGGCAAAGGGAGTATATTCATAATCTGGCATTACCAGTTCACAATGAATCTCATCAGCAATCACGAAAACGTCATGTCTGAGACAGATCTCCCCTATCCTTCTCAGCTCCCCCTTCGTCCAGACCCGTCCTGCAGGATTATGGGGATTACATAGCAAGAATATCCGTACACGCTCATCGCTGCATTTTTGCTCGAAGTCATCCCAGTCAACCGTATAGGTACCCTTCGTATAGATAAGGTGATTCTCTTCAATGATGCATCCCTGATTTCGGATGCAGGAGAAGAAGCAGTTATATACCGGTGTTTGTATCAGTACCTTGTCTCCAGGAAGTGTCAGTCCCCGTATGATTGCCGAGATAGCTGGTACGACGCCTGAAGTATAGATAAGGTCGGCGGGAGCCACCCCATGCAGTCCATGTCGTTCTCCGAACCAGCGAATCACAGTCTGGTAATAACTGTCTGGTACATGTGTATAGCCAAACACCGCATGGTCGATGCGTCGATGGAGAGCCTCAGTGATCTGTGGCAGCACAGGAAAATCCATATCAGCCACCCATAGCGGGATAACATCCTCTTCCACGGCCTCATCCCATTTCACACAGTTAGTGTGTCGGCGTGGGACTACCTGATCAAAATCGTACTTCATAGTCGTGAGTTTTATGATCTAACAATGATCTTGCAATCAGCAGGTTGTTTGATGTGCTCGTCAATCGTGACGCTACCCACGAAGTCAGCCACCACTTTACCCGTCCGCGGATTCTTGATATTTGTCACACCGCCTTGAATTGTTGCCTGCACGTCTGAGTCTTCGAACATCCGGTCACAATCTTCACCAAAGGTACAATCCTCAAGCACCAATTGTTCTACATAACAGAGCGGCTGTTCCCCAGTGATATGACAGCGTACCAGTTTCAAGTTCTTCGAATGCCATCCCAGATATTCCCCGTTCAGCTCACTGTCATAAACCGTCACGTTCTCACATTCCCAGAACGAGTCTTTTGTCGTGATCTTGGCACGATGCACCTCAACGTTCTTACAATATTGGAATATATATTTTGACTCGCAGTCAAGGTCTTCTACATACACATTCTCGCAGAACATAAAAGGATAAGTTCCCTCACGTAAGACAACGTGCTTTGCCCGTAGGTTCTTGATACGCCATAAAGTTTCATCAGCATCCTTGAACTGCACATTTTCCAGTTCCACATTCTCCATCTCACGGAACAGTTTGGGCGCGTCGATTACCGTATCTCTCATCGTCATGTCTTTGCTATACCAGATAGCCGACCGCGATCCCACCTCGAAATAACAGTTGGTGATGACCGATCCGTCCACGTGCCACCATGGATACTTCCCGATGAAACGACATCCATCGGCCTCGATGTTTGCGCAGCATTTGATTCCCGACTCGCCCTCGGTGATCGTTACCCCTTCCAATCGCGTATCACGAATGCCGAACAACGGTCGTTCACCTCCGAATTGTTTGTTTTTTATTAGTTCCATATAATATTCCATCATTAGTAGGTGAGCACTATGCAGAAGCCTCTCCCCTATTTCCGTTTGCAAAGATACAAAAGAAAAACGAGATAAAAGTAATAGAAACCGTCCTAATATGTCCTATTTTTCCACAATCATGCAAATAATAAGTACAAAAAATGTGAAAACCCATCTTCTTTAAAATAGTTTTTATACTTTTGCATCAAATTAAGGAAACAAAATCAAAAGAAATTAGAGAAATGGGTAAAACAAATGTAAAGCCTGCTGAGGGAAAGCTTGGAATCCTCATCGTAGGCTGTGGTGCAGTTTCCACTACATTCATGACAGGTGTACTGATGACCCGCAAGGGATTGACCAAACCTGTCGGTTCCATGACACAGTATGACAAGATTCGTATCGGTAAAGGAGATGATAAGAAATACCTCCCCTATAGTGAGGTCGTGTCGATGGCAAAACTTAGCGACATTGTCTTCGGCACCTGGGATGTCTATCCCCAAAACGCTTATCAAGCAGCGATGTACGCCGAGGTATTGAAAGAGAAAGACATCGAGCCTGTACGTGATGAGCTGGAGAAAATTGTTCCGATGAAAGCTGCTTTCGACAAGAACTACGCTAAGCGTCTTGACGGTGACAACGTAAAGGATTGCAAGACACGCTGGGAGATGGTTGAGGCATTGCGTGAGGATATCCGTAGCTTCAAGCAGGCCAATGACTGTGCTCGCATCGTAGTACTTTGGGCTGCCTCCACTGAGATTTTCGTACCTGTAGAGGAAAGCGTACACTACAAGCTCGCCGATTTAGAAGCAGCGATGAAAGCCGATGACAGGGAGCATGTCGCCCCATCTATGTGCTATGCCTATGCTGCTCTCTCCGAGGGCGCTCCGTTCATTATGGGTGCCCCCAACACCACAGTTGACATCCCCGCTATGTGGGAATTGGCAGAGAAGACGCAGATGCCTATCGCCGGTAAGGATTTCAAGACGGGTCAGACATTGGTGAAGAGTGGTTTCGCCCCGATAATCGGCACCCGCTGTTTAGGTCTTAGCGGTTGGTTCTCCACCAACATCTTAGGAAACCGCGACGGTCTGGTGCTTGACGAGCCCGCCAATTTCCGCACAAAGGAAGTATCCAAGCTCTCTACCCTGGAGACCATCCTGAAGCCTGAGATCCAGCCCGACCTCTATGGTCACGGCAATGATGAAGATACACAGTATTATCATAAGGTACGTATCAATTACTACCCACCGCGTAATGACAATAAGGAAGGCTGGGACAATATCGACATCTTCGGATGGATGGGCTATCCCATGCAGATCAAGATTAACTTCCTCTGCCGTGACAGTATCCTCGCAGCACCGCTCTGCTTAGACCTCTGTCTGCTGAGTGACCTGGCAGCACGTGCCGGTCGTTATGGCATCCAGCGTTTCCTGAGCTTCTTCCTGAAGAGTCCGATGCACGACTACACCCAAGGGGAAGAGGCAGTGAACCACCTCTATCAGCAATACACCATGTTGAAGAATGCGATTCGCGAGATGGGTGGCTATGAGCCTGATGAGGAGATTGATTAATGAAACCTGACAAATATAGAAGCAAGACAGCAGTGAGAGTGCTCCTCTCGCTGCTGTTTTTAACATTAGTGGCCCTGTTCGTATTGGTGCTGCTTCCTCTGATACCCCCCACAGAGGAACAGCTCAGCAACAGTACCGCTCAACTCGAATACAGCACCTGCTATGAGATACACATCGATGGGAGCCCCGTCTTCTACCTAAGTGATTACGACAACTGGACCACTAGTAAACTGTCCATCAGCGAACAGGACCTGCCTTACAACACACAAACGGTCACAGGAATCTGGACAAGGCGCACCTTCACCCCTCTCTGCTATGGTCGTTTGATTGCCGAAGGCACCGACCCCACCCCGTGGGAACAAGAAGAGAACGCAAGGATTCGCCAGACGTTGGGTCATCGGCGACCCGTTCTACAGCAGCGTATCCTCAACCTTCGGAAAAGGATTGATGAACTGCATTATTTCCTTCGTGTTCATGACGTATCAGACGAAGGCTACAACACCATTGCTGACTATGAGGCAGCAGCCCAACAGGAGCTGACGGATGCTCAGGCAATTCTTGGCATCATCTCCGACAGCACACGTCTGGATAAGATGCAGGTACGGTTCATCCAGCGCTATACCCTTTTGCAAAACGACTCTTCCGGCAACTGGCATCGCATTCCATGTCATATCTTGGAGATGGATGCTCCCAGACAGATCTGTCTTATACAGAGCAAAAGATGGCGGAAACTCCCCCACTCACAGGCTGTCTATGACAACGCAATATCAGATGCCTATCGTCATCGCTCCGACTCCCTGCTGTTTGCCCGCCAGGACACGACCAAAGCCACCGTCTTTTATAAGGACGCCCATTATCATGGAGAAACCAACCGACAATGGATTCCTCAGGGTCACGGCATCCTGAGCAGTCACGACGGTCGGATCTATGATGGTATGTGGAACGAAGGTAAGCGCAACGGCTTCGGCATTCTGCTCAACTCCGACGGTGCCGTGCGCATTGGTGAGTGGGAAGACGATGTCTACCAAGGTGAACGTCCTATCTATACCACCGAGCATATCTATGGCATTGATATCTCCCGTTACCAACATGATATCGGGAAGAAGCACTATACCATCGACTGGGACAAGATTCGTATCACCCATTTAGGATCGAAGAGCAAGAAACGGATCAGCGGTATTGTTGACTATCCCGTTAACTTCTGCTATATCAAGAGCACCGAGGGTACAACCATTACCAATAAGTACTATGCCAACGACTATGCCAATGCCCGCAAACACGGCATCCGTTGTGGTGCCTATCATTTCTTCTCTACGCGTACCAGCGGTACCCAGCAAGCACAGTATTTCATCATGAACACCCATTTCAAGCAAGGTGATCTTCCCCCTGTACTCGATGTGGAACCCTCGGCAGCGCTCATCAAGGAGATGGGAGGAACAGAGGTGTTGTTGAACCGCATCCGTGTATGGATGAAAGCTGTGGAGAAGCACACAGGTGTCAAACCGATCCTTTATGTCAGTCAGAACTTCATCAACAAATACCTGGTTGATGCCACCGACATCAAAGAAAACTACCAGATGTGGATAGCCCGCTATGGGGAGTATAAGCCAGATGTAAAACTGGCCATCTGGCAGTTGAGTCCAGATGGCCATGTCAGTGGCATTCACGGTGAGGTTGACATCAATATCTTCAACGGCTACCGTGATCGCTTTGAGGAGTTTCTCGAGAGTAACTGTATTCAAAAGTGAGAACAGAGAGGTGAGAACTCCCAGTTCTTCATTATTCTTCCGGTGCCTGGTCAATGAGCTCCATAAACTCATCGAGCTTCGGCGTGATGATGATCTGGGTGCGGCGGTTGCGCTGCTTACCCACCTCGGTATTGTTACTGGCCAATGGATTATATTCGCCACGGCCACCGGCAGTGAGACGCTTGGGATCCACTCCGTAGTTGTTCTGCAGATACTGTACCACACTGGAAGCGCGCAGACAAGAGAGGTCCCAGTTGTTTCGGATATTCTCGCGAGAGATGGGCACATTGTCAGTATTACCCTCCACCAGCACATCATAGTCCTTGTAGTCCATGATGATCTTGGCGATCTTCGACAAGGTCTCGGCCGCACGATCGTTGATTTCATACGAGCCGCTCTTGTAGAGCATATTGTCAGCCAGTGAGATATACACCACACCCTTCAGCACCTGCACATCCACCTCTTTCAGTTCCTCCTTGCTCAGCGAACGTGTCAGGTTGTTCGTCAGTACCATGTTCAACGAATCACTCTTGCTCTTTACGTCCACCAAATGACGGATATACTGGTTCGACTCGTTGATCTGATCCACCAGTTTCTCGATGGAGATATTGTTCTGGTTTGCATTCGTCAGACTCTTGTCGAGTGAGCGCTGCAGGGCGGCATACGCCTTCTTCTGCTGGGCCAGCTGCTCCTCCAGAGAGGTCACGCGGGCATTGGCAGCAGCCAGTTGCTCCTTTGTCACCTGGAAGTTCGTGTTCAATTCCTTATTCTCATTCATCAGGTTCTGATTGTCTAACCGACAGTTATCAAGATCCTTTTTACTGGCACAGCTGCTTACGAGGAGTACGACAGCCATTGCCGACATGGTTAAAATACTTTTTCTCATACTGTATTTCCTTTCAGTTTTGGTTAATAATCACTTGAATAATCGGGAACAGAAAAAGGCGTCCGCCCGTTTCACGATGCAATAATAATGCAAATTCATGAAACAGTCACCATAAAACGAATAAAGTTGCATTTGTTTATGGAAATTTAACGACATTTTCCACAATGGGAGAGCAATCCACGCACTCCCTTCCAGAAAGAAATAAACGTTCCACCGTCGATGGTCATCCATGCCGCCAGACAGCATCAGCAGGATCTCATTGTCAGATATCCTGTTCCTTTTGCCTGGGCAGCTGTTTCACCGGAAAGGTGAAATAGGTATCGGGAAAGGGCTCATCCTTTAAGGTAAAGTGCCACCACTCCGTATCAAGGGCCTTGAAGCCATGGGCAAGCATCGCCTTACGGAGTATCATACGGTTGGCAAACTGCTCTGCTGTGATACTGCGGTGAGCCAGACTCTTGCTGTTGTCACCCGTATATTCCCCTGTTTCTGGATTACCGCAGAAATCAGGATGGCTCTCCGGACCGAACCAATCGAAGGTACCACCCATATCAAGTTCCTTCTCCGTGTTCATGTCGAAGAGTGTCAGATCCACGGTGCTGCCACGGGTATGACCGCTCCGTTCGTAGATATACTCCTGTTCGAAGAGAACACTCTTGTCGAGGTCGGGATAGAAATATGTCTTCATCTCCGTGGCAGAGAGATCGGCAGCCCAGCGCACAAAATGGTCCACGCCCTTCTGCGGACGGTAAGCATCATAGATTTTCAGGCGGTAGCCCTTACTGCGCACATCATCACTCACGGCCCTCAAAGCCTCGGCAGCCTTCTTTGTCAGCAGGGCTGTCGGCTCCTCATATCCCTCAATACGCTCACCAACGAAATTATACGTACCGAAATAGCGTATTTCCAGGATGGCATCGGGCACGGCATCGGTAAGGGTCACGAACTGACTGCTGTCGTTCGTTGGACTGACGGCTCTGATGTCATCAGGATCAGAGCAGTAGATAATTAAACATGCACAGCCGATTACCAACAAGATGGCAGCGGACAGCCAAAAACTGGTCTTTCTCGTCATGGTAGTATCTTGACTTCGTTATTTACCAATCGTCATTGTCATTACCCACCAGACCGTTCTTCAATGCTTCCTCCACCTTATCGATGATGGCGTTTGAATAAGCATGGGTCATCACAAGGGCCTTGGCACAGGTTCGTTTCTGCGCATCCTTCTCCACGAAAGGATAATGCCGGGCTATCTCCCATTGTTCATCATAGAGATAGGCATTGGTCTTATCATCCTTCTTACGTTTCGAATCACCATAGGTACGTTGGTCTGGCTCGGGAAAGCTGAGCCATCCACCACTGACATCGGCCATGATGTCATAGCTCTGTACGGTGTAGGTGACACGCACACGCCCTTCCTTTATATCGAGACGGATCACGGGCGTGATACTGACAGAATACTTGTTCAGCGTACCGATATGCTCCACGATATTGAGGATGGTGGAAGAGATGATAATGCAGCCAGCCTCCTTGTCATTCAATGTAATGGCCCCACGGTCCTTGAAGGTGGCAGTAACCCAGTAGTTCAAGGCCAGATATAACTGTTGCTTCGTCTTTCCCGGTGCCTCCACAACCTCTTGATAGGTCAGGCTCTCGTTTTTGTCGAGTGTCAGCTTCTGAGAAAGGTTCATGGCAGCATCGAGCCACTTCTCTCCATAGCGTTGCTTGGCATATTTCTCCAGATCGGCAGCTTTCATCACCTGTGCCTGAACGCCCAGGGTTGCCAGCACCACGGCAGCTGCCAGTGCAAAGATCTTTTTCCTCATATTCAATTTAGATAAACATTACCGTGCAAAGGTACAACATTTCAATGAAAAAAGTATCATCATTGTCAAGAAAAGTAGTTTTTTGCAAATTACCGGCATGCATATTTTTATGAATTATTCTGACAAGT
Organism: uncultured Prevotellaceae bacterium; assembly: GCA_902768785.1. Classification (GTDB taxonomy): domain Bacteria; phylum Bacteroidota; class Bacteroidia; order Bacteroidales; family Bacteroidaceae; genus Prevotella. The sequence goes on from CACXMM010000024.1 coordinate 9,091, forward strand.
GACCTTCTGAGAATGCCTTCAAAACAAAAAAATCGATCGGTTGGTCGCAAAAACGCGATTCTGGAGAAGTTTGCTAAAATCCTGGGAAACAGGCACTTTAGTCAAATCCGCCATTCCTGTCTCGCAAAAATGGCGTTTTCATCGTCCAAAAACAACGTTTTTAGGGTCCAAAACAGCGTTTTTAGGTGGTGAAAACATCGTTTTTGTGTAGTAAAAACATCGTTTTTGTGTAGTAAAAAGGCCGTTTCCGAACAAAAGAAACGTCATCTACGGGTCGTTCCGATCGGTGCTTACATCCTTTCCGCTCCTGGATTAATTTAAAATGATCTTTTTCAAGGAGGTTTTTTTTCATAATAATTCTGACAAACTTACAGTCAAGAAAACTCTTCCAAGACCATTTCTTCCTTCCTTTTTTCCTTTTGAAGACAAAAACATGTCACAAAAACGACCTGTTATTCGTTATATAGACAAAGAACAATATGAACATAGGCAAGTTTTCTTCACGAATAGCAGTGCTCAGACCACAGATGATGGCCATGGCAAAAAGACTGACCGATGATGCCTCTATAGCTGAGGACATGGTTCAGGAAGCCCTGCTATCACTTTGGGACCGTCGCCACGAGCTTCACGGGCATCCAAATCCAGAAGCATTCGCTATGACTGTTGTTCGGAATAAATGTATTGACTACCAGCGAAAGTCAGCCATCAAGCAACGTGTCATACAGGACATCAGTGCTGATGCACCCCCAGTCATACAGGAAGAGCCTTCCAGTGATAGCGTACTTATTGCCTATATTATTGAGCATCTGCCCCCTTTACAAGCCCGAATATTCCGATTAAAAGAAATCGAGGGCTATGAGAAAGAAGAGATTATGCAGATCACTGGCTGTACCCACGAGGCCCTACGCCAAAATCTCTCACGCGCCAGACGACGGATACGGGAAGAATTCATCAGATTAACCCACAACAGAACACGATTATGAACGAAATCGAGCAACTCATTGAAAAATACCTTGATGGTGACACAACGCATGCTGAGGAACTTCAGCTTCGCCAGTTTTTTGCCCGTCAACAGGAGATCCCTGAAGAGTGGAAAGCTTTCAGTGCCTTGTTTTCCTATATAGACGAAAAAGAACAACCAAGAAGGCGTACCGTGTCCTTGTCACATCATTCTTTGTGGTGGACTGCTGTGGCCGCCGTTGTGGTGGGCATGGTCACACTGGTCATAGCCTGGCCAAAAGGAGACCAAGCCTACGCTGTCATCAACGGACAACGGACAACAGATACTGAAGTGATTATGCGGGAGGCCGAATTAGCCCTGCAAATGGTAGCCTCTGATGACAATGAAACCTTTGATGCTCTGCAATTCATGAACTAAAATACTATAATGATGAGACGCTTACTATTCATAATGACCCTGCTCATGAGTCTCAGCATCCATGCCGAGACACAGGACGGACTGGGAGTTAACCAAGTATTCACCCGTTACGGTCACGAGAAAGGTTGTAAGATGGTGGAGATGCACGACACCAAACTGCACGGTTTGAAGATCAAGACCTACAAGAGTCTGACCTATAAACGGATCGGTAAGGAGGTCAATGATCTATTAAAGAACGACCGGCGGTCAGCAAAGAAGATCCGGGAGGTGGTGACTGATGGAGAAGTAACCAGCGGCTACTATATGATGCCTTCCTTGCAAAAAGGACTGAACCGCTACATTTTATTCAGCACACAAGAAGGAGGCAGTGGCGCCGTCATATTCATAGAAGGCAACTTGCAGCCTGACGATATCATCAAGTTGTGCTATACCCGACGATAATCAATAATAAAACCATAAACATTATGAAGACAATCATAGTAACAATGGCCTTGATGCTGTCCTTGACAGCTGGAGCCGAAGAAAAGAATGACACGACAGTGAACTACAACGGTAAGCGGTTTGTCATTGACGACGATGCACCAGAAACGAAAGTATCCATTTTTACCTCAGATGGCGGCACATTAAAGAAAACACGTGAAACCGCCTATGTGAACGATCAGGAGATTGAACGAATCTATGTCACCTCTCCTTTCACGCCCTCCTCATACACAAATAATCCCTTTGGTATGGTACAACCTACCATCTGGTACGGATGGAGACGTATGACCGGCAAAGCACTTGGTAACTGGGGTGAAAGCGAAGGGATCCACACCAAAGACGGAGGCTCATTTGATTTGGGGATCACGCTGGGTGAACTGACTGTACCTTTTGGGAAGAAGAATAAATATGGAATGTCGGCGGCCTTTCAGATTTCCTACGTAAGACAGTATTTTTCAAACAACACACAGCCCTATAATGAGGGGCGACATATGGCCTTCACCGACATCAGTCAGACACCTGCCGAAAACAATTATCTGCATTACACAGTGATCCGCATACCCACCCTGCTAATGATTAGCGATAAGAACAAGTTATCCAATCATCTGGCACCTCTTCAAGGCGGACTTGGTCTTGCTTTGGAATACCGAATAGATGCCAGATTCCATTTCATGCCAGGTTCTTTTGGAGATCCGGTGAACAAGCATGCCAGGATCTACCATTGGGGACTTTTGCTCAATGCATCCACTTCCATTGGCCCATTCAAGGTTACAGCCTATCAAGACCTGCTGCCGCTCTTTAAGACCACCAATGGTCATAAGGCCTATAGCACCACCATTGCACTGGGTATCACCATAGGAGATCTAATCAAGAAGAATCATTAAAATGCACTAATAAATTTGGCATTTTACACACTTATTCGTACCTTTGCACCACTATAAATAATAAGGTACAATAAGATATGATTCTTTTCTTTAAGACTCCATCACAAAGTGTGATAGCAACCGAGGTTGATCATCAGTTAGATCAACAAGAAATCAATGAGTTATGTTGGCTCTATGGCGATGCGACCCTGCTCGAGGACAGTGAGCAGGAGGGATTCTTCGTGGGTCCCCGCCGCGAGATGATCACCCCATGGAGCACCAATGCCGTGGAGATCACGCAGAACATGGGACTGAAAGGCATCTCCCGCATCGAGGAGTATTTCCCCGTGGAGAGTAAGGAGGCCGACCACGACCCGATGCTACAGCGTATGTACGAGGGGCTGAACCAGCGTATATTCACCGTGAACATCGAGCCGCAGCCCATCAAGCATGTGGAAAACCTGGAGGAATATAACGAGGCAGAAGGGTTGGCACTGAGTCCTGAGGAGATCGAATACCTGCACAAGATCGAGAAGGAGCTGAAGCGTCCGCTCACCGATAGCGAGATCTTCGGTTTTGCCCAGATCAACTCCGAGCACTGCCGTCATAAGATCTTCGGCGGTACCTTCATCATCGACGGTGAGGAGAAGGAGTCAAGTCTTTTTGCCATGATCAAGAAGACCACGGCAGAGAACCCGCATAAAATTCTCTCAGCATATAAAGACAACGTCGCCTTCTCGGAAGGTCCGGTGGTGGAACAGTTCGCCCCCGCCGATCAGAGCACGGCCGACTGGTTCCGCATCAAGGACATTGAGAGTGTGATCTCGCTGAAGGCAGAAACCCATAACTTCCCCACCACGGTAGAGCCCTTCAATGGTGCCTCGACAGGAACAGGTGGTGAGATCCGCGACCGTATGGGTGGTGGTGTCGGCTCTTGGCCCATCGCAGGTACCGCCGTCTATATGACCGCCTATCCCAGGTTAAAGGAAGATGAAATCGTGAAGAATGAGACATTAGCTACCGTTAAGCGGGACTGGGAGGACATCCTGCCTGTTCGTCAGTGGCTGTATCAGACACCTGAGCAGATCCTCATCAAGGCATCCAACGGTGCCAGTGACTTCGGAAACAAATTCGGGCAGCCGCTGATCTGTGGTTCCGTACTCACCTTCGAGCATCAGGAAACAAATGCATGTGACTGTGCCACAGTTACAGATTCAACCAAATACGCCTACGACAAGGTGATCATGCTGGCAGGTGGTGTGGGCTATGGCACCAAGCGCGACTGTCTGAAGAAAGAGCCGCAGAAAGGAAACAAAGTGGTGGTTGTCGGTGGTGACAACTACCGCATCGGACTCGGTGGCGGTAGTGTCTCCTCGGTAGATACCGGTCGTTATAGCAATGGCATCGAGCTGAATGCCGTACAGCGTGCGAATCCCGAGATGCAGAAACGTGCCTATAACCTGGTGCGTGCCTTGGTGGAGGAAGACAACAATCCCGTGGTGAGCATCCACGACCATGGTAGTGCAGGACACCTGAACTGTCTCTCCGAGTTGGTCGAGGAGTGTGGCGGTAGGATCGACATGACCAAGCTGCCTATCGGTGACAAGACGCTCTCCGCCAAGGAGATCATCGCCAATGAGAGTCAGGAACGCATGGGACTGCTCATCGACGAACAGCATATCGACCATGTGCGTCGCATCGCCGAGCGTGAGCGTGCTCCGCTGTATGTGGTGGGTGAGACTACCGGTGATGCCCATTTCTCGTTCGTTCAGGGTGATGGCGTAAAGCCTTTTGACCTGGATGTAGCCCAGATGTTCGGACACTCACCCAAGACCGTGATGGTGGATAAGACGGTGGAGCGCAAATATGCAGATGTGGAATATGCTCATGCCGGACAAGGAAAACAAATAGAACCAGAGATACTGGAGAATTATGTGGAGCGTGTACTGCAACTGGAGGCTGTGGCCTGTAAAGACTGGCTCACCAACAAGGTGGACCGCTCCGTGACGGGAAAGATCGCCCGTCAGCAATGCCAGGGTGAGATCCAGCTCCCTCTCTCCGACTGCGGCGTTGTCGCTTTGGACTATCGTGGAAAGAAAGGTATCGCCACGGCATTGGGGCATGCCCCACAGGCCGGCCTTGCCTCTCCAGAGGCAGGCAGTGTGCTTTCCGTTGCAGAGTCGTTGACCAATATCGTCTGGGCTCCGTTAGAGGACGGTCTGCAGAGCATCTCCTTGAGTGCCAACTGGATGTGGCCCTGTCGTTCGCAAGAAGGCGAGGATGCCCGTCTCTATGCTGCGGTAAAAGCCCTGAGTGACTTCTGCTGCGACATCCATGTGAATGTTCCCACTGGAAAAGACTCCCTGTCATTGAGTCAGCAATACCCCAATGGCGAGAAGATTATCTCTCCGGGAACGGTCATCGTGAGTGCCGGCGGTGAGGTGAGCGACGTCAAGAAGGTAGTGTCACCCGTGCTGGTGAATGACAAGAATGCCAGTCTTTATTATATCGACTTCTCCTTCGACGAGCAGCGCCTGGGCGGCAGTGCCTTTGCACAGAGTCTTGGTAAGGTTGGCAGTGATGTGCCTACGGTTAAAGATCCCGATTATTTCGTGGATTGCTTCAATGCCGTACAAGAAATGATCAAGAGAGGATGGGTGATGGCAGGTCATGACATCTCTGCAGGAGGTCTGATCACCACCCTATTGGAGATGTGCTTCGCCAATACGCAGGGCGGTATGCATATCAACCTCCACAACTTAGCTGGGGATGATATTGTGAAGATGCTGTTTGCAGAGAACCCTGGTGTCATCATCCAGGTGTCAGATCAATACAAGTTCGACCTGAAAGACTATCTGGAGGATATGGGTGTAGGCTTTGCCAAGATCGGCTATTCCGTTCCCGACAAGCGTACACTGGTCATCAAGAAAGACGATTGGGAGCAGAGCTTCGACATCGATGCCCTGCGTGATGTCTGGTACAAAACTTCCTACCTCCTCGACCGTAAGCAGAGCTTCAACGGGAAGGCTGCCGAACGTTATGAGAACTACAAGAAACAGCCGATCGAGATGAAGTTCCCGAAGGGCTTCACAGGCAAGCTCTCCCAATACAGACTCAATCCCCGTCGTCCTGCAGCCGCCAACGCCCCCAAGGCCGCCATCATCCGCGAGAAGGGAACGAACGGTGAGCGCGAGATGGCCTACTGTCTCTATCTCGCCGGTTTCGACGTGAAGGATGTGATGATGACCGATCTGATCAGCGGTCGTGAGACGTTGGAAGACATCCAGATGATTGTGTTCTGCGGTGGCTTCTCCAACAGCGATGTCCTCGGCTCTGCAAAAGGATGGGCCGGTGCTTTCCTGTTCAATCCGAAAGCTAAGGAGGCACTCGACAAATTCTATGCCCGCGAGGACACTCTGTCGCTGGGAATCTGCAACGGATGTCAGCTGATGGTGGAACTGGGATTAACAGGTGCCCAGGGTGCTAAGATGCTCCATAACGACTCCCATAAGTTTGAGAGTGAGTTCATCTCACTTCAGATTCCGCAGAACAACAGTGTGATGTTCGGCAGTCTGAGTGGTTCGAAGCTCGGTCTGTGGGTGGCTCATGGAGAAGGTAAATTCCATCTGCCAGAGGCTGAGAGCAGCTACAATGTCATCGCCAAATACAACTACGCCGGCTATCCTGCCAACCCGAACGGTTCCGACTATAACGTCGCAGGAATCTGCTCAGCTGATGGTCGTCATCTCTGTATGATGCCCCACCTGGAGCGTGCCGTCTTCCCGTGGCAGAACGCATGGTATCCACAAGAGCGACGCCAGGATGAAGTGACTCCATGGATCGAAGCGTTCGTCAATGCCCGCAAGTGGGTGGAGGGAAGGATGGAAGGATGGAAGGATGAAAAGATGAAGGATGAAAGATGAAAGATGAAAGATGAAGGATGAAGGATGAAAGATGAGGGATGAGGGATGAGAGATGAGATGAATATCTTAGTGGATCTTTTCAAGACATTCTTTAAGATTGGCATGGTCACCTTCGGCGGTGGCTATGCCATGATCCCTATCATCCAAAGGGAAGTGGTGGAGAAGCATCAATGGACCACCGAGAAGGAACTTCTCGACCTCATCGCCATCGCACAAAGCTGTCCTGGGGTGTTCGCCATCAACATCAGTGTCTTTATCGGATACAAGCTACGGAAGGTGAAGGGAGCCCTATGCACAGCCTTGGCCACTGCCCTCCCCTCGTTCATCATCATCCTGCTCATCGCCATGTTCTTCCATCAGTTTGAAGACAACAAGGTGGTGGCGGCGATATTCCGAGGCATCCGTCCTGCTGTGGTGGCACTCATCGCTGTTCCTACCTTTAATCTGGCCAAGAGTGCGAAGATCAATCTGGCTAACTGCTGGATTCCCATCGCCTGCGCCCTGGCCATCTGGGCCTTGGGCGTTTCCCCCATTCTCATCATCGTGTTTGCCGGTTTAGGCGGCTATGTCTATGGAAAGTATGTTCAACCAACTGAATAAGAACGTGTGCTGATATGATCTACCTGTATTTGTTTATCACCTTCTTCGAGATCGGACTCTTCGGCTTCGGTGGTGGCTACGGAATGCTGTCACTGATACAGAACGAGGTGGTGTATCATTGGCACTGGATGAACACGGCACAGTTCACGGATATCGTCGCCATCAGTCAGATGACCCCCGGTCCTGTGGGCATCAACAGTGCCACCTATTGCGGTTACACGGCAGTGACCAACGCAGGATACAGCATGCCCATGGCCATCTTGGGAAGTGTCACGGCCACTTTTGCCCTGGTGCTGCCCTCTCTGATTCTGATGATCCTCATCAGTAAGATGTTCATGAAATACATGAACACCCCCCTGGTAAAAAGTATCTTCACGGGATTGCGTCCTGCCGTGGTAGGTTTGTTGGCTGCCGCCACCCTGATGCTGATGACTCCCGAGAACTTCTCCACACCCAGCATGAACCCCTGGCAGTTCTGGATCAGCTGCTTCCTGTTCATCGCGACCTTCGTAGGCACCAAGTTCTTCAAGATCAACCCCATCAGGATGATCGCCTATAGTGCCTTCGCCGGTCTGATCCTTCTCTATTAGATTTATTCCTCCCAACGGAAAACAGCCCCATTCCTACGGGCAGGATCGGCACCTTTGTAGTCCATGGAGTACGGACTGCCCGTGGTGGGACTCTTCCCTATATAAAGATGGGTGCGCATCGACATCAGCATGAACTCCCGATTCAGATAATCCTGCCATAGAAACTCTTCGGCCTTCGAGGCATCGGTGGTGAGACGAACATCACCAGCCAGTCCGAAGCCAGACACAAAGACATAACGGCCATCCTCACATTGAAGGGCGACCTTCCCCTGTCCTTTGTCTATCAAGCGGAAACGGGTCAGCTTACTACGGTCATTTTCCTCAGTGTCATAGAGGAGTCCATGCTCCAAGGCTATCATCGGCTTCCCTGTGGCGAGGTTGATGATACGGAACGTCTTGTTGTAAGGAATATTGCCACTGCGGTCGGCCATAGGCTCCTCGACGGTGAAGTTGTCAAACTCCACATAGCCCCCCTGCTTGCCTTTGTGGTTGAAAGCAAAGAGGGCATGACGTGAGCCCTGGAAGGAAATCAGCTGATAGCTGAGTGGCATCTCGCGACCAATCTGATGGAAGACCTCGCCATTGAATGACCATTCGTAGTGGGCGCGGTCGTGGTCGTAGTCGCCCACCATGCGAAGCCAGATTCTATCTACAGGAACTTTAGTATCTATAGCGTCTATAGTATCATTCGTCGCTTGCTCATAGCAGCGAAGGATGAGGTCTTTACGATCCTTGACGATACCTATCCATGAACAAGGCACATTGATATTGCCCAAACCTGCCACATCCCCGACCTTCATACCACCGACATAGAGTTCGACGGTGGCAATACTTGTAGGACCGATGACACGCTGTGTCAACGTGTTGCGTGCCCACATCAGCTGTTCGGCGGGCATGGACTGCAGACGAAGGCGCCCGTTCTTCAGCGACCATTTCTTATCATCGGGGTTGTGGTTCCACTGCCAGATGCGCCCCAGCGCTTTCCCATTGAAAAGCTCGTTGCGGTTGTAGGGGGCACAAGGAATTGTTTGTTGCTGTGTCACAGCAACAGACTGAACATTAGGCTTGAACCACGTACGGGGGGCGCGCCCCAGATTTCCCTCCAGTCCCAGCATGGGCCAGCCGTCTTTCCAAGTGATGGGTGCCAAGGTAACAGTGCGTCCTATACTATGGAAATCCATCATCAGCAAGGCCCACCACTGTCCGCTCTGGTCTTCCACGATGCCCCCTTGGTGGATGTTGGTACAGGCGGTGGCATCCTTGTCAATCTCCGGGATACCGAAAGCCGTTCCGTCATGACCAATACGATACTGCTCTCCTTGCGGTACCTGTGTCAGTGAGGCGGCATGGTAACCGAAGGTCTCATCAGCCGTAATGGTGACCGTCTCGTATGGCCCCCAGATACTCTTCGATCGTGAGCAGAGCGTCCGTCCGTTGGGACGGTAATCGGTGGAGATCAGATAATACATTCCGTTGATCTTATACATGTGATGACCTTCCCCCACAGCATTACCTTCAGGGATGATCACACGTTCCGTCTCCTCTTTCGGTCCGCTCATGTCAGCTTTCAGTTCTGTACACCTCACCTCCCCATAGCCGTGGATGGCATAGATCTTTCCGTCGTCATCGAAGAGGACAGAGAGGTCATAGATACGTCCCTGCATGTTGTGATGCTTCCACGGACCACGGATATCCTTACTGGTATAGCACTGCAGTCCTTTCCCATTGATGTTGGAATAGACGTAGAACTGTCCGTTGGCGTAGCGGATGCAGGGAGCCCAGATGCCCTGACCATAGATCTCCTGATGATTCTTCAATGAGAATGCATCGTCATCGAAATCGAAGCGGTCGAAGCAATAGCTGATATTCTCCCAGTTCACAAGATCCTTCGAGTGAAGGATCACCAGTCCCGGCACGGTATGCATGGTGGTACCTGCAAGATAGTAGTCATCCCCCACCCTGAGGATATCGGGGTCGGAGAACTCATCATAAAAGAGCGGGTTGGTAAACGTGCCGTTCCCATTGTCAGCGGACCATGATGTCTGCGCGGATGTCACCATAGGGAGCACCGTCAGTAGTAGCATAAGTAGTTGTTTCATTGTCTGTCACTATTTGGTGCTACAAAGTTACGGAAAGTCGAGCGAAATGCAAAAGGAAAACTTGTCTTTCTTTACATTTCCGAGACGAAGTAACTTCGAAACGCAAGATGTCAACATCATCTCGCGCCTATTCATTTTCCCTTTTCAAAAAAATGACAAGCAACGGGTAATATTTTCAAAATAAGATGTATATTTGCAACCAAATAACTAATTGTCATCCTTATGAAGAAACCCCATTGGCTTGAGAAAGAGAATCTTTATCGCATCATGTTCGAGTCGGAGCACCCGGCAGGACGCATTTTTGACATCACCCTGATCATTGCCATCTCACTGAGCATCGTCATCTCATTCATTGAGACGATACCCTCGTTGGCCCATACCTTTAAACTGGTACTGGAAATACTGGAATATATGCTCACCTTTTTCTTTACAGTTGAGTATATTGCCCGTGTGTACTGCTCACCTCGAAAGCGCGACTACGTGCTGAGTTTCTTTGGCGTCATCGACCTATTGTCAACATTACCGCCCTACCTCTCCTTCTTCCTGCCCAATGCAAGGTATATGATTCTGTTGCGCTCATTCCGTTTCATCCGCATCTTCCGCATTTTCAAACTGTTCAGTTTCATCAACGAGGGTTATATTCTGATCCATTCGCTCAAGAAGAGTCTTACGAAAATTTCCGTCTATTTTTTGTTTGTTCTCATCTTGGTCACCTGCCTGGGCACACTCATGTTTATGGTTGAGAATGGACAGCCCGATACACAATTCACCGATCTGGCCACATCTGTCTATTGGGCTATTGTCACGATGACCACCGTCGGCTATGGCGACATCACACCCGTCACACCCATTGGGCGCTTGCTATCGGCATTCGTCATGCTGCTGGGTTATACCATCATTGCCGTACCCACAGGTATCGTTACGGCAAACATTATTGATGAATCAAAAGAAAAGCCGAAGGACGGACGCTGCCCGCGATGTAATGCAAAGGTGCGCAACAAGGACCGTTATTGCTCACATTGCGGAGAGAAATTGTAGCTATTTGCAATTGCATATTTTCAAGGTAGAAAGAAGAAATAACTATGGCGACGTTTATAAATATTATTTGTGCTATCATTGGTATCGTAATAGTCGGAGCTTTTGCTATTTGGTTATTTGCATTGATATACGCATTCATCAAAGAGAAGGACGAAGGAGTAAAAATGTTCTGCTTGTGTGTCCTTGGTGGAATGCCTATGACCGTTCCTGTTATCGACGGAAATATGAAATGAGTATCTGATCAAGATGGTTAAATACACTTACTAGATACTATTAATTGGAAAATTATATAGTTTCATCTCAAAAACATTCGATTTCGTCTTATTGGAGAAAAAATCTGTCTATGTGCTTGCTACTTCCAAACAGAATTTGTAATTTTGCACCAGGTTATTCAACATGCTACAAATACTTTAAAATTTGGGGCTCTCGATGGAGAGCCCTTTTTTGTTTAACCAGTACACACTTGTATTCCCAAACACAATGAATCTTTATAGCTCAGGCCATCCGTCGGATGTCCAGCGGATGGGCTTCTCCATCTGAAACAGGAAAGATCTTAAAGATTTACTTCCGGCACCACTTGTCCATCCAGCATACTGATGACACGCTGGGCAAAACCTGCATCGCGCTCAGAGTGTGTTACCATCAGCACGGTGGTACCATCTTGATTCAGTTGGGTAAGTAGTTGCATCACTTCAAGACCGTTTTTGGAGTCGAGGTTACCCGTCGGCTCATCGGCGAGGATGAGCTTGGGATTCATCACCACAGCACGGGCAATGGCCACACGTTGCTGCTGACCGCCTGAGAGTTGCTGGGGGAAATGGTGTGCGCGATGACTGATGGCCATGCGGCGCAGCACCTCCTCCACCCGCTGCTTGCGCTCCTTCTTAGGCACGCCCAGATAGGTTAATGGCAACTCAACATTCTCTTCTACATTCAATTCGTCGATCAAGTTGAAACTCTGGAACACAAAGCCTATCTGACCTTTGCGCACTTTGGTGCGCTGACTCTCCTTCAGGGATCCCACATCCTGTCCATCCAACAGGTATGTACCACTGGTAGGGTTGTCGAGCAAGCCTAATATATTTAATAAGGTGGACTTGCCACAGCCCGACGGTCCCATGATGGCCACGAACTCCCCTTCTTTCACTTCGAGCGATACGCCGCCCAATGCCACGGTTTCCACCTCCTCTGTGCGGAACACCTTCTGAATGTTTTCTAATTTGATCATTTTTTATTCTGTTTTGATATTGTTAATCGGATTCTCAGAAGCAGCGCGCCAGCTCTGGACGATGACGGTGAGCAGGGATATGATGAAGCAGGTAAGCCCGGCGGCAGCGAATATCCAGAGGCTGAGCGCGATGCGATAGCTGAAGTTCGAGAGCCAGTCATTCATGATGTACCAAGAGATGGGCACGGCGATGACGAATGAAATCAATAACGGAACGGAGAACGTGCGGAGCATCAGCAGCAGCACTTCGCCCGATGTAGAGCCCATCACCTTGCGGATGGCGATATCCTTCTTACGCTGACGGATGAAGAAGAGCGACAGACCGATATAACCCAGCACAGAGATGATAATGGCGATGAGGGTAAACAGCGAAATGATGTCCAGCGTGTTCTGCTGCTCCTCGAAAGTCTCGGCAATGCAGTCCTCCATACTGAGGACATAATACTGCAAGTCTCTTTCTGGGATACCTTGTTCTTGGAGCATAGACCTGAAAACCTTCTTAGCTTGCTTGTCACCATTTGTCCTCACCAAGAAATTGGGGTTCTCCACCCTTCCCAACTTTCGGATAGCCATCGCATGCGCATCCTCCAGCACATTGATGATGCGGAAGTCTTGCATGACACCAGCAACAAGGTCCTTTTCATCATCGCCCCAGACCAATTCCTTTTCCTCACCAGTGTAGTTCAAGATACGCAGGGCTTCTCTGTTCAAATAGTAGCCATCATTGGTGGTACCATTGTCGCGGATGGTCTTCAGTCCTAAGAGGTCGAAAGCCTCCTTGTCCAAATCGGTTGTCATCAGCATTTCGTAGTCACCCTCGCTGTTCTTGACGCCCCTTCCTCTATAATTATAACCCGTAAAGGTGCTCCCCTGATAGCAGCCGATGCGCTCCACGAAAGGCATCTTCTCCAACAGGTTTCTCACCGTCTGGCTCTTGCCTGCAGGACTCTCAATATAGAACAAGTGCTCCGTATTAAAACCCAACGGCGCATGGATGAGGTGGTTCAGCTGGAGCCAGATGACGAAGGCCGAAGTGAGCATGGTGATGGTTGCCACATTCTGTACGATGATGAACAAACGACCCAGTAGCATCTTTGAATGGAAACGGAACGATCCCTTAACGATGTCGATAGGCTGGTAGCGGGAGATATGCCACGAAGGCAGGATACCCGAAACGAAACCCACGAGCAGGATGAAACCAAGACAGATACTGATGCTGCCAATATTGATGTCTTTAGCGAGACAGATCTTACCTTTGAACAGTTCTGCAGCATCCTTCTGGAAATAGAATGCCAGAGCCAGTCCGACGGCAAAGCAAAGTGCCACCATCAGTGTAGATTCAGTGATCAGCTTCAGCGAAATAGCATGCTGACTGCTGCCGAAGAGCCTTCGCGTAGCCATTTCCTTAGCACGGAAACCCGTATTGGCCACGGTCAGGTTAATATAATTGCTAATGGCAAAGAAGAGGATGGCCAATACGGCAGCCAACAAGATGCGCAGTCGTGTCTTGTCGCCCTTCTGTAAACCCAAGCCATTGTTCTGCTGAGCAAACATAATGTCGGTGAACGGTGTCATCGCTGGCTTACTATTGTTCCATACTCCATGGTGATGCACGTCGATGTATTTGGATGCTATCTCCCTTGTAGTATTGATATTAGTACCAGGCTTCATCATGAAGAAGGCCTTGACGGCACCTGTTCCTCCGCTGGCAAAGGATTTGTCTTCCAGTTTGTAACCCATCACCTGCGGATAGCGCTGCATGCTGACGATAATCTGTGTCTCGTTGGGCAGCACTGTACGATCCATATCCTTCATCACACCACTGACGGTATAGACCAGCGTCGAATCATAGGGATCTTCGTGGTTGATACGTACATGGCGTTCACCAACAATCTGTAGAGACTCACCAATAGGATTCTTATCGCCAAACAGACAACGTGCAAGTCTCTCTGTGACAACGCACTTATCTGGTGCGTCAAGGGCTCTCTGACGGTCACCGTCCACCAAAGGGAAGTCGAAGAATTGAAAGAAAGAAGAATCGGCGAGCATGATGATGCCATTCTCACCTTCGGCGTCCTTCACCTCTTTATTTCCATACTTAATGCGTCCCATCTGACTCATTACACAGCAGCTTTGCTCTACATCAGGGCAAAGCTGCTGAATGCCCTCTGCCGCCTGTGGCCACAGGAAGAAATAATTCTCTTCACCCATCAAGTAAATACGCTCAGCATTCTTATGCCATGAGTCGATGCTGTACTGTCGCCAGGTATAGTCGCCCATCAGGATGATGAACATCAGCGACACCACCAATCCGGCTATATTAATTAAGGTATATAGCTTGTTACGTGACAGGAATTTGAGATAACTCTTCATGTGGTCTTATTTTGATTATTTGATGATAATGATTATTTCTGAGTCAGGTAGCTGCCCATCTCCATGGACTGTCCCTCTACCAACACCTGCCACTCCAGCTTCATGGGAGAATTGTCATGATGACGTTGATAGCAGGCAATGCTGTTCACAGTCTCATCGGGCAGCAGCTGGTAGGTCATCTTTCCAACGGGATCATTGAAATCACCCTTTTTCTTGTTCCAGCGGCTATAGGCTATCTGGTAGGTAGTGTTGTCGAGCGAATACTGATGACATCCTATGCAACGCCAGTTATTCCGATGCCATACAAACGTGGTACGCTTGGTCAGTAATCCATCAGCAGCATACTCATACCGATAGAGGTAGAACGGCTTCAGAGAGACATTGTCCTTGTTCTTACCTTTGTTCTTGAACACATACATAGCAGTGATCTGGTAGTTGTCATCAAGCTCTGTGTTATAGAAGAGCTTGTTCGTACTATCCGCTATTGCCTTTTTATACACCTTATTGATGGTAGCGGCGGTCATTACCTGTGCCTCAACGGTCATGGCCATCAGGCACAACATGGAAGATATCAATAACTTTTTCATCATTGTAATTTTTTAGATGTTAGACATTTGTTTTCTTGTTTACAATGCAAAGTTATGTTCTTTTCTCTGTTTCCGCAAGCATTTTTGACCGCTGCTGGGCAGCTTGTCTAAAGATTAGACAGATCTTTGTATGATTCATTGACACTCCCTTGGTAATGGACCTTTTACCTACTCATTCTTGATGCTGTTCACAGGATTGTCGGTGGCATTCTTCCAGCTCTGGTAGGTCACCGTCAGCATCGTAATCAGGGCGATAAGCAGGAAAGACACCAAGAACAGCCAGGGCGAAATGGCAGTACGGACCGCAAATCCTTCGAGCCAATGCACGCCCACTATGTAACCAATAGGAGCCGCCACCCCAAAGCACCCCAACAAGATGTAGAGGTATCGACGGTTGAACATCATCAGGATTTCCTTTGTTGAACTGCCAAACACCTTGCGGATGCCTATCTCCTTGCGGCGGTACTCGCTCTCGAACATGGATGGCGAGCAGCGAGAACAGCAGAATCTGTTTGGTGAAGAGGCGCTCCTGCCGGTAGGTCTTCTCCAGTTCGTCGTCCACATAGTGCAGACTATTGATATCGGGCTTATTGTCGTGTTCGTATTTAAGCACCGTTTCCAGCACTTTCTGTTTGGCTTCCCGCTTGTCCACGCCTTTTGCCACACGTACCATCAGGACATTTCGCCAGTAACCATCGTTCCAATAGTAGTTATTAGGATCAGGAACGAAGAAGGCTATCGGCTGCTGGCTGTCGTCCACGCGCAAAGAGGAATACTTGATATCCTCGCAGAAACCAACAACGGGCATATCTTTGTCGTTGATAGGCTTGTCGACGCCGAGCCAGGGGTATTTCTTCTTCGCCGACTCATTGAAAATGTACACATCGCCATCCGTCTCACGGAAATTGCGACCTTCCACGATGTCGATGCCCATCACATCGAGGAACCGCCAGTCCACAAAGATGCAGGTAAACGTCATGTGCTTGTCGCCACTGCCTCTGCCCCACGTCTGATAGCGGTCGCTGCTGCCTAAGACGTACTGGGCCAGGCTGGCACCCTCTATGCCGGGAATGTTGCGTAGGTCGGCATCAATGGCATCGGCATGATTGCGCGTATCGGGGGCCGTAGGCACCACCATCACCTCATCCTTGTCGAAGCCGTAGTCGGTGTGATAGATGAAATAGCTCTGCAAGTACATGATGCCCACGCCAATGACCAGCATGAACGAGACGACGAACTGCAGACAAATCAGTATGGTGCGCAACACACGTCCTTTAGGAGAAAGACCAAATGAGCCTTTCAGCACTAAGGCTGGAGGGAAGGAGGTGACGTAGTAAGAAGGATAGGCACCTGCCAGAAACCCCACGACAATGCTGATCATCAGGGTGAGCCCAACCAGCCCCCGATGGTCTTGCAGCAGGATGCTACCCTGTACCAAATCCTGCAAGCCCAAGTCGTGAGCCAGATATACCAGCGCCATAGCCAGCACGAAAGCAATCAAGCTGATGATGACAGCTTCTGCCAGCAGACTGCCTCTCAAGCTCGCCGTCGTAGCCCCCAACACCTTCTGTGTGCTGATGCTGCGGATGCGCATGGGTGTTTCGGCCAAGCTGAAATTCATAAAGTTCACGGCAGCTATCACGACGATCAGCAGCGAGAAGCAGATGAGCAGATAGACCGAACTCCTGCTGACGGACTTGATGTCGGGTGAATCCTTGCTGAGGTCTTTCGAGAAATGGGTATCCGCCACAGGGGTCAGAATCACCTGCAGGGCATCCGCTTCTTTGGAGCTGGTCAAATTATAGTCCTCTTTGAACAGCTCGATAGCCGTCTGACGCATGGCCTTGAGCACCACCGGCAGGTTCTTGACATCATCCACGCGGATATAGGCGGCGTAGTTCCAGTTCCGGTAGTTGCCTTCGTTGGCATTGGAGCCTATAAAGCTGGTGCCGTGCAGGAAGTTGTTCTCCGGATAGTCCTCAATGACGGCACAGATATGAAACACGTCATTATCCCATTTGTATTTCATCGGTTTGCCTGCGACATCGGTAGTTCCGAAGATACGCAACGCTTCAGAACGTGGCAGCACGATGTTGTAGTCTTGGTTCAAACCCTTCAACTCGCCGTCGATGACTGTTGGCTTGAACACGCTGACGAAGTCGTGGATGCCGTACACAAGATTCAGTGAGTACTCCTGATTGTCTACCACAAACTGGTCGTTGCTGGTCCATACCTGTTCGATGCCATAGCCCGTAACATGTGGCGATGCTGTCGCCAACTGCTCTACCACCGGCCGAGGCAGCGTCGCACCGTAGTCCTCCATGCCTTCCCCCAACTCCATTGTCAGCCGGAACAGCTTCTCATGCTCCGCAAAGCTCTTGTTGTAGCCCAGGTCGTAGTTCACCTGCGTCATGATGACGAAGAACGAGGCAAAGGCCAGGCTCAAGCCCAACAGGTTCAACAGGTTCGCTGTAACAAACTTCCTGAATATCGATGTAAAGATTCTGATAATTGTCTTCATGGTCCTATTTCATTACTAATACTTCATTGTCCTTAAATGCTTCGTAGCCGCTGGTGACGACACGCTCACCCGGCTCCAAGCCCTCCAACACTTCATAGCATTGCGGGTTCTGCCGACCAATGCGGATATTACGGCGGTAGGCTTTACTGCCGCTTTTGTCGAGTACGAAGATCCATTGTCCTCCTGTGGTCTGGAAGAAGGTACCGCGAGGGATGATGATGGCCTGCTCCGGCTGTCCTAATTCAAGGTCGATATAGTAGGTCTGTCCTGTACGGATATTCTCAGGACGTTCGCCTTTGAACACGAAATCGCAGCGGAACTTACCCTCACGAACCTCAGGATAGACTTTGCGCACTTGCAACTGATACTGCTTATCACCACGGGTGAAAGTGGCGATAAGCCCTTGGCGCACGCGATCGATATAGTGCTCATCGATCTGTGCCTGCACCTTATAATCGGAGAGGTCGTTCAACTGTCCGATCTTCTGTCCGGGCTGGATGCTCTGTCCTAACTCCACATCGAGCAGTCCTAACTCGCCATCGATGGCAGAGCGCACCTCGAGCTTGTCCTTACGCTGACGGACAAGCACCACATTGCGGCGCATGTTCTGCAGGTTGTCTTCCATCTGGTCCATCTGCGTGGTGCGGTAGAGTGAATCCTGCTTCAGACGTTTCGACACCAATGAGCGTTTCTTCGTCGAGAGCAGGTAGTCCTCTTGCGACTGCACATAGTCCTCCTTACTGATGAGTTTCTCCTGATAGAGTCGTTTGTTCTGCTCAAAGGTACGGCGCTTACGCTGTGTATCCATCTCCAACTGTGCCTGCTCTGTCTGGTTGTTCAAACGATCTTGCTGCATCGCCACCTGTGTGTTACGCAGCAGGTTCTGTTTCTCTGCCAGTTCTGCCTCCGCATTCAGAATCTGAAGATCGAGGTTTGAGTTGCTCAATCTGACGATGACATCACCTTTATGCACCATCGTACCCTCCTCCACTACTTTCTCCATTACGATACCACCTTCCTCTGGAGAGATCTGAACAATCTGAATGGGCAGTACCTGACCATTGGTGCGCACATAGTCTTTGAACTCCGCCCGACTGACATCACTGATGGTCAGCTCCTCTTGACTGACCCTTAATGTAGAGGCATGATTACCAAAGATGACCCAGCCCAAGAGGACCAGGAGCAGACACCCGCCAGCCACATACGGTCCGTGCTTCTTGAATACAAAGCCCTTCTTTTTCTCTATGATTCTATCCATTGTCTCTATTTCCATATTTGTTCTCCATGATAATATCTCACTAATTGCTCCTTCACAACCGCCATTAACCGACACTGTAACAATGTAGCCTTTGAATTCAGCAGCTGGGCTGAGGTGGTGTGCAGGTCAATCGCTGTACTCAATCCTTCTTCATATTGTCTTCTGGTGAGCTGATGGGCAATGCTGTCAGCTTTCACCTTCTTCTCCATCTGCTCTGTCTGCAACAGATAGCCCTGCCAGTCCTGCCATGCCTCACGACTGAGTTTCTCCAATTCTAACTGTTTCTGTGCGAAAGCCTCTTGAGACATCCGATAGTTGTTCTTTGCTTTGCGAATACTGGTGAGGGTTTGCAGGCGGTTAAAGAGCGGAATACTCAGGGATATGCCTAAGTACTCACCCATATTGTTTTTCAGTTGCTTACCGAATGTCTCTGAGGCTTCGTTATGAAGCGTTTTGTAATAAGTGGTACTCAGGCCCGCACTCAAAGAGAGAGTTGGAAAGAGTGAGCCACGGGCCTGATGCCACTCATGTTGGGATGCCTCCATCTGATAGCGGGCACGTTGCAGCTCTGGGTGCTGCTGCGCTATGGACTGGTGGATTACAAATCCGCCGGAACCAACCATATTGTCAGAACCCGTAATACCGCCAGAACCAACAGAATCACCAAGACAAATGGATAAGCTATCGGACAAAGGAAAGTTCATTTCCTTTTTTAGTTCTAGCATGGCAGAGGCCAGAAGGTTCTGCTGACGGGTGAGCTCATAGGTAGCCTCAGCCTGTTGCGACTCCACCAAGGCCACATCGGCAGCACTCTTTCTCCCCACCTCCTCCATGATACGTGTCTGCCTTAGCAACAAATCCGTCTCCTGTCGTTTCTCCTCAGCCATACGGATCATACCCTCATAATAGGCTGCGTTTGCATAGGCTTGTAATACTCTGAGTGCTACCTCGTCCTGATGGTTTCTCAAAGCATGATGTCCCATGAGCACACTGGCTTTCGCTGCCTTTAGAGCATGGATTCTGCTGAAGCCATCGAATAAAGGTAACGTGGCTTGTACAGAGTAACCATTGTAGAAGGTACTGACATCCGTATAAGTATTGGTCTCGGGGTCGATGGCCCTACCAAAGTTATATTGTGCGCCAATACCAGCATCCACGGCAGGAAGGAATCGTCCTACAGCCCCTGTCTCCATTGCTTTGTAGTTATCCAGCTCCAGTGCTGTCCTTTTCACCTCATGATTATGCACCACGGCATATTGCATACATTGTTGCATGGTCCATGTCGTCTGTGCCTCTGTGGAGAGAACAGATATAAGATAAATGAGTCCTGTTAAAAAGAGATGCTGTTGCATGGCCAATCTTATTTCAAATAGACGATTCTTTGTTTTGACATGACAAAGGTAGTGTTATTTCATCAATTATCCGTCTGCCTGATTCTGACGGAAGGAAAAACGTCTAATTTTTAGACAGTGTGCTGTATGATTTCTTGACGAAAGTGACAATTAGGGTACCACCATGCTCGAAAATGGATCAAAATATTTGGCTGTTATCATCCAGAATCGTATCTTTGCAGTCATGAAAAATTACGGAACCATACTGATTGTTGATGATAACACCGCCATCCTTACAGCGATGCGTTATCTCTTAGACTCTACTTTTGAGAAGGTGCTGACAACCTCCAAGCCCGATGAGATTTTGAAGATCATGGCACAACAGCCCATCGACATCGTGTTACTCGATATGAACTTCACTCTGGGCGTCAACAACGGAAACGAAGGATTATTCTGGCTTCGTACGATTCGCAAACAGCACCCTCAGACTCCCGTTGTACTACTGACGGCCTACGCTGATGTCAACTTAGCCGTAAAAGGACTGAAGAACGGAGCCTCCGACTTCATCACCAAACCGTGGGACAATGATGAACTGGTACACAAACTGAAAGATGTGCTCGACATGCAAAACGAGATTGTCAGTCTCGATGACATGGAAAAGGAACATATCCGCCGGACTCTCGATCATTGTCATGGGAACCTGACTCATGCAGCAGAGCTGCTGGGCATCACCCGACAGACGCTCTATAATAAGATGAAGAGGCTTTGAGAGATGGGAGATAAGAGATATGGTTAGTTGGATCATGATAATAGGTGGAATCGTGGTGGCGAGCGGATGCTGGTGGTTCGTTCGTCATCAGCGGAAGTTGCGCCATCGTGCCAAACTGATGCAGGAGGCCATCCATAATCGTGACTTCACCTTCAGACTGCCTACCCACGGACTGTTCTCAGGAGAACGTGCCATGCAAGAAACGCTGAACCAGTTGGGCGACATCATCCGGCAACAAGTGAACCAGAGTGAGGTGGAGTCGTGGGAACGACTCACCCGTGTACTGACTCATGAGATGATGAACGCCACAGCACCGATTACGAGTATCAGTCAGTTGATGCTCAATCGTCCAGATGTGAAAGGAACCTCTCTCGAAGACGGCATCCTGGCCATCTACGACACCTCGCGCCATCTGAGCGATTTCGTGGCCAACTATCGGAAAATGTCAGAACTGGAGAAGCCCGTGCTGACAAGGGTTGTCCTTCGTACGTTGATAGATGATATCAGCAGATCCTATCCCCAAGCATCGTGGGACATCCATGTCTCATCAGAGATTGCAGTCAAGGCAGATGCCGGAATGTTACGACAAGTATTGATGAACCTAGTGAAAAATGCTATTGATGCAGGAGCACAAAGAATCGTCATTGAGGAGGAAGAGGACTGTTCTGGGAGGGATACGTCCAAGCATCAGATCAACCTCTTGATAGGTAATGACGGTCAGCCCATTCCCGCCGAGAACCGACAGTCACTTTTCGTTCCCTTCTTCACAACAAAACGGAACGGTAGCGGCATCGGTCTCTCCTTAAGCCGGAGAATGATGCTGCAGCAAGGGGGGATGCTGGATCTCATTGAAAAGCCACGTAACGGCTGTCACGTGGCTTTCCTGCTTTGTATTCCTAAACACGATGAATCTTTATAGCTCAGGCCATCCGTCGGATGTCCAGCGGATGGGGCGCTGGATGAATACTGAAGCCCCTTCCATTGACAGACTGTATCCATGGCAGATGAAGATATCCTCGTTGCCAAAGGTATAGGCGGCACAATGACCGGCTGCCTCATAGTCTTTCTTGTCACCTTCGAGGAAAAGGGTTCCCCCACCCTGACTCATATCCCTTCCCTGACGGTCGAGGTAAGGACCACTCACATGCTTGCTTCGTCCTACTGCTACCCGATAGTTGCTCTTCGCACCGCGACAGCAGTAGTCCCACGAGACAAAGAGGTAATAGTAGTCGCCATGATGAAAGATAAACGGTGCCTCGATGGCGTTTGTTCCCGCATATTGACTCGTTGGGTTAGGGGCGGGATCCTTGAACGAGGAATCATAACGACGGGCGATGGTACGTGGCTTTTCACCAGGTGCAAGATGCATGGTCGAGTCAAGACGAGCTAGCTGGATACCATCCCAGAAAGAGCCCCATACCAGCCATGGCTGATCGTTGTCATCAATCACGAAGTTCGGATCAATGGCATTCCAGTTGTCACGTTTCTCACGGGACGTCACGATACACCCTTCATCGTTCCATACAGGGAAAGACAGGGAACGTGAAGAGAGCAAGCCGATGGCAGAACCGTTCTTACCAAAGGTGGAGCAGCTATAGGCCATCCACCAACGTCCATGCCAACGAATGACATCGGGTGCCCACACATGATGGGTAAAGCCAGGAACGGAGTCGTGCGCCCACTGGGGAATGACGGTCATCACCGGCTGTGGTAGCACAGTCCACGTCTTGCGGTCCTTGGAGGTCATCTGCTGGATGCCCATGCCCGTAGCGAACAGATAATAGGTACTGTCCGCATAGGCCATCACAGGATCATGCACCATCGGCGTCTCTGTCTGGAAGGCCTCACGGGGATAGTGGCGGCTGGGCTGGCTATATAGCGTGGTGCTCACAAGGAGCACCACAGCTAATAGAAGCGAATGTCTCATCTGCATAGAGAACGGTTTTATTTTTTCTTTCCCCAATAAGTCTTGGAATCATTGATTCCCGCATAGACGATGGTGTGCTTACGGGGAGAAGCCTCCCAGTCGCACTCACGCTGAACCTTCAGTTCAACACCATTGGCGGTAAGGGTGTTCGTAGAGGCATCGAAGCTCCACTTGCCACCCTTCCAGATGCCATCGGTGATGGTACCGTCGGCAGCGAAGGTCATCGTGGAAGAAGTCTTTATCTCACCGTATTTATAAGAGAGATCGATGTGCTCCCATGTGCCAGCTATCTCATCCTTTGTGATAGCCACCTGGGGAACAGCACCATAACGCTCGGGCATCACCACAGGCCAGCCGCTCGATGTCCACAAGATGCTGCGTACACCACCCAGCATCACGGCATTGGGCGCATTACCTCCTGCTGTCGTCGGGAAGCGCTGCTGAGAGGCATAGTACCAGTTCCCGTTGCCATCTTCCCATACAGCACAGTGACTGATGCCTACCCAGCCCTTACTGCCAGAGAACTGATAGGGATGGGTCATGATCGGATAGGCATCACCGCCATTGGTCACATTGGTGCCTGTGATACTCTCGTACGGACCGTCGATCTTCTTGGAACGCACCACACGGGTATTATAAGGAACATCCAGGGCATCGTATGCCATAAACAGATAATAATAGCCATCCTTGTAAATGACTTCCGGAGCCTCGGCACCCTGCCAGCGGTCACCATTCTTACGGGTGAAGACACGCTTGCCATAGGCAGCCTCGTGATCAGAGCCCCACGGATCGGGTAACGGATCGACAAGGGTCTTTCCTGTCTCGGCATTCAGTTGCACGGCAGCAAAGCCACTATGCCATGAGCCATAGATAAGCCAGTGCTCACCCTCAGGAGTGATGATGTATGACGGGTCGATGGCATTGTACTTGAAGTAACAGTTTGCCCAGTTATTGGCAGCGACTTTGAAATTCAGTCCTTTGTCAGAATAGTTGGTCAGCACATACCCCTTATCCTCCCATTTATTCGATGCAGGGTCGGATGTTTCCATAAGACCGATAAAGGCTCGCTCGCTCCACGTTCCGTCACCATTGATGGTGCCTGGCACTACGATGCAGTAGTACATACGGTAGAGACCTGTCTTCACCTTTCTGGCGCATGGTGCCCAATAGCCGTAGTTGGTACCTGCCGTAGAGTTGCCAAGTCCCATGTTCTTGCGTATTTCGTTCAACTTGGGTTGCACCCATGATGGAGTACTCGGCATAGAAGCACCCAGATACTCCCAGCTTACCAAATCTTTCGAGCGTCGGCAATGGAAATGTCCATGTCCTGCTTGTGGGTCACCATAACCAGCATCCGTACAATACATATAATAATAGCCATCGTCGGCCAGCATTACAGACGGGTCATGGACATTCGCCAGGTTCCACTTGGCTCGGTCGTTCCAACCAGAGAAGTTACGATAATCATCCTGATAGGTAGGAGCGGTATAGTTGTCAAGCATAGAACCTGAAGCCTCTTCTGTCTTAAATGATGTGGCATCAGAGTAGGTGGTACCCAGAGACGATACTGCATACCCCTTCACATAATAGGTGGTATTGGCGGTCAGACCAGTAAGGGTGGCCAACATATCATTGAGTTGTGTGGGCACCGTATTGTCTGATGTCGTGGGGTTCGGAGAAGTAGAATAGCAGAAGCCCCGACTTGTCACACTCACACCCGAAGAGGGTGTCACCGTTGCCCTGACAGTAGCGGAGGTTGCAGAGATATCAGATACCCGTGGCGCAGATATCGTTACCGTTCCTGTCGGTGTGGGAGGAGGTGTTGGCGTCGGATCCGGATCATCACTGTCTCCACCGCCACAGGCAGAAACGATGATGGCGGCACACAACAGACAACACAACTTGAGAAATAGACTGTTTGTTTTAATCATAATGAAGGTGTGGTATTAAAACGTTAAAACGGGGGCGGGCCTGTTACAGTCCACCCCCAGTTTATTAGTTAAGAGTCAATTTATTCGAATACCAGATGACAGCCGTCAACTGTCATGTGCATATCGAGATTGTCTCCATCAATTGGTGCGATACCGATATAATCCTGCGTGTAGATCTGGCCATCGGTACCAATCATGACAATCTTGACATCAGCAGAGCCGCCCTTGTTGGTTACGGAAACTGTCACCAGGGCACCGTCCATAGCCTTGAGCCAAGCACCCCAGTCAGCCTGTCCACCACTCAGCGTACAAGCGCCATAGCTGTCACCCCAACCATAGTTGTCGGCGCGTACCACAGCATACTCGGTATCATCCTCGCGGGTGAGCACAACACAGAAGTTATTCCAGTTGTTGGCACCGTTGGTGTAATTGACGAAGCGCTGAGTGACAGTCCTTCCTACAGGCACGTTGAGGTCATCGGAGTGAGCACCCCAGAAGCCGGTAGAGTTATCCTCGGCACCAATCACTTCTGTAAACTCGATATGGCTGTTGTCAACAGTGATATTGAAATAGCAGTTGTTCGGATCAACACCATTGATGCCCTTATAGACCTGTGTATAGACGGTACCGCTGGCACCCTCCATCACAGCCTCGATGTCGGCTGTACCGTTACCATTATTGGTCACGATAAGGTCAACCTTGGCACCATCCATATCCTTGAGCCATGCAGCCCAGTCACCCTGAGTACCTTCATGAACACAAGCATCATAGCCTGTTCCCCAACCATAGTTATCGGCACGTACCACAGCATACTCGGTAGAACCGTCAGCATTACAGAGTACCACGCAGAAGTTGTTCCAGTTGCTGGCTCCACTGGTGTAGTTGGTGAATGGCATCACAAAGCTCTCACCCGGGTTCACCTTGATATTGTCAGAGTGAGCACCCCAGAAAGGTGTTGAGTTATCCGCAGCACCGACACAGGTGAACATCTTGTCAACCACCTCGAAGGAAGCAGAGGCAATCACAGGCTGGGCAGCGCCTTCACCCTTATAGGTCTTGTTATAGACTGCGACGAGTGTCTTTGTGCCAAGCGTTTCGACATCGGGAATAGCCTGGAATGTCAAATCCTTAGCCGTTACATCCTTCGATACACCTGTCTCGAAATGTACGGTAGCAGTGACATTGGCAAGGGCATCAGCCAATAAGGTACCCTGCAAGATCTTGCGAGGCACACCCTTCAGTTCCATTGACAGCGGCTGCTTGTCCTCAGCAGAGGTAAATCCACCAATCGGTTCGATGGTAGAACCGAGGAAGTTGATGAATGATCCCTCAGGAACGAGGAAGCAGCGGATATTGGTATTGGATGCATCGGCATTGAGGTTTGCCAGAGGTGACTTCTGAGTATAGGTCTTGGTCACGGTACCATTCGTCATTGTGACAATCAGTCCACCCTCAGTGCGGTCAACAGTCAGCGTCACCTTACCACCCAGTTTATCCACACCCGTATCAGTGTCGGTATCGAAGGTGAGTGTACTTTCTACCAGACTGCGGTCGATAAGATCACCCCATTCGGAGTTACCACTGGGCTGGTTATCATATCGGATAGCACCATACTCCTTGTAGTTAGCAGCACCACGATCCTCATCATTACAGATGATCATGGCAAAGTTCTTATACGTATTCGAAGCATTCGGGTTAATGTTCAGGTTGAACTGAGCAACCCATTTCTGACCTTCGGGAATCTGATAGTATTTGGAGAACACTGCCCACCAGCCTGTGGTATAATCAGTGGCACCAACGGTATATACATCCTCCTCCAGACCTTCGATTACATCACTACCCTGATTGGCAGCCCTGGCAGCAGCAATAGAGTCTGCCCTTGAAGTAAGCCAATCGGGAGAATTAATACCGAACAGATCGCCTCCCTCACAGCTCGTCAGCGACAACAGCCCAAGAGCTGCTGCACAGAAAGCGGTTGTTATTTTATTGAGATGTCTCATAATCTTCTATTTATTACATTATTTCTTTTTCACTCATTGATCATTCTTAGTAGTTGACTACAGGATGTATCGTCCAACCATTGCCTGTGAAGTACTCAGCATTGCTGGTACTGTTGTTAGCAGAGTTACCCACAAGGTTGGGATTATCGTTCAATGTTCCCTGGAAGATGGGGAAGAACTCATGACCTGGTACATAGTTGTCGTAAGAGCTCTTGCTGCATGAACCATAAGAAACAGCATCTTTCGGAGTAAAGGTAACCACGCCGTCCCTATAGTTGGGCTTGGTCCAGAAATTAACAGCTGCATGCTCCTTCAACTGCTGCAGACGCTCTGCACTGTAGAAGAATCCCCAGCGGAGGAGGTCGAAGCCACGACCGAACTCGCAACCGAACTCCTTCGGGCGCTCCACATTGGCAATCTGCTCAAACAGCTTGTCCTTGGAATTGAAATCAGCGAGTTTCAAGCCAGCCAGACCTGCACGGTTACGTACCTGATTGATCCAGTCGATAGCCTGCTGGGTAGGACCGTTCAGTTCATTCTCACACTCAGCAGCACGGAGAAGGACATCACTATAGCGCATCATACGGAGGTTGATACCGCAGTGCAAACCTGTAACCACCTTGTCATAGATACCAGTTCGCAGGTTGGTATTCTTTGCCACTGGTAAGCCACCATAGTTGTTGTTGGTCACCAAGGGGATGTCATCATTACCCCAGTCATCGCTCTGTGGAATTGTGTAGCATACATTACCATACTCAAATCCGTCCCACTCGGGCTCGTAGGTACCGATGGTCCAATAGAGGCGTGGATCAAGAGTACCACTGACAGTACGCTCAGCCTTGAACAGGTTATAAAGCCAAGGAGAAGCAGAGAGGTCTGCCCAACCACCGCAGTCACCAGGACCAAAGTTACTCTCGATAGCAGAACCCTGTGTGGCATTCGGACTGGTATTCACCGGTGTCCACTCATCGTCAACGCCCTGTGAACCATAGTCTAGGAACTGGATCTCAAAAAGGCTCTCATCATTGTTCTCAAAAGCAGAACCCTCACGGAAGTTGTCTCCATAGTTTGCCATCAGCTTATAGGTACCATACTGTCCGTTGATGATAGCTCTCAGTACGGTGAGGGCCTCACTGTACTTGTGGCGCATCATCAGGGCACGGGCATAGTAGCCAGCGGCAGAACCACTGGTAGCACGACCTTTGGCCCACTCGCCACCGGCATCACGTGTAGGCAGCAGTGTCATAGCCTCTGCAAAATCTTTCTCCACCTGATCCCATACCTCATCGTAAGTGTTGTTGGAACCATAGAGTCCATTGAGCGTAGAATAAGTATTATAATCAGTGATCAGAATAGGATTCTGATAATATCCTGCCAAGTTGTAGTAACCCAGACCACGAAGGAAGAGCATCTGTCCCTTGATTCGCTTCATCTGCTCAGAGAGCGCGCTGTTGTCCTCGCCACAGCGAGAGAGCGTGTAGTTGCATACGTTGATGGTGTAGTACCAGTCGCGCCATGACCACTGACCGATTTCGTCGGTAAATGCCACATTGAGGTCATCGAAAGGCATATACCAGACCTGTGAGGAGTTCCATACCTCATCACCACGGCATACATCGAGCATATAGCCGACACGGGCGTATGTGCCTTCCATACGGATATGGTTGTAAGCAGCAATCACGTTCTCCTCCAATGCATCGACATCAGAACCGAAAGTGGCTGCCGTCTGCTGGTTAGGATTGGTCACGTCCAACTTGTCATCGCACGAGGTCAGCGTGCTAAGACCCAACAGAATTGCTAAAGAAATTCTATATAATTTCATAATCTTCTTCATTTTTATGGATGATACATTAGAAGGTGAAGTTGAGTCCTGCCATGAAGCTACGCGGTGTGGGGTACGAGCAGTAGTTGTAACCCGGAGTGAACGTGCCGCCGGCATAGTCAACATTGTAGCCATGATAGCCAGTGAAAGTAAAGATGTTCTGAGCCGACACATAGATGCGGACACCACTTACGTAGTTGCCGAACCACTTGTCGGGCAAGTTACAGCCAAGCTCAATATTGGCGATCTTCCAATAAGCGGCATTCTGGATCTGACGGTCGCAGAAGAGGTCGTTCCATGCCAAAGAGGCATTGTTGGCCAAATAGGTACGGGGAATGCTCGATGTGTAAGTTGAGCCATCCCACTGGTTAGCCTTGAGCAGATCAACATTCTTGTTTCCATAGCCGTAACTTGAGTTCATGGTGTTGTAGAGATAATCGGTTACATGGTAGCCAAGGGCACCGAAGGTAGAGATACTCAAATCGAACATCTTGTACTCCAAGTGTGCACTCAATCCAAAATTCACCTTAGGCAGACCACTGCCGAGAACGGTCTGGTCATCAGCATTGATCTGGCCATCACCGTTTACATCACGATAGTAGCAGTCACCCACCTGTGCACCAGCCTGATACTCATCAAAGCCCTTAGACTGTGCGAGGGCATTCAGTTCATCAAGCTGTGACTGGGTGCGGATAATGCCTTGGTAGTCCCATCCATAGAACTTACCCACTTCCTTACCGACTTCTGTGATATATGCGCCAGTAATGTATTTATCTGTTCCAAAACCAAGAGAGGTCACCTTGTTCTTTAATGTACTCAAGTTGGCACTGATCTCATGTTTCAGAGCGTGGTCACGGTTACGATAGGTAAGAGAGAACTCAAGACCGCTGTTCTCCAGAGAGGCAGCATTCATCGTCACTGTCGTGTTGGCAACACCAGCACTGGCAGGAACGGGCACGGCATAGAGCAGGTCGATAGACTTGTTCTTGTACCACTCTGCCGTGAACTCAATACGGTTGTTGAAGAAAGCAAGGTCGAGACCCACATTATAAGTCTTTCTCTTCTCCCATGCAAGGTTCTCATTCACGAAGTTAGAAACTGCCGATCCCGTGATGGGCTGGTTGCCGAAGCTATAGGTCATGTTGTTACGAGCCATCGTAGCCTGAATGGCATAGTCACCCACGGAAGCTTCATTACCTAACTCACCATAGCTGGCACGAAGCTTGAACAGGTTCACAATGTTACGATCGATGGGGAAGAAACTTTCCCTGTCGAAACGCCAACCCAGAGAAACAGAAGTGAAGGTATCCCAACGGTCAGATGGTGTCAGACGAGAACTACCATCACGACGAACGATACCAGAAAGCAGATACTTACCATCATAGTCGTAGTTCAAACGGGCGAGGTAAGATGCCAGAGAGTGCTTGTACTCGAATGAATTAGCATCGCGTGTAGCTGCATTCTGAAGCTGCAGGAAGTAAGGCTCATTGAGGTTAACAGCCCAGGCAGTCAACGTGGATGTGTTTTCCTCCTCGTAGGTTTGACCTACCACGAGGTTAATATGGTGCAGACCTATGTTGCCATCGTAAGTCAGCGTGTTCTCAATCAAGGCATCAGTATATTTACGATGACCTTTGGTCAGACGCTCATTTTCCTTGGCGAGATATACACGGTTACTCTGTACCCATGCCGGGATCCATGTTCTGTCGTTGGCACTTGTCATACTATATGACAGGTTGATTCTATAGGTAAGATTGTGGTTCTTGCTCTTGAGACCAATCATATCCAGCAGGTCAACATCAGCAGAGGCCGTACCTACGAAACGGTCAACAACCGTGTTACGTGACAAGAGGTTGTTAACGAGCAACGGGTTCATGGCAGAGATATCACCATGCACGGTATCGTAATACACTCCGTAGCCGTAAGCATCATATTTCCATCCACTGGCAGAACCTACCTTGTCATCAAGAACCCAAGTAGAGTTATCATAAGCCTTGATGGTAGGCTGCATGTTAAGCACACCAGCTAACACGTTACCCAGGTTACCATAGAGACCCTGAATATACTCATTGGCATTTGAAATAGACTGTGAGTTCTGATTAGAGTGTGAATAGACGAGACTTGTGCGGAACTTGATGAACTTAGCGTCCATGGTGTTGTTCACACGAGCTGTATAACGTCTGAAGTCAGGACCAGTACCTTCGATTGTACCTTTCTGGTCATAGAAGTCAAGACCAATATTATAAGTATTATTTGCGCCACCGCCGCTGAGGTTCACGTTGTGATTCTGACGGATACCTGTTTTGAAAGCCTCCTTGAACCAGTCTGTGTTGGTATTGTCTTGGAAGTGGTATTTGCCATCGCTGCCAAGGCTATAGCCTCCAGGAAGCGGAGTGCCTGAATTGGCTGCTGCAATTCCAAGATAGTTGCTATACTGGTCAGCATTCATCAGGTCGTATTTGTCATTCGACACCATATCAACACCGAAGTAGCCTTTGTAATCTACTTTCAGCGGCTGATCTTTTTTACCTCCTTTGGTTGTAATGATAACCACACCGTTAGCGGCACGAGAACCGTAGATGGCACCTGCAGAAGCATCCTTCAGCACCTGAATCGTCTCAATGTCATTAGGAGAGAAGTCGCGGATTGTTGTACCCATAGGTACACCGTCGATCACATAGAGAGGAGCTTGGTTTCCATTTAAGGTACCGATACCACGGATACGCACCATCGGATCTGCACCTGGCTGACCATCAGAAGTGATGGAAACACCAGCCACCTTACCTTCAAGCATGGTAGAGATGTTTGAATTGGAAGTACGCTTCAGTTCATCAGCATTCACAATACTTACAGAACCAGTCAGGTCGGCTTTCTTCTGTGTACCATAACCTACCACAACCACCTGATCAAGGAGCTGGGAGTCAGACTCCATCGTGATTGTTTCGATGACAGCACGTCCGCGTACGGCAATCTCACGATCTTTGAAACCCACATAGCTCACCACAAGTGTAGCGTTTGCCGGAGCATCTAACTGGAAATTACCATCAAAATCGGTCACAACTCCAGTTTGGGCACCTTTCACCCGAATCGTTGCTCCAATGAGCGGCTGACCTTCTTGGTCAACAACCTGGCCGCTGACCTTAATGGTCTGCTGAACCACTGACGCCATCGCAGGAGCCGGATAGAGCGAAAGACCGCCCATGATTCCCATCAATAGCATCACAGAGAATAATACATTCTTTCTCATTGTTAATAGCTTTTAAGTTTTTAAAAATTGATATTATTAGTAAATTAATTTCTTGATTTGTTGTTAGTTTTACACTTATATGCCGCAAAACTACTAAATAAAATTTAAACCGCAAGACTTTTTCTCAAAAATCTTGCGGTTTATATGCAATAATTGTGCTATGTTTACTATTTTTTACCTTTTATAACAAAAACACAGGCCGATCCGATTAAAAAGCTGACACCTGCAACAATCATCATGGTTGATTGATGACTACCCACCAACGAGAGGATAGTACCCCCGCAAATGGCCGCAATAATCTGCGGCACACAAATGGTTCCGTTGAACAAACCAAGGTAAGCACCCATGTGCCCGTATCCCTGCAAGGCATTCGTCACAAAAGTGAACGGCATCGCCAGCATGGCAGCCCATCCGCAGCCAATCAATAAAAACGGCAGGATCTGTCCGTACATATTCGGGATAAAGGGTATCAGTACGAAACCCAACCCACCCAGAATCAGACTCACGCTATAAGCCAGTTTCGTATTGCTGAACCGTGGCAGCATGGCAGCCCACACCACAGAGCCCATTGCCTGGATAGCATAGAGCACACCCGTCCAATTGGCCGCCTCCTGATAAGCCGTCGTTGTAGGATCGGTTGTACCCCACACCGTCTCGGATACTGCATCTACGACATAGGTCCACATATACAGCATACCTGCCCAGCAGAAGAACTGTACCAATCCCACTTTCCAGAACGTGGAGGGAGCGTTCTTCAGAAGTGTGATCCACGACCCACTCCCACCTTCCGTTGCAGAAGTGGCTGTGCTCACTTCCCCTTGAGTGGAATGATTGGTGGCTCCATTATATTCTGCATATTCCTGAGGAGGCCATTCCTTCACCTTCAAGGTAGTATAGATCACGCAGAGGATTAATATGGCCGCACCCATGTAGAACGACCAGATAACAGAATCGGGCACTACGCCCTCAGGGGCCACATTCTTCAATCCGATCCAAGTGAAAACGAACGGGAACAGGAAACCCACCACCGAACCCGCATTGCACAGGAACGACTGGATGGAATAGGCTTTTGCTTTCTGCTCCTCGTTCACCATGTCACCCACCAGCATCTTGAAGGGCTGCATGGCCATATTGATACTGGTATCGAGCAGCATCAGCATCAACAAGCCAAAAATCATGACAGCAGAGATGCCAAGGCCCAATGATCCGGAATTCGGCAACAGACACATCACGGCAACAGCCACGGCGGCCCCTATAAATAAATAAGGTATGCGTCGTCCCCATCTGCACCACGTTCTGTCAGACAGGGTACCCACGATGGGCTGCACAAGAATACCCATCAAAGGAGGCAGAATCCAGAAGAAGCTCAGCGAATGAGGATCAGCGCCTAAGGTTCTGAATATTCGCGAAATGTTCGCACTCTGCAAGGCATACGCTATCTGTACGCCAAAGAACCCAAAGCTCAGGTTCCACAGTGCCCAGAAGTTTAAATTCGGTTTTGTTTTCATTGCTATTTCGTTTTTATTATCATTATTCATCATCGCGTAGTGCCACGGATCACCAAACGTGTCCGTACCACCTTCTTGTCCACCTTGTCCATCGGTGAGATACCTTCTACATGGTTCACCAAGATATCCACTGCTTCCTCCCCGACCATGTGCCCACGTTGCTCAACAGTGGTGAGCATAGGATCACAGGCAATGGCCCTTTCTCCATTGGTGAATCCACAGATGCAGATATCCTGCGGCACATTGAATCCCATCCGCTTAGCTGTGTAGAGAATTCCAATGGCTGTATCGTCATTCACAGCAAAGAACGCGTCGGGACGGTCTTCCCGCAAGAGGATCTCCGGCGTTATCTTCTCGGCCTCCGCCCGGTTGTCACAGATGAGCCGCAGACTGTCATCCGGAGTCAGTCCGTGCTTCAGCATGGCATCATGATAGCCGTTATACCTGTTCTTGGAAATCTCCAGCTGCATCGGCGACCCATAGAAAGCGATGCGCTTGCATCCTGTCTGTATCAGATGTGTCACCGCAGTAAAGGCGCCCATGTAATCATCCACCACCACCCTATTGGTGTTGATGCCCGTGCAAATACGATCATAGAACACCAAGGGCACATGATTGTTCATCAGCTTCAGGAAATGGTCGTAACGGGCAGTATCCTTCGCCTGTGAGACAATCACGCCACAGACGCGGTTCTCCATGAACGACTCGCAGATGCGCACCTCACGGTCATAGCTTTCTTCACTCTGCGCCACCATGATCCGATAGCCCCGCACACTGGCCTGCTCCTCGATGCCCGAGAGGATCGTGGAAAAATAGTAATGTGCTATCTGGGGAATGATCACGCCGATGATCTTCGGTGGAGCCACTTTACTGCGTCTCAACGATTCCGCCAGGAAGTTAGGATAGAAATTATGTTCGCGAGCGTATGTCTTAATACGTTCTCGTTGCTGCTCACTGATGCGAGGACTATCCTTTAACGCCCGTGAGACAGTAGCCACAGAAACACCCAATTCCTGTGCTATATCCTTCATTGTTATCGTTGAATGATCATTCATAGGCGGTGGTTAAAATATCACTGTGCAAAGTTATGCAAAAGTTCAACACAATCATCCGCTGGCAAAATTAATAATAATGTTTGAGAAATGCAAACGTTTGCACATTGCAATCACTTGATTTATCTCAATTTTTCATACATCGTAACAAAACTAATCTTAAATTTGCAGTCGGAAAGCAAGACTATCAAAAGTTTTGTCAACGATTTAACAAGAAATTCATTATACTAACTTTAAACAATAACAAAAGATGAAGCAGGTAAAGTTCAAAATGCCTTTAAGGATGCTCGCATTTGTCTGTGGGCTGATCCTTTCTGCTACGGCCTTTGCACAGCAGATTACTGTGAATGGCCATGTGAAGGATGCTACCGGCGAAGATGTTATCGGAGCGACGGTCCGCGTGGTTGGATCGCAAACAGGAACGATTACAGATTTCGATGGTAACTTCGTGATTAAAGCTAACCAAGGCGACCAGATTTCCGTTTCTTACATTGGCTACCAAGATGCCATTGTGGCAGCAGCTCCCAATGTGGAGGTCATCCTCCAGGATGATGCAGCCCAGTCATTGAACGAAGTGGTGGTCATTGGTTACGGTGTAGCCAAGAAGAGCGACTTGACCGGAAGCGTAACAGCCCTGAAGCCCGACTCAAAAAACAAAGGTGTCGTGGTGAATGCGCAGGACATGTTAGCTGGTAAGGTAGCTGGTGTGAACATCACGAGCAACAGTGGTGAGCCAGGAGCCGGCTCCAAGATCCGTATTCGTGGAGGCTCGTCTCTTTCTGCCTCTAACGACCCGTTGATCGTCATCGACGGTATCCCTATCGACAACAATGGTGTTGCCGGTTCTCCCAATATCTTGTCAACCATCAACCCGCAGGATATTGAGAGTTTCAACGTGTTGAAGGACGCCTCTGCCACTGCTATCTATGGTAGCCGTGGATCCAATGGTGTTATCATCATCACAACAAAGAAAGGCCGCAAGGGACAAGCTCCCCAGGTAGCCTATGCAGGTAGTCTTACCGTCAGTCAGAACAACAACAAGCTGGATGTGATGAGTGGTGATGAATTCAGAGCATACATCCAGAATCTCTATGGCACCGACCACGATGCTTATCGTGCTTTAGGTACTGCCAACACCGACTGGCAGGATCTGATCTACCACACAGCAGTGTCTCACGATCACAACATCACCCTGACAGGTGCCCTGAAGAACCTGCCCTATCGTGTATCTTTAGGCTACACGGATCAGGAAGGTACTTTAAAGACCTCCGACTTCGAGCGCTATACAGCAGCTCTGAACCTCAACCCCTCATTCCTTAACGACCACCTGACCCTGAACTTGAACGCAAAGGGCATGTATTCCCGTGCTTCTTATGCCAATACCGGAGCTGTGGGTTCAGCCGTCAGCATGGATCCCTCACAAGATCCCTACGCGTTCACCTCTCAGCGCAGCAAGGAGATGTTGGGAGGCAACACCGACTTGATGTTGAGGAATTTCGGTGGATACTATCAATGGCTCGGTCCTGGTTCCTCTTTGAACGACAGCACCTGGCCACTCACCAAGTTCAAGGATGCCACCAGCAACCCGCTGTCTCTGCTCACTGAGCAGAGTGATATTGCTCACAGCCGTTCCTTCATAGGCAGTGCCGACATCGACTATCAGGTTCATGGCTTTGAGGATCTGCGCCTGCATGCCACATTAGGTATCGATATTTCAAAGGGTCGTCAGCATACCAGTCTGTTCCCCAGCTCACCCGCCACACCAGGTAGTATGTACTATGGAAAGAACGGCTACTGGGAGAAGACTAAGCGTAACACTACCCTGAGTGCCTATGCACAGTATTTCAAGGACTTCAACGATAACCACCATTTCGACATCATGGCCGGTTATGAGTGGCAGCGTTTCTGGAGCAGCGAGAAGACAGACAAGCCCCGCTTCGTTCCAATGACCAGCAACGATACCGCACAGCGCGGTGCTCAGACCGACTACGAATATGCAGATGACAACAAGGTCTATAAGACCGAGCACTACCTCGTCTCCTTCTTCGGTCGTATGAACTACACCTTGTTAAACCGCTATATGCTCACAGCAACTGTCCGCGATGACGGATCCTCCCGCTTCAAGGACCACTGGGCAATCTTCCCCTCTGTAGCTTTAGCATGGAAGATCAAGAACGAGGCCTTCCTGAAGGATGTAGATGCAGTGAGTGACATGAAGCTCCGTCTCGGATGGGGTAAGACTGGTCAGCAGGATGGTGTTTCCGATTACGGATGGATCCATACCTATTCCAAGAGCGTCGGTACCAACGGTTTGTATCCGATCTATGGCGACGGTATCCTCTATCGTCCTGACAACTACACCGATGAATTGAAATGGGAGACCACCACTACTTATAATGTGGGTCTCGACCTTGGTTTCATGAACCAGCGACTGACAGCCAGTGTTGACTACTACTACCGTAAGACCACTGATCTGTTGAACTATGCTAAGGCTCCAGCTATGTCGGGTTATAAGAACATGATGTGGCAGAATATCGGTTCGCTGAAGAACAGCGGTATTGAGGCTGCCATCAGCTGGAAGGCCATTCAGAGCAATGACTGGTTCTGGCAGATCGACTACAACGTAACCTGGAACAAGAACGAAATTACCGACCTGGAAGGCGTATCCGACAACGGTATGCCTGTAGAGACA
This sequence comes from uncultured Prevotellaceae bacterium, assembly GCA_902768785.1. Classification (GTDB taxonomy): domain Bacteria; phylum Bacteroidota; class Bacteroidia; order Bacteroidales; family Bacteroidaceae; genus Prevotella. The sequence continues at coordinate 46,308 of CACXMM010000024.1, forward strand.
GGTCCTGGCGCCGGTGGTGGTACTGGTAACTACGTACAGGCTCATCAAGTGGGCTACCCCGCCAGCTCGTTCTATGTCTATCAGCAAGTATATGACGAGGCAGGAATGCCGATTGAGAACTGTGTTGTTGACCGTAACGGCGACGGCGTTATCACTCCCGACGACCGTTATCTCTATAAGAGTCCGACACCTCCCGTCACCATGGGTCTGTCCTCTCGCTTAGAGTATAAGAACTTCGACCTTGGCTTCTCACTGCGTGCCAGCATTGGTAACTACGTCTTCAACGACGTGCTTCGCGGTTCAAGTAACGTAGGTGAGACAGGTGCATGGGTACAGCAGGCTTATATGGCCAACCACCTGAAGGCTGCCATGGCACGCAACTGGCAGACTTGGGAGTTACCCGCCAACCAGTCAGACTACTATGTCACGAACGCCTCTTTCCTGAAGTGCGACAATATCACACTGGGTTATTCGTTCAACAACCTGTTCAAGGGTGGAAGCTATCATGGGGTAAGCGGACGCGTTTATGCCACATGCTCTAATGTGTTTACGATTACGAAATACGACGGTCTGGATCCTGAAATCGGCAACGGTGTTGACCAGAACATGTATCCGCGTCCTATCTCGTTCATTGTCGGTCTTAACCTCAATTTCTAAAATTAGTAAGGAGAATTTGTTATGAAATATATCATCAAAAATATCATTCCCGCAGCAGCTCTCGCCCTGACCCTTGGCATGACCTCATGTACGGGTGACCTGGATGTGGATCCGATAGACCCCAACCTCTCCACAGAAGTGAGTCTGGATGGTCTTTACCTGAAATGCTATGCCAATCTGGCCCTGCCTGGCAATGGCGGCGCCAATGGCGACTCTGATATCGACGGATACGATGGTGGTACAGCAGGATTCATCCGTCAGTTGTGGAACTCCAACGAGTTGCCTACCGACGAGTCGATTTGCTGCTGGGGTGACCCTGGTATCGCCGGTTTCAACTTCAACCAATATGATGCATCCCACCCGATGATGCACATGTATTACTATCGTCTGACCACAGGTATCAACTACTGTAACAGTTACCTAAACGAGGTAGGTGAGAGCGGTGATGCCCAGAAGGTGGCAGAGGTTCGTTTCGTACGTGCCCTTCAGTACTACATGCTGATGGATGCCTTCGGTAACATTCCTTTTGCAGAGACATTGTCAAAGCCCGTGCAGATCAGTCGTCAGGAGGCCTACCAGTGGATCGAGAAAGAGCTCTTGGAAGCTGAGCCGAACCTGATGGATGCCAAAGCCATGAAGTCAACCGATGACGGTTATGGCCGTGCCACCAAGGGTGCTGCCTGGATGCTGCTGGCCCGCCTCTATCTCAATGCAGAGGTTTACACAGGCACAGCCCAGTGGGCAAAAGCTGCCGAGTATGCCAAGAAGGTGATTGATGCCAACTACCGTCTGAACACCGCAGGTGCCAACCAGTGGTCAGCCTATCAGATGCTGTTCATGGCCGACAACGGTGAGAGCAATGCAGCTTACGAGGCCGTGTTCCCCATCCTGCAGGATGGATCTACCACGACCAGCTGGGGTGGCTCGCTGTTCGTCCTTGCCTCTACCTTTGATGGCAATATGCACGCCAATCCCCTTGATGCCGCTGCCACCAACAATACGACACAGGCATGGGGTGGAAACCGCGCTCGCCCAGAGTTAGTCAAGAAATTCTTCCCGCAGGGTGATGCGCCCTCAGGACAGTCTTATGACGTGGCCGTAGCTGCTGGTGACGACCGTGCCCTGTTCTGCACCGAAGGCCGCACCCTTGACATCGAGAAGACCACCGAGTTCACCAACGGCTTTGCTGTGGCAAAATGGTCCAACTTCCGCAGCGACAATGCCGCTACACATAACGCACAGTTCCCTGACACCGACTTCTTCCTGTTCCGTTTGGCAGAGGCTTATCTGACATACGCTGAGGCCACAGCACGTGAGAATGGTGGCAACACCACGGCAGAAGGAACCAATTACATCAACGCACTCAGAAGCCGTGCTCATGCTACTACCCGTAGCAATAGCAGCTATTCGCTCAACGACATCATCGACGAGTGGGCCCGCGAGTTCTATTATGAAGGTCGTCGCCGTGTCGATCTGATCCGTTTCGGTCTCTTTGGCGGTAACAACAACTACAAGTGGCAGTGGAAAGGCGGTTCCTATGAGGGAACATCATTCAGTTCATATCTCAATATCTACGCCATTCCATCGAATGAGATTGCGACAAATAGTAACCTGACCCAGAATCAAGGTTACCAATAAGTAAACCCTAAAATGAATAATGACATGAAAAAGATAATCAAGTCAGCAATGCTGCTTCTGTGCAGCGTATGCATCCTCACTGCCTGTGAAGATGATCGCGACTCCAACCCCACGCTGCAGAAGCCGACGCCGGGCTCGCTGGTGCTGAACACCCCTGCCATGGCTGCAAATGCGACCTATGATCTGGCCAACTCATCCAATCTCATTTTCACACTGGGTAGTCTGCCAGACTATGGATTCCCTGCCTACACCACCTACACACTGGCCGTGTCGCTCAATGCCGACATGAGTCATGCTGTGGATGTGGCAACAACTCCTTATGCACAGTTCGAGGTGGATGCTGCCTCTTTGGCCGCTACCCTCACGACCATGGCTACCGATGCAGGAAAGAATGATGCCGACTTCCCCCTCGACATCCCTATCTATTTCCAGGCACGCGGTGCTGCTACACAATATGCAGGTAACGCCATTGCCGGAACGGAGATTGCTTCGAATGTGGTATCCCTGAGCAAGGTTCACCTGCTCTACTCACTGCCTCCAGTGAATACGCCCGACAACATCTACCTCGTCGGTAGCTTCAACGGCTGGAGTTGGGATACTTCCCTCTCAATGGTACAGTGCTACGACGGTCCGAACGTATTCTGGCACCTGGTTTACATTGACGGTTCCGGTATCAAGTTCAATACCAATAAGTCTTGGGACGGTGGTGAGAAGGGCATCGCAGGCCTCAACAGCATCAGCGGTGACAAGGCTGGCGACATCCAGGACAGCGGCGACGGCAACATCGCTTCTTCTAACCCAGGCTGGTATCTGATGATCATCACTTGCTCGGTCAGCGGACGCGACATCATCTATGACGTGCAGTTCAACGAGCCGAATGTCTGGCTGATGGGTACCATCACGGCAAAAGCCGACTGGAGTGAACTCGAGGAAGGCATGAAATTCGAAGTTCCTGCCACTGCCGACGGTGAGTTCGTTTCTCCTGCCTTTGCCAACAACTCCAGCGGTGACGGTGGTGTACGTGCCTATGTCAAGGTGCCTGGCTTCGACTGGTGGAAGTCTGAGTTCATGGTATTCGACAAGAAGATTGTCTATCGCGCTATGGGCGGTGACCAAGACCGTATCGAGGGCTTTGCCGGTCAAAAGCTCTACCTGAACTTCGGTAAAGAAACTGGTGAAATCAAATAATAACCCCTAACAAGTAATGAAAATGAAAAAGGTATTATCATATATGTTTCTCGCAATTACAGGCCTCATCATGACGGCCTGTAGCGAGGACTTCACAGACTGGGCCACGCAAAAGACCTATCTGCAAGAGGACGCCATTACGATACCAGGCTTCTCCGCCAGTGCTGTTGGCGCCATCGATTTGAATAATGCTGAGGACAACATCCAGCTCCTCACACTCAGTCAGGCGGCTCTTCCCGAAGGATATTCCATCCAGAGCATCCGCATGGTCGTGATGCCCGCTGATGCCACTGAGGGCACTGAGCCCATAGAGCTCAAGGCCAATGCCAACGGACAGTTCTCCAAAGCCGAACTGCAGACACTGATTGAGAATGCATACGGCAAGCGCCCAGTGAACCGCGTGTTCAAAGCACATGTCTATGCCAGTGCCATCAAAGACGGACAGGCTGCTCTGATCGATGCTGGTCTCATCGACCTGAACCTGACACCCGAGGCACCGCAGATCTCTGAGAACTACTATATCGTGGGCGGTACGCTCGACTGGGCAGGATCAGCAGCCAGCAAGGAGCAGAAGTTCAGTCACAGCGGCAAGGATGTCTATGAGGATCCGGAGTTCAGCATTGTCATCAACGCCTCCGAGGGCGACACCTGGTTTGCCATTGGTGACGACGAGGCATGCGATGCCATCACCAACGATGGCGACTGGTCGAAGCTCTTCGGTACGAAGAAAGGTAATGGCAACACCGATCCTACAGGTACACTGGATCGCCGCTACAACCTCACTGACGACGGCTCGTTCTGCGTTCCCGCAGGCAACAGACTCATCAAGGTGACCATCAACATGATGGACTACACCTATCGCATTGAGGCCATGAACATCGCTGAAAGTTACTTCCTCATCGGTGGTCCTGGCGACTGGGATTCCTCTAAGAACCAGAAGTTCTCTCACAGCGACAAGAGCGTGTTCGACGATCCCGTCTTCACCTATGTCTTCCCAGGTACAGGCTCCGAAATGTGGTTCGCCTTCGGTGACGAAGAGGCCATCGATGCCGTTGGAAATGGTGTATGGAACCATCTCTTTGGTACAACAGGTGCCAGCGAGGACCTGAGCGGTTCGTTCGACCGTCGCTACAACCTCGATGGTGACCACTCCTTCCACGTTGACGGCCAAGCCAAGTACTATCGTTTCCAGGTGAACATGGCCGAGATGACCTATTCTATCACAGCCCTCAACTTCGAACCGTATGTCTATTACATCGGTGCCACCGATGGATGGAGCAAAGCAGAGCAGCGACTGGCGCTTACCGATGAGAGCGGTATCTACACTGGCTACCTCTATTGCGCCGACCCGAACGGATGGGGCAACGCCTTTAAGTTCCAGAAGCAAGCTGGCAACTGGGATACCCAGATCAACGCCGACACGATGACTGGCGGTATCACAGGCGACTTCATCGACGATGGTAATGGTGACAGGAACATCATCGCCAATGCTGGCGAGGGTATCTACTATGTCACGCTCAACCTGGCCACTAATGCCCTGAATGCCGTACGCATCACGAACATGAACCTCGTAGGTGACTTCAACGGATGGAACCCAGGTGACAATGCCCAGCAGATGACATGGGATGCCGAAAACTACTGCTTCGTGATCACGGGTGCTGGTGTGAATGGCAACGGCTGGAAGTTCACAGCCAACAACGACTGGGGCATCAACCTCGGCGGTAACGACAGCGTAGAGCCTTCGATGATGATCGGCGACCTCGCCGCCAACGGTAAGAACCTCGGTGCTGTCGGTACCACCATCAAGCTCTACCCCACCCGCAAGACCTCTGATAAGATTTACTGTACCGTAGAGTAATTCAAACTTAAAAGATTTCAAAGATGAAAAAGATAAATCATATCCTCGTTGCCGTGGCACTCCTCTTCGGAGTGTCCACAGCAGCTCAGGCACAGAGCGTGGAAGACAACTATCCCTACAACTTCATCACCCTCCAGGGTGGTGCGCAGGGAACGTTCACCAACTACGACTTCACCAAGCTGCTCACCCCGCAGGCTGCCGTCTCCTTCGGACGTTACTTCAACTCGAAGATCGGTGCCCGTCTGCATGTGCAGGGATGGCAGGCTAAAGGGGCCAGACCTTATACCACGCTCGATAATGAGTATAAGTTCAATGCCCTCACAGGTGACCTCGACCTGTTGCTGAACATGACCAATATCCTGGCTCCCAACCGCAGCAGTGATTTCTTCGACTGGGTGCTGTTAGGTGGTTTCGGTGTGAACTTCACCGGCGACTATGATGAGTTCAGGAATGCCAACGGACAGTATTACAAGGAGCTGCGCACCGAAAGGAACCGCACGCATAACCTTCGTCTGGGAACACAGTTCAACGTGAACCTGTCGAAGGCAGTGGCCTTAGGACTGGAAGTTGATGTGAACAACAAGAGCGACGAGTTCAACCTCAAGCGCAACTTCAATCCCGACTGGCAGGTGGCCGCCCTTCTGGGCCTCACCATCAAGTTCGGTAAGAAGAAGGCAGCACCAGCTCCCGCTCCTGTCGTTTATGAGGAGCCCGCTCCTGCACCGGCACCTGCTCCGAAACCTGTCGTCAAGCCAGAGCCGAAACCGGAGCCCAAGCCCGTGGTGAAGCCCGAGCCGTTGGAGGAGACCTTCTTCTACAACATCCGTCTCTCTGATCCCGATCCCGATGCCAAGCTGAACAGAATCGTGGCCTGGTGTAAGAAATACCCGCAGAAGGGCATCACCATCAAGGGTTATGCCGACAAGGGTACAGGTACTCCCGCCCTCAACGTAGGCTATGCCAAGGCTCGTGCAGAGAAGGTGGCAAAGGCACTGCAGGAGAAAGGCATCTCTGCCGACCGCATGTCCGTCAGCTCCTATGGTGACACCGTACAGCCGTTCCCGGAGAACGATCTGAACCGCTGCGTGATCGTGGTAGGCGAATAAAACTACTCCTCATCAAGGATAGCCAGCTTTTGAGTCATTCAAGAGCTGGCTATCTTTTTTATTGTGGTCACATGCCATGATACCACTCTGCATCTCGTTACGAATTGAGAAGTTAGGACGAAATCGAATGTTATGTAGCCTTTGACTACACTTAATGCCGGGGGAAACGCTATGAGATAAAAAAAAATAGGATTTCTTTTGTATTGTTCTCACTTATTTGTATTTTTGCAATTTAGAAACCTGAGAACCATGGGCGCAACCATTTTCTATAACCTCGACAATAAGGACTAGTGATGGGGATGAATAGAAAGTAAATATAATATGGCAAAGAAAGTTATAAAAGAGAAGTCTATAGAAGACCGTATATGGGACAGCGCGAACAAGCTTCGTGGCAATCTCACTGCATCTGAATATCAGAATGTGGTACTGGGTCTCGTTTTCCTTAAATATATCAGCGATTGCTTCGAGAAGCGTTACAAAGAACTTGTTGAAGAAGGCGATGGCTTCGAGGAAGATCGCGACGAATATACAGCAGAGCATGTGTTCTGGGTGCCTCAAGATGCTCGTTGGAATGTCATAGCCAGCAAGGCACATAGTCCTGAGATTGGACAAGTCATTGACCACGCCCTTGAAGAGATTGGCCGTGAGAATCCTCGCTTGAAGAAGGTGATGCCCAACAACTACTCTCGTCCTGAGATCGACAAGATTCGCTTGGGCGAGGTGGTTGAAATCTTCGACAACATGGATATGCATGCACAAGGAGAAGGGCTTGACCTCTTTGGACGAGTGTATGAATACTGCCTGCAGAACTTTGCAACAGAAACCCAACAGTCAGGAGGTGAATTCTATACACCTTCGTGTATTGTCCGCACGATTGTAGAAGTGCTTCAGCCTTTTGAAGGTCGTGTCTATGACCCAGCCTGTGGCTCGGGTGGTATGTTTGTGCAGAGTGCCAAGTTCGTACAGCAGCATCAGGGCAATCTCCGTAATGTCACCATCTATGGTCAGGAGTTCAACGCCAACACTTGGAAGATGGCACACATGAACCTTGCCATTCGTGGATTGGAGGCAGACCTGGGCGATAGTTGGGGCGACTCCTTTGGCGATGATAAGCATGCCACCAAGAAGTTCGACTTCATCATGGCTAATCCACCATTTAATATGAGTGAATGGGGAGCAAGCCGTCTGGCTGATGATGTGCGCTGGAAGTATGGCGTTCCACCAGAGGGTAATGCCAACTATGCCTGGATTCAGCACATGGTGCATCACCTCTCGCCGACAGGTCGCATCGGTCTTGTGCTTGCTAACGGCTCTTTGACGACAACATCAGGAGGCGAAGGCGATATCCGCAGGCGATTGATTGAGGCAGACTTGGTGGAGGGCGTCATTGCGATGCCCAATCAGCTGTTCTACAACGTGTCTATCCCTGTCTGTGTCTGGTTCTTCAATCGTAAGAAAAAGAATCCAGGTAAGGTGCTCTTCATCGATGCCAGAGAGATGGGCATGATGGTGGATCGCACCCATCGGGAACTCAGCGACGACCTTGTACGTTATGATACCGTCAAGAAAGAAGACAAGCCTTGGGCCAGCCTCCCTGCTGAAGAGTGTGATGTGCAGCGCATTGCTGCCACTTTCCGAGCCTACGAGAACGGCACCCTTGAAGATGTCAAAGGTTTCTGCAAGGTTGCCACCATCGAAGAGATCGGCAAACAGGACTGGGTGCTCACCCCAGGCCGCTATGTCGGCATTGCTGATGAGGAAGAAGATGCAGAGCCCTTTGAGGAAAAGATGGCCCGCCTCACCTCAGAACTCGGCGACCTCTTTGCAGAGAGCCATCGCTTGGAGGCTGGCATCCGAGAGAAACTCGCTGGGATCGGATTCAACGTGAAATAAAGGCTGATTATGTATATACCACCATTTACAGTTAGTGCTGAGGCCATCAACCTGATCGCTGAGATCTCAGCTCAGATAGAGCGCTATGCTATCCGTTTGGAACAGGAAGACGGCCTGCGGTTGCGAAAAGCCAATCGTATTAAGACCATCCATTCGTCGCTCGCCATAGAAGGTAACACTTTGAGCGAGGACGAAGTGCGTGACATCATAGATGGAAAGAGCGTTGTGGCTCCCATCCGTCAGATTCAGGAGGTGAAGAATGCTATCCAGACCTACGAGATGTATCCCACACTCGATGCTTTCAAGGAAAAGGATCTTCTGAGAGCGCATAGTGTCATGATGCAGGCGCTGGTGGACGATGCTGGTCGATACCGGCGTGGAGGCGTTGGCGTGTATGGTGAAAAGGGATTGGTACACTTAGCGCCTCCTGCTGATCGGGTGCCTCTGCTGATGAAGGATCTCTTTGACTGGTTGCAACATTCGAAGGATCATCTGCTGATTCGCAGTTGTGTGTTCCACTATGAGTTTGAGTTCATCCATCCGTTTATTGATGGTAATGGTAGAACAGGCCGCTTGTGGCAGTCGCTGATACTGGGCAAGCTGCACCCGCTGTTCGAGCATCTGCCCGTGGAGAATATGGTTTATAGTAATCAGCAGCAATACTACGATGCCATTACTGCCAGTAGTAAAGCTGGGCAGTCGGGCCCCTTTATCGACTTTATGTTGGGCGAAATTTATAAGACGCTGAAAGCCCATCAGGGTGCGCCATTGCAAGGAAAACTGCACGATAAACTGCACGATAAGCTGCACGATAAATTCCCAGAAATGCCCCCAAAAGCCATTGCTGTGCTTGAAGTCATTCATGCTCATCGTGGTTTTAATGCTGCTGAGATAGGAGAGCAAGTTGGTCTTTCAGAACGTCAAGTCAAGACTTATATAACCCAACTGAAGGAAGTTGGACTTATAGTCCGTATAGGCAGCAACAAAACAGGTCATTGGGAAGTTATCAGAAAGGAAGAAGGAACATGACGTTCAAGAAGACTGAAAAAGAGATCATAAAGGCCATAGTGAAATATGGCGAAAAGGAACATTCGATGGCAAAGGTTCTCAACAAGAGCAAATTGCTGGAGAATAGGGGCCTTGTGATTGCTTTTGCCAGTAATCGAAGCTATGTCTTTAGTGATAAACAGAAATATGAATGGGAAGATGCTAAAGCCATCAGTTATATTTCAGAACTTATTTCACTCCTTAAATACCTTATTGCAAATAGGCTTATCACCATATTGCCTATTAATTTGAGGGAAGTGCATGCGGTGGGGCGTCACTACTCTAAACCATACAGACCTGGATACTTAGAAGTAGATGATGCTATTCTCGATGTTGATTCAAACATGGGTAACTGGATAGACAAAGCAACTAATGATCAAACATATTGGCCCAGTTGCTTTTCAGAAAAAGAACTACCCATATCTGCCTATTTGGAATGTTTCTTTTCTGTTAGTCAAGAATTGAAAGATTTGGTTGATAATGACTTTAAAAATGAAGAGCAAATTCGTTTTGAAAAGCAGCAGCGTTTAACGTGGATATCCATAGCTGTCGCAGGAATAATAGGATTATTGAGTCTAATAAGTAGGTGTAATTAGTTTATTGATTAGATGAAAATGGAAGAGTGGAAAGAATTCAATATATCTGATGTTATAGAAGAAATATCAATGGGACCATTCGGCTCAAACATCAAGGTTGACAATTTTATCGATTTTGGTGTACCCGTTTTGAATGGTTCAAACCTGCAAGGTTTCAAGCTTAACGAAGAATCGTTTAATTATGTGTCTCAGGAGAAGGCTGACAGTTTGGGTAAAGCTAATGCCCATAGAGGTGATATAGTTATTACTCATCGTGGAACTTTAGGACAGATTGTATATATTCCAGAGAATTCTAAATTTGAGCAATATGTAATATCTCAAAGTCAATTTCGACTAAAATTAAATCAAAGCCTTATAAGGCCAGATTTCTTTGTCTATTTCTTTCATACTCGTTTAGGACAACATCGAATATTGATGAATGCTTCTCAGGTTGGGGTCCCTGCATTAGCAAGACCTACTTCTACCTTTAAAAAAGTAAGTGTTCCTGTCCCACCTATAGAAATACAAAACAAAGTAATGGCTATACTCAATTCTATCGATGATAAAATCGCCGTGAATCGTCGTATCTGTGAGAACTTAGAGGCTCAGGCTCAGGCTCTTTTCAAGCATTGGTTCATTGACTTTGCCCCATTCTTGGACAAGCCAAGCGGCAAAGCCGAGCGCAAAAATGGTCAATTCGTAGAGTCAGAACTTGGAATGATTCCTGAAGGATGGAGAGTGGGAAGACTTGATGAACTTGGAGATATTGTAGGAGGCGCAACTCCATCAAAAGCAGAGGATTCATATTATACAAGCAAAGGCATTGCATGGCTTACTCCCAAAGATTTGTCGAATAAACTGTCAAAATTCACTTCTCGCGGAGAAATCGATTTAACACAAGAAGGGTATAATAGTTGTAGTGCGAAATTGATGCCTAAGGGGAGTGTCCTCTTTAGTTCAAGAGCACCAATTGGATACTTAACAATAGCAAAGAATGACATTTGTACCAATCAGGGCTTTAAATCTGTAGTTCCTAAATATGCAGGAACTGCTTATATTTACTATTTGCTCAAGACCAATACGAAGAGGATAGAAAGCATGTCTTCTGGAACTACATTCAAAGAGGCATCTGGCTCATTAATGAAATCCTTGGCCGTAATCATCCCCCCAAAGTCTATAATTGATAATTATGAGGCATCTGTCGTTGAAATATTTAAAGAGCAGGAAGTGATAGAGGATGAATCCACTCGTCTCTCCACCCTCCGCGATACCCTTCTACCCAAACTGATGTCTGGTCAAATAAAAGTGTAGGCTTATGGACAAAGTATCTATTCGATTCTATAAAGACCACGAGGTGAGAGCGGTGTGGAGCGAGGAGGATCATAAGTGGTTCTTCTCTGTGCTCGACGTGATTGGTGCCATCAACGAACAGTCAGACTATGCCAAGACTCGCAACTACTGGAAGTATCTCAAGACGAAACTTCGCAAGGAGGGAAATGAGTTGGTTAGTGCCACTAACCAACTGAAGCTGCGTGCTGCTGATGGCAAACGATACAATACAGACATGATGGATGCCGAAGGTATCTCAGCACTCGCCAAGGTGATTCCCAACCAGAAGGCCACTGCTTTCCTCGACTGGTTCGTATATAGCGACAGCTCCATCGACGGACAGAGCAAGAAAAAGGCCTACACCCTCGTAAAAAGTGGGTTGCTTGACTCGCTGAAGCCTGGGACTATCGAATGTCTGCAGCAGATCCATGCTTACCTCTTTGGCGGTCTCTACGACTTTGCAGGTCAGATTCGTCAAAAAACCATTTGGAAGGATGGCACACTCTTCTGTCGTGCTGAGTATCTGATGAAAAATCTGAGTATCATCGAGGCGATGCCTGAAACGACATTCGACGAGATCGTGAATAAGTATGTGGAGATGAACGTGGCTCATCCGTTTATGGAGGGCAATGGTCGCTCAACCCGCATCTGGCTCGACTTGATTTTCAAGAAACGCCTGAAGCTGTGCGTGGACTGGAGTAAGATCTACAAGAAGGAATATTTAGCTGCTATGCGACAGAGCACAACTGATGCCCGCGCCATCAAAGCGTTGCTAAAACAGGCAATGACCGACAAGATTGATGATCGCGAGATATTTATGAAAGGTATCGACTATTCATACTACTACGAGCAAACCGATTAAGAGAGCAAAGCCTATGAACGGATATACAGAAAACGAATACGAACAGGCGCTTATCGAACTGTTTCAGAGCCTGGAAGGGAAACGGTATCGCTATGTTTATGGCCCTGATATAGAGCGCGACTATAGCAACCCGTTATTGGATGATGTGTTGCAAGCCTCCCTGAAGCGCATCAACCCCACATTGCCTGTATCTGCTATAGATGATGCCATCAAGAAACTGCATCAGATAGAGGGCTCGTCGCTCTATGAGTGCAATTTCAAGTTCACGCAGATGCTGCAGTATGGCATTGAGGTGCAATATACCGATGCCAAGCATCAGGTGAAGACAAAAATCGTTAACCTCATAGACTATGAGCACGAAGACGAGAATGATTTCTTGGTGGTGAACCAATACACCATGCACGAACTTGACACCAAGCGCCCTGATATCGTGGTATTCGTGAACGGCCTGCCTTTGGTGGTCATCGAGTTGAAGTCGCCAAGCAGAGAAGAGACGGATGCCAGCGAAGCCTATCTACAACTGCGTAATTATCAGAAGTTCATTCCCTCGCTTTTCATCTACAATGCCTTCAACGTGATGAGCGATATGGCGCTTACCAAGATTGGCACGGTAACGGCAAAGGAAGACCGCTACATGGAATGGAAGCAGCCTACAGGAGAAGTGGCTGATTATGATATTGCCTTTAAGTCGGTGTTTACTCCAAGGGTGTTTCTTAACCTCCTGAAGAACTATCTGCTTTTTGATGTGCGTGAAGGAAGCTATGCCAAGATTCTTGCAGGCTATCATCAGTATTATGCCGTAGAGAAAGCAGCCTTAAAGACAGTGGAGGCTGTCAAGGGCGATGGAAAGATTGGCGTATTCTGGCATACGCAAGGCTCAGGCAAGAGTCTGTCGATGGTATTCTTAGCTCACCATCCTAAAGTGCAACAGATGAATCCCACGATTGTGGTGATAACAGACCGCAACGATCTGGACGAACAGTTGTATGGGCAGTTCTCGCGCACTATTGACTTCCTGCGTCAACGACCTGTACAATGTACCAGTAGGAATGCGGAGAACGATGATACCTCGCTGAAAGCCATGCTGAAGAACCGCAATTCGGGTGGTATCATCTTTACCACCATGCAGAAATTTGATGATTGGGATGGCGCATTGTCAGAGCGTCAGAACATTATCGTGATGACTGATGAGGCACATCGTGGTCAGTATGGTATGGAGGAGAAAGTAGATACTGAGGGGAATGTGCATATAGGTGCAGCCCGAAAGATTCGCAACTCGCTGCCTCATGCTTCGTACATTGGTTTTACAGGTACTCCTATATCAGATAGAGACAGAGACACCCGCGAGGTCTTTGGCGATGATATTGACGTTTACGACATGACTCAGGCAGTAAAGGATGGTGCTACAAGACCTGTCTATTACGAGAGTCGTGTCATCAAGCTGAAACTCAATGACGAGGTATTGGCTCAGATTGATGCAGAGTATGACCGTTTGAGGGAAGAAGGAGCCTCGGAAACCGACCTTGAAGAGAACAAGAAGGAGATGTCGCACATGGACGAACTACTGGGTAACGATGTTACTATTAACGACCTCGTGAAAGACATTATCGCTCACTAGGAGGACAACCGCCAATATGTATGCTGTGGCAAGGCTATGATTGTGGCTTACTCCCGTCCGATAGCGATGAAGATTTACAAGCGTATCCTTGAACTCCGTCCTGACTGGACAGAAAAGGTGAAAGTGGTGATGACTGGTGGCAATCAGGACCCAGAGGAGTGGGCAGACGTCATCGGCAGTAAAGCCTACAAGAAAGAACTTGCCAAGAAGTTCAAAGATGAGGAAGACCCGATGAAGATTGCCATTGTGGTGGATATGTGGCTGACGGGCTTTGATGTGCCTTCACTTGCAACCATGTATGTGTATAAGCCCATGAAAGACCACAATCTGATGCAGGCAATTGCAAGAGTAAACCGCGTGTTCCCAGAGAAGGCAGGAGGCTTGATTGTTGACTATGTAGGTATTGCTGCTGCTCTGAAAGATGCCATGAAGCGCTATACCAAGCGCGACCAGGACAACTATGGAAATAATGACATCAAGCAGAAAGCATACTCAGAATTCAAAGAGAAGCTGGAGATTTGCCGTGACCTGCTGCATGGTTATGACTATACCCGTTTTCATCATGGTTCGCCTGCAGAGCGTGCCCAGATTATCAAGGGCGCTGTCAACTTCATGATTGCACCTGAGAAAGCCGATGCTTGCAAGATATTCATCAAGAATGCCTCCTTGTTGCGCCAGGCAGTTACGCTTTGCCGTTCTTTGCTCGTTGAGGAAGAACGCTTTGAGGTCAGCTTCATGGAGTCGGTACGAATTCTGATTATACGACTGCAGAACCCGGGCAAGATTACAAAGAAGGAAATCAACAAGCGTATTGCAGCACTTATTGAGCAGAGCGTGCAAAGTGATGGCGTGGTGAACCTTTTCGACGAGCAAACAGAATTCTCGCTCTTTGATGAGAAATTCATGGAAGAGGTGAAGAAGATGAAGGAAAAGAATCTTGCAGCGAAACTGCTTGAAGACCTGCTTCGTGGTCGTGTTCGGACAATGACCCGCATCAATATTGTTTCCGGTGAATTGTTCAGCAATAGATTCAGCGAGACACTTAACCGCTATGTCAATGGACTGATTACTAACGAAGAGGTGATTCAAGAGCTGCTGAAGATGGCTAAGGAAATGATGGATGCTGAGCAGCAAGGTAATGAGTTAGGACTATCAAACGAAGAGAAAGCTTTCTACGATGCATTGACTCGTCCGCAAGCCGTGAAGGACTTCTATTCTAACGATCAGTTGGTTGAAATGACAAAAGACTTAACTGATATGCTCAGAAAGAACCGCACCATTGATTGGAATCGTAGAGAAGCAGAACGTGCTAATATGCGCAGACTGGTTAAGCGATTGCTGAAGAAATATAAGTACCCGCCTGAGGAAACTGAAGGCGCTATGAACATTGTTTTGAAGCAGTGTGAGCAATGGGCAGACGTGGAGGAATCACCTGAAGAAAAGCCCTGGCAGGTCATCAAACACTATCCTGAATACCATGAACTGGCAGAACAGGAAGGAAGGATGGCTGCGGAGGATGTTGTACACAAGATAGAACTCTCCGGCGATGAGTTGTATGTCCTGAGACATAAACTAAAGGGCGATATGGGTACATGTAGTAAAAAACTCTGAGTCTCTGAGTCTTTGTGTTCCAATTCAGTTATTTTGGGGAAACTATATATGATTTGACCCAAGAAAATCTTTATCAAGAATTGGAGAATT
Organism: uncultured Prevotellaceae bacterium; assembly: GCA_902768785.1. Lineage (GTDB taxonomy): Bacteria > Bacteroidota > Bacteroidia > Bacteroidales > Bacteroidaceae > Prevotella. Next base: position 61,780 of record CACXMM010000024.1, read on the forward strand.
TGAGAATTCATTCTCTCATTGCTTTTCCCTTCGGCCAGCCTTTTTTTTAAACACAGAGACACAGAGACACAGAGTTTTTTCTCTAGATTTTTATCCCTGAGTCTCTGAGTCTTTGTGTTCCAATTTAGTTATCCCACCCTCTATGCCCAGCTGCGCAAGTACAAGACAGTGAACGTCCTGCCCCTCATGTGCCTTTTCCTATATACAATTGTATAGCACATTGTATGCCGTTCCTTGCAATCGCCTCGCTTTTTCACTACCTTTGCATTGTGTTTTATTCATGACAAAAAAAGATCTATAACAATGAAAAAGGTAACAATGCAATTATTACTATCGGGCACCGTCGTATGATGGTGCCCGAAAAGTGGTGTCTCATCCACGTCCGCCCAGGGCATTTCTTTTCTATCAAAATCAACCTAATTTATCAACTGTTTTTTATGAATATTATTGACATGGAGGAACCGATGTCAGCACATTTCAGGCTTAAGGAATTCCTATACTCCAGAACAGCCGAACGACTCGGAATCCCCAATATCCCCCTGAAGTGTCATATCCTGCGCATCAGGAACCTCACCGTGAATTGTCTGGAACCTACCCGTCTGCAGCTCTGCCGCCCCATCCTCATCACCAGCGGTTACCGTTGCGAACCGCTGAACCGTGCCGTGGGTGGTGTCAGTAATTCCCAGCATCTGCTGGGTGAAGCCGCTGATATCCAGATTGCCCGGCGGTGGTGGCCCCTGCCGGTAGGGAGTGAGGAACAGATGGCGCGTTTCCTTTTCAACTGGATGAAAGAGCACATCCCCTACGACCAGCTGATCCTCGAGCATTCCCGAAGGGGCTCATGGTGGGTGCATGTGAGCTGCCGCATCGATATGAAAAAGAACAGAGGTCAGGCACTCCAGCTGATGAAGGAATGAGTGACTGGACCCCACCCCTCGCTCCGCTCACCCCTCCCCTACGATGGGAGGGTCAGGGGTGTGGTCAGTACTTTTATGATAACAACAAAATGAACACCTACAACAGAATTAGAAAGCTTGAAATTTGTTTACAATGAAGAACAAGGGATTTATCAAATTGTATCGCAGTGTGTTGTCCAGGCCAGAGCTGACCGATCTCCTTACAGAAGAAGGTGGCACGGGCTTTGGAACCTATATGATGATCCTGCTGTATCTCTCCCAGTGCGATGACTTGGAAGGTCTTTATACGAATGCGCAGCTGTCGGCACTTGCTTCCCAGGCAAGGAAATCGAGGGCCTATATCAACCATATTATTTGCGATTTTGGCCTGTTC
>CACXMM010000025.1 GCA_902768785.1 uncultured Prevotellaceae bacterium
GGTTGGTTTCGCACCTTTGTAGTTCACGCGGATGGTCTCTTGTGCTGCCAGCGAAAGAGTGCAGCATACAAGGACGGTTGTTAGAATGATTCTTTTCATCATGATTGATATTTAGTTAGATGGTGACAGGAACCTGTCCCTTGTCACCTATGAATATACAGTTTGTATAAGATTATGCGCCACAAAGATAGGAATTGTTTCTGAAAGTTCCAAGAAAATGCCGATTTATTATTTTTTTTGTGTACCTTTGGGCCTTCTAAATGCAATACATCATAATGAAAAGGTTTACATGGTTATTGTCATTGGCATCTGTCATGATGCCCATGACGCTCAGTGCACAAGACACTTACACCTGGAATTTCGAGTCCACCAATCCTGCCGATTTCGTTCAGGTTGGTACTAATGAAACCACTACGCATGAGATGAAGGAGTATAGGTTCGACCTATCAGCATATGCCGGAAAAACAGGACGTTTCGCCATCAGACATTACAACTGCACAAACATGCTTTATTTGGATATCGATGACATCTGCCTCAGTTCTCTGTCAGATCCCACCCTTCCAACCAACCTTACGGTTACGCCAGCTGCTACTACAGCCAAAGTAACATGGGATGGTGCCGAAGGTGATTCATGGAACATACGCTACAGGGAGATTAATCCTAATGAAACACAGACCATCTTATGGGACCTGACTAAAGATAATTATGAATCGCAACTTGAAGGCTGGGGAATAGAGGACAGGGATGAAGACGGCAATAATTGGGGGCTATCCTATGGTGGTTACGACCCCAATAATGATCAATTATCGTATTATGATAATGTTTGTTTTCACAGTTATAGCTATAATGGTGAAGCATTTGACCCAGACAACTGGCTGTACACTCCAGAATTAACACTTGGCGGTACTTTTAAGTTTTGGGCTTGTAACGAAGTGACGGAGTATCTCGATGTGTTAGGTGTATATGTTGTAACGGAAGACGGGGAATATCAGATAGGTGAAGACATTATTCCGCCTGGTGAAGTCTGGACTGACTATACCTTCGACACAAGTGCGTATAATGGAAAGGTGGGTACAATTGCTATTGTTCATCATAACAGTTATGACCGTTGTGTGGTATATGTTGACTATATCTCTTATGTCAAAGAAGGTGACGAACCCGCCGAGCCGATTGAAATAAACGCACTTACCGAACCCAGTTACACCATTTCGGGATTGAAACCCAATACCGAATATGTCGTTGAGGTGCAGGCCTATAATGAAATGGGTGAAACAGAGTGGACCCCCCTCACCCACTTTACCACCACTAATAGCAGCATCGCCACCAGCCTAAATCAAGTAACAAGTGATAAGTCACAAGTTCAAAGTGAAGAGTGGTACACCCTGGATGGACGTAAGATCAGTGGAGTTCCCACGAAACGAGGCGTGTATATCCAAAACGGCAAAAAAGCCATTGTACATTAAACATTAAATATTAAACATTAACTTCGTTGACTTTTGTCAACGCTGTTAAAAGAAAGAGGATGATTGCTCATCCTCTTTCTTGTATGTATCCGTTTCATCCGAGTAATCCGTGGTCGTTTTACCTCTGAAAGAAATTATCATAATTACCATAATTATCCCAGTAATACCATTCTTACTTTTTTACCTCACACAGATCGCACGGATCCCACAGATTTCTTTTTCCGTTTTAAAACAATTCTGTTCAATTTGAATCAAATTTGTTCAAATCTTACAAAATTATTTGGAGGTTTCAAAGAAATACTCTATCTTTGGCTTCGCCGAAGATACTTTCGCTCGGAAAAACAAAAAAAACAAGATTTTCTTTGGTTTTTCCCTCACTTAATCGTATCTTTGCACTGTCAGAACGAAAGTTTTGACTACGCCGCTGAGTGCGGGGAGCAAGACCTGATCGACACTACTCCATTTAAAAGTCACCTTAGGGTGACTTTTATTTTTCATATCTCCTACGGAATACTCGATTGAAATCTGGACTTTGCACCTGGATTCTATTAACAGGCAATACCTTTTTGCCTTTGAATATCAACACTTCTAATGCATCCTGATTCGTTTCAAAATAGCTTTTTATATCTGATGCTAATAATCGGGCATTATAATCAACAGTCATATTAAGCAGAACCCTGTTGCTCTGACCGATTGACTCAAACAGTCTGTTGTTCACAGAAGCTTTACCTGATATGGTTTTGAGGTCATACACCTTGCAATTCCCCTTCTGCTCAAAGATAAAGTCTGGCGTACGTGTACCTTTCGGATTTGGCAGGACAAACACCCGGTAACCATGTTCTACTGCTTTACGGGCAGCATTCAACAGGTTTTCATAGTCTGGGCTTTGTTCGCCTCCAGTGCTGTAAATACCCATCTCGCCCTCTACCGGATGAAATTCGCCATAGTAGACGATCTCCTTCAGTTTCTTTATGAAGCTGGCTCCTTTCAGGTTGTGAAGTTCCTTTAGTTCAACGGTAATGCCTCTCCACAAAGATTCCTCCACCAACCAGGCAGAATCATCATAATCCTCGAAAATATCTAATGAAAATATGCGTTCTTCCATCATACATAGTCTCATTCTGATTGCAAAGATACAACTTTACTTTGGAATATCAAATAATTATCGGATTTTTTACTTTTGAAAGTTAAATATGGTGTAAAAATCATCCGCTAAATCCGAGTGATCCGTGGTCGTTTTATCTCTGAAAGAAATTATCATAATTACCATAATTATCCCAGAAATAAGGGGCTGCTACTACTCGAAAAGTGGCAAAGGATATGCTAAGGAGACAGATATCTCCTAAAGATAAGGATATGATGATATCGTAAAAGACTTAGAATTCAGATGACGACCTTGCGGCCATTGAAGAGGAATACACCTTTCTGAGTGGGTTTTCGACTGAGCTTTGTTCCGTCGAGTGAATACCATCCCGCTTTATCAGTTATCTTTTTTCCTTTATCATTTACCTCATTGATGGTTGTGGCTATTCCGCCCCCGAAGGGATCCATATAACCATCATATACACCCCAGTTCTTGGCTTTGGCCTTGACGACGTTCGCCGAAGAGCAGTAATTATTGTCGTAGTCGTAGTCGAGGAAAACGCTGAAGATGCCCTCTTCCTTCCCATTACGGTTGGGCAGACCATCGATGAGCGTCGTCATGGCGGCATCACCGATGGAATTGCCATAGCAATAAAGTTCTTTCAGGCTGGAACAGGATGAGACCTCCAGAGCCGTGAGATTATTTCCCTCACAATGGAGCACTTCCAGCTGGGGTGCGTACAGATTCACCTTGGTGAGATTATTTCCGTCGCACCATACTTCTTTTAGTGACATGCCATTTCCCAGTTCCAGTGTACCCGTCAGTGAACAGTCGTTACAATAGAGTTCCTCCAGCAATGGACAATGGCTCACGTCGAGTGATGTCAGGGCTGTACAGTTGTAGGTGTCCAGGTAATTTAGCTTTGTGTTGTTCGTCACGTCGATGGCAGCTAGCGTGTTGGTTTCAGCACAACTGAGATATTCCAGATTTGGGAACAGTTCAATGCCTTTAATACTGGTACCTGTGGGATCCCATCCGCCCATGTTGAGTGTCTTGATGGAATTCAGTTCAGTGGGCGTGAATATGTCATTGTGGTCTTTGTCATAATCAGTATAATAGTTGATATACGATAACACAAGGTCGCCGAAGTTGTACTCATCGATGACGTAGCCGCCGATAATCTCGTTGAACCACTCCGTCCATGGCGTCTGATTATTATATGACGACACAATGTCGGGTGGTGCCACCAGTTTGGCATTGGGATGGATACTCTTAAACTCATCACCATCGAAAGAAATCTGCGAGGCAGGCTTGCAGAACGTCACCATTTTCAGTTTCGTACAATCTTCGAAAGCACTGGCATTCATTACGCTCAAGTGGGCCGGAATGCGGATAGACTCAATGTTTGACTGATAGAAAGCCCAGAATCTGATTTCCTCCAGGCTTTCAGGCAAAGAACAATGTGTGATACTAGATTTCCAGAAGGCATAGCCCCCCACACTTGTCAGTCCTTTGGGTAAAATGCACGTCCTTAATTTTTTTGTTTCAGAGAACGCGAAAGCCTCAATAGATGTCACTCCCTTTGGCACGCGAAACACACTGCCGACCTTTGCCTGAGGGTAGCAGCACAGTTTCTTTATGCCGTTATCGGTTTGATAGAGTACGCCATCCACAGCCGAGTAATCAGAATTCAGGCCACTGACGGTGATTGCGGTCAACGATGACATACCGAGGAATGCATCATCTTCAATTGACGTCACATTATAAGGTAGATGTACCGTTGTGATACCTGAGCACCCGTCGAAGACATGGCTTCCAATATTCTTTACTGAGTTGGGGAGGTTTATCGACGTGAGACTGGTGCAATTTTGGAAAGCGTAGGTTTCTAAGAACTCTAATCTGTCATTGAGAACCACCTCCTGCAATTTGGTACAGTCTTTGAACGCATAGGAGTTTATGCCATCTATCCCACTAGAAAAGGTGACTTTTGTCAGTTGGTTACACCCGGCAAAAGCGTAAGCAAGGATAGCAAAAACCTGTAATGTCTTTCCGTTGTTCGGGTTGACTACCGTCGAGGGGATCTTTATAGCGCCTGTGGCCGTCTGTGGGATACAGGGATTGTGAGCATCGCCAACGGCAGCGACGGAGCCATAATCCGAGAAAGTCATAGAATAGCCGTCCACGTTGGCTGTGAACGTATAGTCTGCGCCATGTATTGATACAGAGGCTGCCATCAGCAGTGTGACAAGGATGGTGATTCTAATTATCTTCATAAGTGAATATGGTTTTAAGTCTATTGTGCTACAAAGATAATTATTTGTTTTGAATTATGCAAATTGAATCATGTAAAATAAATAATTTTTTCACTGAATCCCGAAATCCTGCTGCTGACGTTCCACCTCATCGAGCGTTTTCTTGCGTTCCGCATCACTGAGGGTCTTGCCAGTCTGACTTCTCTGCAGGGTAGCTTGGGAGGAGCGATGGGCTACTTCCTGATAGCACTGAGGCTGGGTATAGGGGATGCTCTCGATGGTGAGGGTGTCGGCGGCGGGGGCGTATGTCCCTTCGTAAACAGAACGCGCGATGATACGGATGGTACCTGCCTGATGGGTGCTGCGGACAAGAATCGGTGCGCTGCCCCATTCGGTGGCACGGGGGTTCGCCATGATGTTCCCATCATCGATGATTGTGCCCTCACCCTCCACGGTGAATTGAATCTGTTCCTTGGCAAGACGGCGTATGTTCCCGTTGTCGTCGGTCACTTCGGCTACCACCACGATGAAGTCACTGCCGTCGGCAACCAGTTTCTTTCCCATTTCATCGGCATACAGGCGGAGTTTTGTGCTTCTGCGCGACGGCATCTTTTTCTCGGAGCATACCACCTTACCGTTGATGATACCCTCTGCCAAGAGTGATACGCTCTGCCAGTTACGTTGCGTGTAGCTGTGGTTGCGTGCCTCCCAGAAATTCCAGAAGTCCTTGAACACCACAGGGGCATTGGGGATGCCGTTGGGGTCGTGGACCACAGGAAGGGTGAGTGTCTTCTCCCCCTCGAAAGCCGTCAGACGCACACTGTCGCAGTTGGAGAACACCACCACATCATTGTCGGAGAACTGGGTCATCTCATGGGCGATGAAAAGGAAAGGCTCCCTTCCGTCACCCCCATAGGGAGAAATCTGTGAACGGAACATCTCGAAGGCATATTTCTTCTGACGGAACGCGTCGTAGATACCACCGAGGTAGGGATCAGGATGATAGCCACGCTGATGATCGAAGGGATGCCACTGACAGCCACCGATGAACTGCCGCTGACCATGGTACATCATCCCGTAGGTGTTCGCCAAGGAGAGGGCAGCGGTGAGCATCGCCTTTTCCCCCCATCCACGTGCAGCACGGTTGATGGCGTTGTGGGCATACCAGTCGTCGACATATTCACCCCATTCACGGGTGAACACACATTTGCCGTTGGCATAGTTCTCTTCTGCCTGCTTCTCCTGGGTGACGGGGATATTATCTGCCCAGTCGTAAAGCACATCATAGTTATCTTTCACGCCCTCGGAATTCATGTCGGCAGCAGCCACGGGACGACCAGGGTAGGGGAATTCCTCTCTCGTGATGCGCAGGGCCTCCAAGGCAAAGTCCTTGGGATAGCGTGTCTCGTTGAGGATCGGCTCCCACATCAGTACACAGGGATGGTTACGGTCACGACGGATGATATCGCGGGTGTTCTGATGTACTCTCTCCGCGAACAGCGGGTCTTTGTTCCAGTACTGCCAGCCTGGGGTGGGTACGATGATGAAAAGACCGAGTTCATCGCAAGCATCCATGAACGATGGATCCTGCGGATAGTGGGCAGCGCGGATGATGGTCATGCCTGCATCCTTCAGTCGTTTGGCATCACGCCACTGCTGGGAGTTGGGCAGGGCATTCCCCACGTAGGCGAAATCCTGGTGACGGTTGCCCCCTACTAACTGGTGATAGGGTTTGCCATTGAGCCAGAAGCCATCCTTGCCGCGGAACTCTGCCTTGCGGATACCCATGCGGATGAGGCCACCGTCAAGTCCACCTGAAAGAGACCCTCCCCCGACCAGAGACCCTCCCCCTGCCCTCCCTTTGAGGGAGGGAGCAGTTACCGTTATTTCCACATTGTATAGATAGGGGTCTTCAGGACTCCAGAGGTGGGGGCTCTTGAGGGTTGTGCTCAGGAGGGCGGTTTTGTCTTCATCCCCCTTGAGGTGGATTTCCTGCTTCAGTGTTTTCAGCAGTTTGCCCTCTGCTGTCTTGATCTTTGCCATCACCTCAGCGGTAATCACTCCCTCCCTTTGAGGGAGGGCAGGGGATGGGTCTCTTTTCACATTCACATTGATAAAGACATCGGCACTCTTCTCACTGATGTTGTCGTAGTGGAGGAAGACGCCACCCCCTGCCACCTGATGGCTCTCGATGGCATCGGAGATATGGATGGGGGAGGTGCCAATGAGCCACACATCGCGGTACATTCCTCCATGGTAGGCGAAGTCGAGCTGTGTCTGTTTCTTTCCAGGGGGGTAGTTCTTGTCATCACTGTTGTCAGCCTTCACGGCAATCAGACAGGTATCACCGGCGTGGAAGTTCAGGTCATCGATATCGTTGCCCGTGAGATAAACGGTGATGGGGAGGTAGCCGCCGAGATGCTCCTGCACGAGGATGCCGTTGACATATATCTCCTGCTTCCCCATGATGGCCTCGAAGTGCACGGTGATCTCCTTCCCCTGCATATCCTTGGGAATCACGAACCGCTTCCGATACCAGGAGATGCCTTGGTAGTTACGGCATCCGCTGGCCTCGCAAGGTTCCAGGCGCGAGGTATGTGGAGCACATACCACCTCCCACTGGGAGTCATTGTAGGTGATGGCCTCTGCTCCCTGCGCATCTCCTAAGTGGAAACGCCACCCTTCGTTGAAGTTATACACCACACGACCGCTGTTGGACAGTGGATACAGACCGGCTACCGATTGAGCAGAAAGGGTGAGGGGGAAAAGAAAGAGAAGGAAGAAGACCCACCCCCAGCCCGTCCCTTTGGGGAGGGGAGTGGATACCTTTTGAGTATGTGTATTTTGTTTGTCCATATTTTGATTATTAAAAGAAATGTTGTGATGATAGGAATAAAGGGAATACTATTGACTTCATGGTAATTACCCCCTCCCTATAGGGAGGGCGGGGGGAGGGTCTCCACATGTTTGATGCGTTCACGGCGCCATGTATAGACCACATGGATATGACCGTCGCGGCTCTGGATGATCGAGGGATAGGAATACTGGGAGATCGGACTGTCCTCGAGGGTTATCCAATGCTTCCAGTGCACACCGTCGTTACTGCGGAGGATTGACAGCGGGGTGCGTGCCCCTTTCTCTTTGTCGGGCTCTATGGGCCAGTCGTTGCAGATCATGGCGAAGGTGCCATCCTGCAGGGTGACGGCATCGAGACCGCTGTTGTTATTGGGGGTATCGATGAGCTGTAGCTTGCTCCAGGTCTCACCGTTGTCGGCACTATACGTGATGCCGATATGACGGCTGCGGGTGCGGCAGAGAGCTTCCAGTCGTCCATCGGGTAAAATGATGATGGATGGCTGAATGGCTTTCACACCCTCAGGAGCTTCCACGAAGGCTGTCCGTCTCCATGTCTTGCCCATGTCATCCGACAATTCGAAATACACTTTCCAGCCATCGCGCTCATCACTGGTGGGTGCAATCAGGCGTCCTTTGTTCAGGATCGGTTTGTTCTTCACAGGACCGTAATAATCGTTTGGTAACGGCATGCGCTTGCTCCAGCTCTTTCCTCCGTCTTGAGAGGTGATGTACCAGCCTTTCCATCCTGCCACATTCGGTCCGATCTTGAAGAACAGCTGTAGCTCACCGTTGGGCATCTCGAAGAGCACAGGGTTCCAGCAGGCCTCGCGGTAGTTGTTGCCGATAGCTGCCTCACCGCGGTTGGTCTTCCATGACGCCCATTCGGGAATGGCCTTGAACTGTCCATTGAAAGCCGGCTTCTGGGGTGTGACCACCTGACTCACCTTTCCTTCAGGATTCGGCTTGAGGGGTTTGAACTCCACACCATCGGCTACCATCTGCGGCATCGTCCATTGGGCAGATCTTTTCGGTTTCCGACTTACCCAGATGCTCACATCGGGATTGCGCTCCTTGGTACCTCCGAAATAAGTGGCGATGAGATCACCTTTCTTGGTCTCCACAATACTGGCTGAGTGGCACTGCGGAAAATCTGTCTGCTCATAGAGGAACTCGTTGCATACCACCTGCGTACCCTGTCTCGGCTGGTCACGGATGATATCGTATGTGCCGGAGCCTAACTCCATGATCTCCTGATTGGGCAGGAAGAGGGTGGCACGGGTGTTGGCGGGAATCTCCACATGCCAGTGCAGCTTGCCGTTCTCCTTCTTCCATCGGCTCACAATCTTTCCATAGATGCTGGTATAGGAAGCATCGATGTCATTCATCTCATCCACGGCGAAATCGGGTTTCATGGCAATATGCTTGAAGCCGACGTCCGCAGCCCCGATGCCTGCCACGTCTTCATAAATCCAGGAGAGGAGATCGCCAAGGAGCATCACATGATTGCCGCTGTTCATCTTCGGACTGGCAGTGTCACCATTCCACAGTTCCCAGATGGTCGTGGCACCATGTTCTGCCATATAGCCCCAACTGGGATATTTCTTGTTGGTTGCCAACAGCCATGCCACATCACCACGTCCCATCTGGGTGAGAGCATGCATCAGCCATCCGATACCGATCACTCCGCAGCTCACAGTCCCGCCGTTCTTGGTGATCAGGTTGGTGATGATATTCTTCTCCACCTCACCTTTCACATAGTCATCCTCGATCATACCGAAGATATAGGGCAGGAGGTTGGCGGTCACCGTGTTGTTACCGTAGTATGTGCTGTCGGGATAGAGCAGATGACCAGGAACGGGGGATGTTGCCTTACGCACTGTGAGGAAATGGCGGTTGAATGCTTCTTTGGTCAGTGCTGCCTCCTGTTCAAAATGACGGGCATCCTCGTCATACCCGAAGATACGGGCATAGCCGCTCATCAGGTTACAGCAATAATAATAGTAGGCCGTGGAGATCAGACTGCCATCCGTCACACGGGCAGGATCCTCACTGTGGATGAGTTTCTCATCTTCCGGCGGCACACACCAGTCACCGTATTTGTCCTTGGTGATGATGCCGTCGTGCTGGTACTCACTCTGAAGATGATCCATCCACCGTTTCACATGTGGGTAGAATGTGCGCAGAGGACGCTCATCCCCATAGTGTCCCATCAGCATGGAGAGCGAGAAGGGTAGGGCGGCAGGCCATGTCACATCATCGTTGTAGTAGTTCCAATAGGCGGGAGCCACATCACAGATCACGCCGTCTTCCCGCTGTGACTCAGCAATATCGCGCACCCACTTGCTATAGAGGGCGTTGTTGTCAAAAAGGAAAGCCTCACCGAAACAGCCGCGTGTGCGGTCACCCAGCCAGGGCTGTCGTTCATCGCGCTGCGGACAGTCAACAGGCATGCCCTTGTAGTTGGAGAGGATGCCCCAGTACGCATTCTGATATACCTTGTTTAATATTGTGTCCCCACAGGTAAAGGATCCAGTCTCGGTCATCTCGTCACTGATAACCTCTCCGATGAAATCGTCTGCTTTCGCCTGGGGGAGTCCTGACACTTCCACATAACGGAAGCCGTGATAGACGAACGTGGGATGCCACCAGATGCCTTGCTCGTTCCCATGGGCATAGTACCTGTCGGTGCTCTGAGCATGACGCAGGTTCTCTACCCAAAGGTTTCCCGTAGAATCGAGCTTCTCCGCGAAACGGATCACCACGGAGTCACCTGCTGCCACCGCGGCAATGCGGAGTTTCAGCCATCCTGCCATGTTCTGTCCCATATCGAGGATGATCTTGTTACCGATTCTTGATAGCTGACGGGGCTTCAGTTGTTTCAGCACCTTCATGTTCGGTGCCATGGCACCCCGCAAGGTACCTAAGGGAATCGCCGTACGTTCGGCATTCCTCCATTTACTGTCGTCATACGCTGCTGTTGTCCAGCCTGTCAGTTCCTTACGGGCATCATACACCTCACCGTCGTATTCGTTATTGCTGCGGATGGGACCATCGGCCGTGAATTTCCATTTCTCGTTCGATGCAATCACTTTCTGCTTTCCGTCTGCATATTCGATGATGAGATTCAGACGAAGGGTAGGATAGCCGAAACGTGTAATCTTATAGGGCTTCTTGTTCTGTTGCATGGTATAATACCGTCCATTACCCAAAGTCACGGCAATGGCATTCTTTCCCTTTACCAGCTGGTCGGTCACATCGAAGGCATTATACAGCACTGTCTTACGATAGTCGGTAGGTGCAGGTGCCAATACTTGCTCCCCGATGCGCTCCCCGTTGAGGAATGCTTCGTACATCCCCAGTCCGCTGATATACAGGGTCGCTCTGGTGATATCTTGTTCATCGGTGTCAAAGGTAGTGCGCAGATAGCGTGCAGAGAGTTTGCTATGCTCCTCCTCAACATCCCAGAGCATGGCATGGTCGTATCCGATCCATTGTCCTTGCCAGTTGCTCTCGTACAGCAGTCCGATGTTCCACATGGCTACCTCACTCCAGTCTGACTCCCCTTGTGTGGTGCAGACCTTGACGCGCCAGTAGCAACGGGTGTTGCTGCGCAGCCGTTTCCCTGCATAGGTTATCCATTGTGACTGGTCGGTTGTCTGCTGCGAGTCCCAGAGGTCGCCTTCCAGGCTTTCAGCTTTCTGACGGGTGGAAGCTACGATGAGATGATAGCTTGTCTGCATCACATCCTTCTTCGTCGATTCGATGCGCCAGCCAAGACGGGGTGTCGGGGTGTCTATACTCATCGGAGCAATGAGTCGCTCCGTGCGCAGATCCGTTACCACCACGGCGGGTCCTTGTTTCTTCTTGGCTGCCGTCAGGGTGAGAACGAGGCAGCCCAGTAACATCGTTAGGACAATCTTTCTCATTTGCTATCTGTTTTTTAGTGATTTGCCATTACGTTGGTGTCATTCTCCCAGCGTGTTTATCGTGTTCACTCGGAGCGTTGACGTCGTTTACTCATTCAGGTCGCGTGCTTTCCCTGCCAGTGTCTGTGCGGAAATCTCTGTCTGATTCTTACCGATATACCCCTTGTTGCTATCAACAGCTATAAGGACACCATCGTCGATGAATCCGGCAGAAATGCTCTTACGAGGTCGGAAAGTGATGACCTTCGAGTCGTATTCTCCCAGATAGAGCAGTTCACCGTTGCTGACATTGTACCACCACACGTTTTTCTTCTGTCCGGAAATCTTCGTGAGGTCAAGTTTCATCTCTCGTGAGGTATAGTTATACACCAGGAGATAATCATTGCCTCGTGTGGCAATGAGACGGTTGTATTGCTTCCCGTTCTCCACGATGATGCTTTGGTCGGGCACGCGCTCGAAATAGGGGAAGGTGAGGATGAGCTGCTTCAGGTATTTCATCTGATTGAAGCCAGGGTCGTTGAGTGCCTGATACCAGGTCTTCACATCACCGGCATCACCATACGAGGTGGGGTAGCCAGGCTTCAGCATCTGCATGATGGCGTTGTGCCCGTAGGTATGACCGCAGCTGCCGGCAAAGACGCTCCAGTAGGCATAGCGGCGCACATCCCATGCCTGCCAGCGGGGCTCGTTCTTGTCATGCAGTCCCATAGGGATATCCTCGTAGCTGGGTTCGGCATCGAGTACGGGTTTCATGGGTTTGTAGGACCAGGTGGAATCCACGTACATCCAGTTGTCCTCCTCGGTATTGTCGGGGATGGGATAGTCGGCATTCCCCATGCGCTGTCCGTATTTGCGGTGCCCGCTCTGGAAAGTATGGAAATCCATCCATGGTGTCTTGCTCCACCATTTGGCGGAGGTATAACGACCACGGGGATGATAGGTCATCAAGTGGTTCTTATCGATGCTCTTGATGCTATTGGCAAGGGCGTTCCATACCTCAGGTTTGATGTCACCTTGGATATCACCGCCCATGAACCAGATGATGTTCGGCTTGTTCTTATAGCGGTTGGCCAGGAAGGCTCCGTATTTCTTCGCATCTTCCACACTGAGCAATCCGGCTTTTACCAGTCCGCCCCAGATACATACCATACCGATGTAAATACCATTCTGCTGGGCTAAATCGATGATATAGTCCAGATGATCCCAGTAGCCATAGACGCCCTTGCGGTTGATGCCGGAGAAATCCCATCCATTGATATTGGAAGGCTGACCGTAGATATTGTAGGCAGGTACACCATCGATGACTTGTATCTGTACCACGTTATACCCGGCTTCACGGCAACGCTGAAGATACCAGGCTGCTTCTGCGCGGTCGAGGCGTTCCGGTAACAGCCAGCCTGTTTCTCCCTGCCAGAAGAAGGGTGTGCCGTTCTCATGCATCAGGAAACGCTGGTTCTCAGAAACCCGGAGGCGTCCGTTGTCCCATGGTTTTTTGTCATTGGCAGCCGACAAACCCATGCAAAGGGTTGCCAGCAGGATGATAAGCAGTGATCTTTTCATATTCTGTTTCTTTGTTTCTTATTGAATGATATAGGTGGAGCCTGCCTCTGTGGACAAGTCGTATAGGTATGTCTTCTTTAAGGATGGGGATGTGATTCCTGCCTTCGGACTGACGATAGGAGCAGGGGTGTCTGTCAGAGAGAAAGCAGGATTGGCGTTCTTTCCCTTGGCTGACTTCAAGGATTTCCCCTTGAGGGGCACATAGGAACGGATGCGGCACTGTCCTCCACGCGCTGAGCGGATGGTGGCATGGGTGAGCTTTCCGTTACGCCATTCGAGATCAACCTCGAAGCCACCTCGTGCCTTCAAGCCTTTCACGGAACCGTCTTTCCAGATGCTGGGGAGTGCTGGAAGCAGGAAGATGAAACCGTCGTGACTCTGTACCAACATCTCGGCGATACCTGCCGTGCATCCGAAGTTCCCATCTATCTGGAAGGGGGGGTGCGCATCGAACATATTGGGATAGGTACCTCCCTTCTGTTTCACGGAACCGAAGATGAGGAAGGTGTCGGCAGTAAGGGTGAGCTGGTCTTGTATGAGTTTGTAGGCGTGCTCTCCATCGAGGAAACGTGCCCAGGAGCATACCTTCCATCCCATAGACCATCCCGTGGACACATCACCGCGTGCCGTTAACGAGGTACGTGCAGCTTGGAATAAGGCAGGGGTGCGGTAAGGGGAAATCTGGTTACTGGGATACAGACCATACAAGTGGGAGAAATGACGGTGATCGTCTTTGGGATCGTCAAGGTCGTCGAGCCATTCCTGCAGCTGTCCCCATTCTCCTATTTGCATGGGCGGCAACTGCCGTAACTGCTCTTTCAGTACATCGAGCAGGGCGTTATGGTCGTTGATGACTTTTGCTGCTTCCAATACTTCGGTATAGAGCTCGAACAAGATCTGGTTATCCATGGTTACACCAGCATCCAGAGGACTGGGACGCCCTTTCCCTCCATGCTCAGGTGATTCACCAGGACAGATGACAAGCCAGTTCTTGGTGGGATGCTTGACAAGTATCTGACTGTAGAACCGGGCTGCTTCAAGCATGATGGGATAGGAGCGGCGCAGGAACTCCTTGTCACCTGTGAAGAGGTAATGCTCCCAGAGATGACGGCAAATCCAGCCTGCCCCCGTGGGCCATAGACCACTTGTAGCACGGTCAACAGGTCCTGTAATACGCCACTGATCGGTATTGTGGTGAAGAACCCAGCCATCGGTACCATACATTTTCTTTGCCGTTTCACGTCCTGTAATGCTGATTTCATGAATCAGACGGAACAGCGGACCGTTCATTTCCGTCAGGTTGGTGACCTCTGATGGCCAGTAGTTCATCTCCAGATTGATGTTCGTCGTGTATTTGGAGTCCCATGAGGGAAACATTTTCTCGTTCCAGATACCCTGCAGGTTAGCGGGGTTGATGTTATCGGGCTGTGAAGAGCAAATCAGCAGATAGCGTCCGAATTGGAAATAGGTCGTGACAAGGTGGTTGTCAGCGTGCTCGCGGAAGCGGTCGATACGCACATCGGTGGGAACACCCGGAAAGAGGTTGTCACCAAGATCCAGTTTCACACGGTCGTAGTATTGGTGATAGATTTGTTCATGACGCTCTCTTAGGTGTGCATAGCCCAAGGTCATGGCATCATGTAGGCGTTCCTTGCTCTGTCTGACCTCATCGCCAGTGATGTCCTTGTAGCTCATGACATTGGTACCAACGGTAATATACAATGTGACCTCATTGGCACGCACCACACTGAGCTGACCATCGTTCTGCATGATGGTTCCACCTGTTGCCTGAGCTGCCATCCTGCCTTGGAAACGTACCTTTCCCTTCAGGTTCTCATGCTTGGCAGAAACACCCAGGAGCGTAGCCTCGTTACCTTCACTGCCAATGAGCACATCGGTGTGGGGAGATGACAGAGAGGCTGTAAACGTGATCATGCCAGGACGAGAGGCTGTGAAATGCACGGCAATGACCTTACTGCCCAATGGAGCAATGGTCTCGCGCTCATATTGTACGCCGTCAACACTGTATCTTACAACAGAACGGGCATTGTCAATGTCGAGGAAACGCTCATAACTACTATATGCGGCATGCCCTGGCATGGCAATGGATACATCACCGAAGGGCTGATAGGGCATTCCCATGTTCTGTCCTGCACCAACGGGCATTACTTTCTCATTGGCCAGTTCCTGTGCTTCCTTGTATCTTCCCTCGAAAATCAATTGACGTACCTTCGGAAGATACTCACGGGCATCGGGGTTGCATACGTTGTTAGGCTGTCCTGCCCAAATGGTTTCCTCATTCAGCTGGATGCGTTCCACGGTGGGAGTCCCGAACACCATTCCACCCAGTACACCGTTTCCCACAGGCAAGGCTTGCGTCCATGTCATGGCTGGCTTGTTGTACCATAGTAAGTGAGGACTGTCTGCCTTGGCTGTTTGCGAGAAGAGTGCCGTCAAAAGGATTAGCACAACGAGGACGGTCTGACCTGTTGTGGGACGTGCTGTGAACAGGTCAGAAAAAGCGGTTTGCTCGTATGTCATGGGTTCGGTACTTGTCTTCATGGATTTATTTTTTAGGTGAGAACCGGAGGGTGCTCTCGTTTTCAATCGTTACCTTATCTTCATTCAGCTTACTACGGTCAAGACCAAAGACGTCAATGAAAAAGTCATAGACAGCCTGTCGCTTGTTGGGACCGAAATCGTGGCGTTCATTAGGAAGATGGACATTGCGCACTTGATCCTGTTTACCGTAGAAACCGTAATTTCTCTGCAGATAGGGGAATTCCAATTCTGGTGTCGTACTGGTCCAATCGCCACCGTCACTGACCACCATCATCGGCTTGGGGGCGAAGAGGGCGGCAAGTTCTGCATTACAGGTGCCACCACCACTGAGCTGTATGGGCATGCCACTCTCACAGGGACAGCCGCCATCGAACCATGATGACATGCTGACCACAGGACAGGATGCAGTAAAGCGATCGTCAAGGACGGAGAGGAGTACCGACTGTGTGCCACCACCTGATCCTCCGTTGACACCGATGCGCTGGGGGTCGATGTCCTTCTGCATAGACAAGAGGTTGAGAATGCGTAATCCGTTATAGGCTTGCATCACATGGGCTTCACTGGTGTGGTGTGCCTCAGCTCCCACTTCATCCTCGCTCTCGCCCCATCCCCACAGGTCGTAGCTAACGCAAACGGCACCCATGCGGGCCAGCGTGGCATAGCGTTTCTGCAGGTCTGCATTGTAACGGCCGCCGTTGAAATGGCCGTTGGGACACACAATCAACGGATACTTTCCACGCTTTCGGACTCCATCCCTGTCGAGCTTTCCCTTTTTCCAAGACAGTGCAACAGGTGAATAGATGCTTCCACATAGGGTATGACCGTTGACGGTAGACAACCGGAAGTTCTGGACGGTATATCCATCGTGCTTCCTGACGGGTCCGAATTCATTTTTTTCCAACATGCATTGACTCAACAGAGCATCAATGCCTAATCGTTTCCTCACCTCAATGCGAAGGGTATCGCGACGGGCTTCCCATTGTTCCTTATTATTATATAGGGAACTCAGCCAACTGATGAGTTTTTTACCATCGGCGGGCTGACGACGAGGGTATTCATATCGCTTCACTTTCCAAAGGTTTCCTTGTTGGAAGACTGGTTTGAAGTCAAAGGGTGACAGCAGATTCGTCAACGTCTCCTCCACTGAATAGGGACGGATGCGGAAGTCGGCATAGGCCACTTTCAATCCCGTGGTGTCCATGTCATATTTCAAACGGATACCGAAGCGTGACTGCACATCGTCCATCACATCGTGGAGCGATCGTGTGAACTGCGTTTCGTAACTCTGTGCACTGGCGGCTATTGTCATCAGCAGCAATGCATATAGAAGATTTTTTCTCATTTGTAAATCAGTTTTCCAATGTCTTTTCTGTTTGCCATCGTCTTACCATTGACCATCAGCGTGAGACCCTGTCCCTGATGATAGTGCTGGCCGTCGCGGTCCCAGATGATGGTGAGCAGCTGTCCGCGGTAAAGGATACCGTCGAGACAGAAGTAATCCCAACTGTCGGCAGGTATTAAGGGATTGACCACGATACTGCCGTCGGCCTGCGGACGCAGACCAGCCAAACCTGTAATCACGAGGTCGGCAAAGGTGGAGTGGTTGTAATAGCGCGAACGTTCGCGGTCGCCCATCAGCCAGTAGCCGGTGGTCTCGTCGAGATATTCGCCGATATAAGGTTTGCCGCGCATGTGCTGCGACTGGGCGTAGAGGTTCATCTGCTTGAAGAAGATGGATGAATCGATGCCGGGAACCGTAGTTCCGTCATTCAGGTAATTGGCCAGCGCTGTCAGCGTCTGACTGGTGGCAAAGGGCCAGATGGCTCCGTCCCATTCGCATTTGCCGAAGCCGTGTGAGCGGAACAGCGGATGACGGCGCTCGGCAGTGGTCAGTCCGTAGGGGGCACAGAATCCTTTTTCGTCGGTCAGCTGTTTCCAGGCCACATCATACTTGGACTTTCCCTCTTGCCCCTCAAAGAGATTGCAATACCAGGGCATGTAACCGATGGCCTCGCGCACCTGGGCAGAAGAGTCGCCGCGCATTGTCTCGAAGAACTGCTGGTCATTGTTCCACAGCTTCTCCTCGATGAGGCGCAGCTGCTGACGGTAGTCGTTGTCGTATTCCGTTGCTTTCTGCTGCTGGTTTTCCAAGAGCGAAATCTGACCTAAAGCCTTGGCGTTGGCCGCCATATAGCTGTTGATGGTCGGACGGGCATACTGCTTCTTGCGTCCGCCTGAGATGCTTTCCTCCATGCCGTCCTGCACGTCGCCCTGCCAGTAGAGGCCATTCTCCAATCGGTTGGTGCTCTTCCAGCGGGCATATTCTTCTTCCAACCTTGGACGGAGAGCGAGCAGGAAAGTGGTGTCGCCCTGCACCTTGAAGGCCTCGTAGATGGCATGCGGGTTCCAGCTGGAGAACTTGTTCATACGCGTCGTTGCCGTAATACCATGTGCGCAGTATTTGGTGCATGTAAGTAGTGTCGCGCAACCAGCGGGTTTCCATCACATGATGGCCGATGGCACAGGCAATGAGGTTGTAGCGGTCGGCATAGGAGCGGGGGACCAGGAATTCTGTCATGCCCCAGCCCACGGGCGTGCGCTTGATATGCTTGCGCAGCGACCACCAGCGGAAGTAATAGATATCGTTGAAATCCTTGTCAGGACAGTCGAAGAGGGGAACATTCTCGGCCATCCAGTTGGCGGCGTCCTCGTTGGCAATGTCGGGCATCGGGGCTTTCCGCTCTTCGGTGTCGAGGGCATAGAAAGCCTTTTCGTCAGCGGCAAAACGGTCGGCATAGGCCGGAAGAATATCGGTGGATAGCACGGAGGGCTGCATTTGCGCTGCTGGGCGTGCATCCAGACAGTTATATTGGTTCATAAACAGACTGCCGCCATGGCTGGCCACCACGGGAGCATCGCTGCCGTGGAGGGGGAAAACACCGTCGGCCATCGGTCTGCTGACCACATTGGCAATATGATAGCCGACAGCAGGGTCGAGCTCATCGGCTCGCGGCATGTCGAAATCCTGATCGGCGGGTGTCTCGTTGTTGGGTTCCGTGAAGATTTTTCCCGTACGGAAGACGATGCGCGTGATGGCTTCCACCGGCGTATCAAACTGCCGTTCGCTGACTTTCTTGCCATCCACGAAATAGACGGCGCGGTGCTGACTCGTGGAAAGCAGGGCCTTGATATGGTATTCCACACCCATCTCATATTTTTTCACAAGGGTGCCATAGCGGGCGCCGCCCTTCACTCGAACGGCTCCTGCTGAATCAACCACGATGCGTGAGCAAACGTTGCCGCCGTTGTCCATGAACTCGATGTCGAATTCTCCTTTGTCATCCTGGTCCATCATCAGGTCGAACTCCACTTCCAGTTCCTTCGTGGCAGGAATCACACGTTCGGCCTTGGCATAGTCGTAGGGGTCGCAGTCGGAAAGGTGCAGTGTTTCCCCGTGGAGAACCACGGGGCACAGTTGCGGCATATAGAGGTTCCAGTCGGTCATGTCGGCCAGTGTCTTGTACTGCGAAAAACTGCCGCCAGCATGACTGGTGGCCGCCAGTCTGACGGGTACGGCAATTCTCGACACCCACATGTCCTCCTTGTTCGTGCTGTAGGTCACCCAGAGGTTGCCGTCTTTCGGTGTTCCGTTACCCTCCTGGATGCCACGCACATACTGCGGACCGTAGCTCTTGAACTGACCGCCGTGGCGCAAGGGCATCACGTCGCCGTGAACCAGCGAGAGCGTATTGTAATTCAGTCCGTCGCTGCTGAGGCTGATGGCCAGCGGCCAACGGTATTCTGCCGGGTTATAGACCGTGGCGTAGGAACCGTCGCTCAACCGCTGTCCCCATATCTTGGCGTTGCTGTTCACCAGTCCGGGAGCACGGTAGGCAGGCTCGCGCCAGGTGTTTCCGCCGTCGGCAGAGATACTGGTAAGGGCATGTTTCCACAGGCCCACCTTCCGGCCGTCGGGCAGGGTATAGCCGCTGAAAGCCTTCAGGGGCGACTTGAAGGGCAGGATATCGTCGCCGCGGTCACTCTCCTCAGCCCATTGCATGCGCTGCATGGGGTCGGCAATCAGGGCATCCACGGCCTTTATCAGATTCTTGTCCTTGGCCTTTTTGTAGTAGGGATAGTCGGTGTTCTTCTCGCCGAAACCGTGGTTGTAGTGGATGAAATAGATGGGACCGAACGAGCCGTCCTTCTTGATTTCACGCACCACGCGCCCGATGCCGTTGCCGTCGTTGGGGTCGTCCTTCATCGTTTGGCAGATGCCATAGTAGCCGATGGCCAGCAGTTTGCCGTTGGGCGCCACATACCAGCCCACCCGCTGGTGCATCACGGCCTTCAGATTATGGGCCGGGGGCAGGGTGGAACCTTCCTTGCAGAAACCTTCCGGCACGTTGTATTCGGGGAACAGTTCCACGGGTTTGCTCCATGTGTAGCCGTCTTCCGAAGTCTGCAGCATGGTTTTTCCAGGTGCTTCGTGCTCATGGCGGGGGGCGGTCAGGTAGTGCATATAGAACCGTCCGTTCCAGTAGGCCATCATCGGCTGGTGGTTATAGGTCCAAGGTTTCTCGCCGCGCAGGGTCTGGATGTTATGCACGCCGATGGTGGGCTGCAGTCCGCCGTCGTGCCTTTCGGGTCGGGAGATGGCCGTTCCGGTATAGCGCACGCAGTCGCGGTTGTATTTCTTCAGGTTCTCCACCAGTTGCTCGTCTGCCATGAAGACCGTGCCGTGCTTATGGCCAATGGGGAAGCGCACGCTGCCCGTCTGGTCCTGGAAGGTCTTGAAGTCCTTCGTGCGATGGGCGCCGTAGATTTTATGGCGGTACGAGTCGTAGTATATGTAGTACCAGTCGCCCACCTTTGCCGTGGAAGGTCCTTCGGTAAACGATTCCGTGAAGGGTTCCGAGGCTGCACTCCACGGGCCGTAGGGACTCGTGGCAAAGGCCACCTTGATGTTGCGCATCGGCCGCGTATTGTCCTTCACCACCATCACATAGTCCTGGTTTCCGCGTTTTACCAGCGTGGCATCGATGGCCGAGAATCCCGGTTCGTAGAACAGCTGCATCTTTGAAAACGTGCGGAAGTCCTTGGTGGTCATGTAATACAGCCGGTGATTGTTCTTATGATCCTCTAAGCCATCGGGAAACTTCCCAGGGACACATGAGGCCCACACAATCAGGTACTGTTTCTTTACGTCATCGTAGAATAACTCAGGAGCCCATGTGTTCACCGTCGTGGTGTCCATGCCGGTCTCAATGAAACGCTGCTTTGACCAGTGAATGAGATCCTTCGATGAAGAATAGCCGAAGCCGCGGTCACCGCGCCATGAACTGGTCCATACTAAATGGAAGGTGCCGTCAGCACCCTTCACGATCGATGGGTCGCGCATCACCTTCTGCTGGCCTACCTCGGGGCGAAGGAACACCCCTTGAATGGAGTCCCATTTCACACCATCATGACTGTAGATAAAACGCAGTCCCTCGGTGGCGGGCTCATGGAAAGACGTTGATACGTAAAGATCTTGTGCACAGACAGCTGCCGACAGACAGCTCATCCATGTAACAATAACCAGCATGCGTCTTTGCTGGAACCAGTGCTTTATTTGATTTTCCATGAGATGATTGTTTATATAATCGACGGGAATACCTTTCTTTTGTAATCATAGGAACACAGTGGTATGGGGTTGACGAATTGTATAAAAAGTGTTGATTTTTTGCTTTTTCACAAAATGTTCCTTACCTTTGCAGAAAAATAGGATTCTCTTCTGTTAGAGGAGAGGCAAGATGTCATATTACTTATGGTACTGAACTATATTTGGATTGCTTTTTTTCTCATCGCCTTCGTGATTGCGCTGGTGAAGCTGATTTTTATGGGTGACACCACCGTGTTTCCTGCGATGATGGACTCAACATTCTCTTCTTCAAAGACGGCGTTTGAAATCTCATTGGGGCTGACAGGTGTGTTAGCACTGTGGTTAGGCATCATGAAAATCGGCGAGAAGGGCGGTGTGATCAATGTCTTTGCCCGCATTCTCAGTCCAGTATTCACCAAGCTGTTCCCAGAGATTCCCAAGGGACATCCCGTAACGGGCAGTATCTTCATGAATATCGCTGCCAACATGCTGGGACTTGATAATGCCGCAACACCTCTCGGTCTGAAAGCCATGGAGCAGCTACAGGAGCTGAATGTGGCAAGGAACGAGGAAGTGGAGGCAGATGAAGAAAAACGTAAGAAAAGAAATGTATCGGCCAGCAACTCGATGATTATGTTCTTGGTACTGAACACCTCCGGACTGACACTCATTCCCGTGAGTATTCTGGTGTATCGTGCCCAGTTAGGAGCTGCGCAGCCCACCGATATCTTCATCCCCATCCTGCTGGCTACCTTCTTCTCCACCTTGGCAGGTGTTATTATTACCAGTCTGTATCAGCGCATCAACCTTCTGAACCGCACCATGCTCCTCATCTTAGGAGGTATGTGTGCCATTGTGGCCGCCATTATCTGGGGATTCTCGCAAATGGACAAGGAGCAGATGAACGTGGTGAGCACGAGTATTGCCAATATCCTGTTGATGACCATCATTATTGGATTTATAGCGGCTGGTATGCGGAAGAAGGTGAACGTATATGATGCCTTCATAGAAGGAGCCAAGGACGGGTTCGACACTGCGGTGAGAATCATTCCTTACCTGGTAGCCATCCTCGTTGCCATCGGTGTTTTCCGTGCTTCTGGAGCCATGGATATGCTCATTGATGGTATCTCGTGGACCGTAAGTGCCTGCGGCATCAACAGCGACTTCGTCGGCGCCTTACCCACGGCCTTGATGAAGCCACTGAGCGGTAGTGGAGCACGAGGTATGATGGTGGATGCCATGACACAATACGGTGCCGACTCGTTTATCGGTCGTCTGAGCTGTGTCTTCCAAGGCAGTACTGATACTACCTTCTACATTCTGGCTGTTTATTTCGGTAGTGTAGGCATCAGTCACATGCGACATGCAGTAACCTGTGGTCTGCTTGCTGACCTTGCCGGAATCATCTCAGCCATCGCCATTTGTTACATGTTCTTCGGATAAACAGGACTCATTATGGCAAACATGAAATCACTGGCCAAGGATACGGCCATCTATGGACTGTCGAGCATTGTGGGCAGGTTCCTGAACTACCTGCTCGTACCGCTCTACACCCATTATATGCCCAAGGATTCTGGCGACTACGGAATCAGCACGAACATGTATGCCTACACCGCACTCATCCTTGTCCTTCTCACCTTCGGTATGGAAACCACCCTGTTTCGTTTTGCGAACGAGGAGATACCCTCCGATGCCCAACAACAAGGAAAGAGATGGCCCGATACCGTATTCACCACATCGTTTGCCGTGGTTGGTACACTCGCAGCCATCTTCCTGATCCTGCTCTTCTGCCTCATCACACCCATCTGCAACGTCCTTGGTTATGAGAAACATCCCGATTATCTGCTGATGATGGGTGTGGTGGTTGCCTTGGATGCCCTGCAGGCGATACCATTCAGTTATTTGCGTTTCCAAAGACGTCCCATCCGTTTTGCTTCGCTGAAATTGCTGTTTATTTTCATGAATATCGCCCTGAACGTGATCTTCTTTGTATGGTTAGGTAAGACATCCGTGTTCTACGTATTCTTCCTCAACCTGCTGTGTACAGGATTTATCACCTTCTTCTTCATTCCCGACCTCTTCTATATTCAGTGGCATTTCGATGGGAAACTACTGCGCAGGATGTTCAGCTACTCATGGCCTATTCTGGTGCTCGGTGTTGCAGGTATCCTGAACCAAGTGGCAGACAAGATTCTCTTCCCGTTGATCTATCCCGACAGAATTGAAGCCGACATACAGTTAGGTATCTACGGTTCCTGTGTGAAGATAGCCATGATCATGGCGATGATTACCCAAGCCTTCCGCTATGCCTACGAGCCCATTGTATTTGCCAAGAGCAAAGATGCAGATAAAGGTGAATACTATGCCTCGGCGATGAAATATTTCCTGATATTCACATTGCTTGCCTTTATCTGCGTGATAGGCTGGATGCCGCTGTTGAAATATATCATCGGCGCTGGTTACCGCGAGGGATTAGATGTGGTGCCAATCGTGATGGCTGCAGAGATTATGATGGGTATCTATTTCAACCTGTCGTTTTGGTACAAACTCATCGACAAGACCATCTACGGAGCATGGTTCTCGTTAGCAGGATGCCTCGTCCTATTAGCGGTGAATATCCTGTTGATACCCAAATACAGCTACTGGGCCTGTGCCTGGGGCGGTGTGGCAGGCTACGGAACGTCCATGCTGCTGAGCTATTTCGTGGGACAGAAGAAGAACCCCATCCCCTACCCGATGAAGGAGATGGGATGCTACGTGTTACTGGCTGGATTCATCACGTTTATGATCCTATTCTTCAAGGACCGTCTTGCATGGTGGCTCGCCCTAATCATCAATACGGCTTGGATTATCGTCTTCGTGGCATATATCATTAAGCATGACCTGCCGTTGGCAAACATCCCTGTGGTGGGGAGGTTCTTTAGATAAATAATTGACAATTGATAATTGATTTATTGCAAGTCAAGACATTGGAATATCAAACATATGAAACAAATGAAAAGGATTTTATCAGCGCTTTTGCCCTTGTACCTTTTGGCTGTGCCCATGACAGTCTCTGCCGACGAGGGCATGTGGACACTTTACAATTTGCCACAGGCAGTGTATGAGCAGATGAAGGCAGAAGGCTTCGCCATGCCTTACGAGAACTTGTACAGTAGTGAGAATGCCATCAAAAACTGTGTGGTGAACTTTTCGGGCTATTGCTCGGGTGTGGTAGTATCCCCTAACGGACTGGTATTTACGAATCACCACTGCGGATTCGAGTCGATACGCAGCCACTCTACTGTGGAGCATGACTATATGCTCAACGGATTCTGTGCCAAGAGCTACGAGGAGGAGCTGCCGAACAAGAACATGTTCGTGAGCTTTATGCGCGAACAGAAAGATATTACTGAGCAGTTAGAGAACCTTGCCAAGGGGAACAAAGTGTATGACGACGATTGGACACTCCTGATAGATTCGCTCCAGCAGGCGATGAACGACAGTATCCGAAAGATTGACAAAACCCTCCACATCGAGATTGATCCGTTCTATGAGGGTAATGCTTATTTCGCCACCACCTACCAGACATTCCACGACTTGCGCCTAGTGTTTGCTATTCCCAAGTCGATGGGAAAATTCGGTGGTGAGACCGATAACTGGATGTGGCCTCGTCAGACTTGTGATTTCTCCGTGTTCCGCATCTATGCCGATCCTCAGACCAACGGTCCTGCTGATTACTCTGATAAGAACGTGCCCTATCATCCCACATCGTGGGCATCCGTCAGTATGCAGGGATACAAAGATGGTGATTTCTCCATGACCATCGGCTATCCCGGAAGTACCAATCGCTATCTCTCCTCCTATGGTATCCGTGAGATGCGCGATGCGGAGAATGCTACTCGTGTGCAGGTACGCGGCATCAAGCAGGAGATCATGAAACGCCACATGAATGCCAGCGAAGCCGTCCGTATTAAATACGACAGTAAGTATGCCCAAAGTTCCAACTACTGGAAGAACTCTATGGGTATGAACAAGTGTATCGATTCCATCGGTATTATCCGACAGAAGCAAGAACATGAAGCACGCATTAGAAAATTCCAGGAGGAGACAGGTTACCTGAAAGATGAACTCGACTTCGAGAAATTAGGTAAGCTCTACAGCAGCCGCTTTGAGTCGGATCGTGCTTTTATGTATTGGGTGGAGACCTTCAATCGCACAAATGAACTGGTGACAAGAGCTATGCGTGTGAATACCGGAGGTTTCGAATTGAAGGGTCCGGAGGATGATGAGAAAAAACAATACTTTGAGATTTCCGATAACAGTGAAGAATGGGATGAAGCTCTCGATAAGGAGGTTTTTGCTGCCTTGCTAAAGAACTATAAGGAGCAGGTCGGTGCGAAGTATTTGCCAGCCTTCTATCAGACCATTGAGAAGAAGTTCAAGAACGACTATACCAAATATGTAAATTATCTCTACAAGAAATCAATGCTCATGAAAGGCAAGAAGATTTATCCTGCCAAGAAGAGTTACTTGAAAGATCCGGGTGTGCAGTTAGGTCTTGATTTAACAGCCGCATTGGCAGAGATACGTGACGACCTGCATCCTTATGTGGAACAGGTAGAACTACAGGAGAAATACCTCTGTGCTGCCAAGCTGCGCATGGAGGCTGACATGCCCCACTACTCAGATGCTAACTTTACCATGCGACTCAGCTACGGTCAGGTGGGTGAATATCTCTTAGATGGTAAACCCTCTGGCTACTACACCACTGCTGAGAGTATCGTGGAGAAGATGAAACGTGCCGATGAGATTGATGAATATTTCGCTGAGCCCATCATGCACGAACTGCTTTCTGCCAAGGATTTCACCCCTTATACAGATAAGACCACTGGAAAAATGCAGCTCTGCTTCCTGACCAATAATGACATCACGGGTGGTAATAGTGGCTCACCCATGTTCAATGGTAAAGGTGAACTTATCGGTCTGGCCTTTGATGGTAATTGGGACTCGCTTTCCAGTGATATCAATTTCGATCGTGTCCTTGCCCGTTGCATCGGTGTGGATATCCGTTATGTGCTCTTCATGATGGACCGTTGGGGTCATGCTGATCGCCTGCTGAAGGAAATCAATGCTAGATGAGAGATGAAAGACGAGAGATGAAAAGGATTGGATTACTGCTAGCAAGTGTATTAGCCACCCTCGTCATTTGGGCACAGGAAGACATGCCCACCGTGAATGCAGGCTATCGTCAGACCATCAGTCTGAGTGGGTACTGGCGTTTCCAGTTAGACCCAGACTCCTCCTTGACGGCTTCTTCCAAGTTGAACAGTACCATTTTCCTGCCTGGTACCACCGATACGAACAAGCAAGGAAATGCTGCTCAGAAGAAAGACGAGACTACACACCTGACTCGTAACTACAGTTATGTGGGAAGGGCGTGGTATGAGGTACCTGTAAATATCCCGCCTGAATGGCGCCACCAGCAGATTATTCTGTTTCTGGAACGTACCAAGCCTACCACTGTTTATGTTGATGGTAAACTGGTTGGAAACAGCAGTATTATCTCCGCTCCCCAAGAGTATGACCTTTCAAGATGGCTGAAACCTGGGAACCATCGTATCACTGTGATGGTGGATAACAGTGATCGGGCAGTGCCGCCTCAGGTTGTTAGCAATTCCCATGCCTATACCGAAGACACCCAGACTAACTGGAACGGTATCATCGGTAGAATCTACTTGATGAGTCGTGCTACGACCTATATTAGTGACATGACCATTACCACAGACGCTGGCAGGAAGGAAGTGTTGGTCGATGTTAATTTGAAAGGACAGCTCAAGAAGCCTACGAAGGCCCAGTTCACTTTGATACCCTGGGGTAGTAATTACGGTTATGTGATTGCAGAAAAGATGATACCTCCCACAACCAAACCGTTTACTCATATCCGGGTGATCTACAGAGATGACAGCTTGAAGCTTTGGAGTGAGGCTCACCCCGATCTCTATCAGGTTCATGTGAAGATAGAAGGTCATGATGAAATTGAGAAATGTTTTGGTTTGCGGAAGTTCAGTACACAGGGCACACAGTTCACGATCAATGACCATCTCACGTTCCTCCGTGGAAAGCATGATGCCTGTGTGTTTCCGTTGACTGGCCATGTGCCGATGGACATCCAGTCGTGGCGCCGTTATTTCCAGATTTGCAAGGGTTATGGTATCAACCATATCCGTTTCCATTCGTGGTGTCCACCCGAGGCATGCTTTCTCGCTGCCGACATCGAGGGAATGTATCTGCAACCGGAGCTCCCTTTCTGGGGTGACTTCAACAAAAACGACAAACGCCTGATGGAGTTCCTGATGCAAGAGGGTATTAAGATTATCTCCACCTATGGGCATCACCCCTCGTTTGTGATGATGGCCTTAGGTAATGAGCTATGGGGAGATATCCCTACAATGAAGGTTTTTGCCGATGCTTTCCGAAAGATTGACAAGCAGAAGCTCTATACTTTCGGCTCGAACTACTACTTAGGTTATCAGGGATGGAAAGAGGGCATGGATTTCTTTGTTACCTGTCGTAACGGTGGTGAGGAGTGGGGGAAATTCAATACTCACACTCGTGGCTCCTTCTCCTTTGCCGACACTTACGGCGGTGGAATGATCAACAGCCTCTATCCGAACACGATAATGAATTTCTCAGAAGGTATCAAAGATTGTCCTGTTCCTATTATCAGTCATGAGACAGCACAGTTCCAAACCTACCCCGACTTTAACGAGATCAAAAAGTACACAGGTGTACTCTATCCATATAATATGGAAGTGTTCCGCGACCGTTTGGAGAAAGCTGGCATGCTCGATCAAGCTGCAGATTTCCACAAAGCCTCCGGATTATGGAGCGTACAACTCTATAAGCAGGATATCGAGATGGATCTGCGTACCCCTGGCTTTGGAGGATTCCAGTTACTTGACCTTCAAGACTATCCCGGACAAGGATCTGCGTATGTCGGTGTTCTCGATGCATTCATGGAGAGCAAGGGAATCACCACACCACAAGAGTTCACACAATGGTGCTCGCCGATTGTCCCCCTTTTCCTCACGCCCAAATTCTGCTGGACTACCGATGAGATCATTCAAGGAAAGATTCAGCTGGCCAATTATAGTGAGCCTGCAGGACAGAATCAGTGGAACGACGGTACTTTGGAATGGCAGTTGCTTACCACTGATGGAACCGTCTATCGCAAGGGAGTCATGAGTATTCCCCAGAAAAGCATCGGACTTGTCGATATCGGTGAGTTGTCGTTAGATGTCTCTGGCATCAAGAAAGCTCAACGATTGAACTTGGTGTTGCGTACCTATTATAATAAGGTGTCTGAAAAATGCTATACCAATAGTTATGCCCTGTGGGTTTATCCACCTCAGCAAATTGCTGCCAAAGACGTCATCATTGCCCATCGTTATGATGCCGAGATGGCAAGGAAATTGTCGGGTGGTGCCACCGTACTGCTGATGCCTGACAGTACAGAGATGACAGAGCTTACCGTAGGAGGACTGTTCCAGACAGACTACTGGAACTATCGTATGTTCAAGACCATTTCGGAGAATAACAAAAGACCGGTATCGCCAGGAACATTGGGCATCCTCACCAATCCTGAGCATCCCCTGTTTCATGATTTCCCAACAGAGATGCACACCAACTGGCAGTGGTTCCCCATCATCAAGGCATCTCGTCCGTTTATGCTCGATAACACCGCTGCCAGCTACCGGCCGATAGTACAGGTGATCGACAATATCGAGCGGAACCACAAGTTAGGAATGATCTTCGAATTTGCAGTCAATAAAGGTAAGTTATTGGTCTGCATGTCGCCTCTCGACAAGCTGCAGCAATATCCAGAGGCACGGCAGCTATACAGCAGTATTCTGCAATACATGCAGTCAGATGCCTTCTCCCCTCAGACACAGATCACCTACGATGATCTTCAGCAGCTCTTCACCACACCTGTGATAGAGGGAAAGATTGGAGCCTTGAACAATATCTCACCTTATTAAAGAAGAAAGGCAAATGACCGAGCGGTCATTTGCCTTTCTTCTTTGGCTTTCTACGAGCCCATCCCTCTTCAGAGAAGTCAGGCTCTTCACCTATCAACTGGATGGGACCGTCTTGGAAGAACTGGCGCCAATCATCTTGTCTGCCGCTTTCCTTGCGCATAGCCCCCCGTTGTCCTCGCTTACTCTCCGTTTTCTTCTTTTTCTCATAACGGCTAAAACCAGCAGTGTCATCGGATTCTTTTGTTCTCTTTGAACCACTCCGAGTGTTTCTGGCTCCAGCATCTGTCCTACGTGGTCCGTTCTCTTTCCTTCTTCCTGCAGACTCTTTTCCACCTTCATCAGCATCATTGCAACGTACTTCACGACCCTTATAGCGTGCACCGGTGAGGTATTTCATGACTCGTTCCGCATCCTCCTCTGAGACGTCAAAGAAAGAAATCGTGTTCTGTAAGTCGATATGTCCCACCTCTACATGACCTCTCACGTTCTTGTTAAGGAATTGCATCAGCTCACCAGGGTAGAAACCGTCCTTCTTTCCTAAGTTAATGAACAGACGACGGTAACCAGGCTCAGCCTTCCGGGAGCCCCGTTCACGTGTTCCTTTCTTGCTGCCTTCCTCTTTGCTCCTTTTGGAACTCGGTTTCTCAATCTCAGGTGCGTTGGCATAATAACTTAGGAATTTCCCGAACTCTACACTCACAATTTTCTTGATGATATCCTCTTTGTCGATATATTCAAAGAACCGGTTAATGTCATCCATGAATGGAGATATCTGGTCTTCCAGTACATCGGTTTTCACAATTTGGTCCATCACCTTATATAATTGCTTCTTGCAAATCTCCTGGGCTGATGGAATCTCCGCTTCGACAAACTCCTTGCCGATGACCTTTTCGATGTTACGGATCTTATGTTTCTCTCTGCTGTGGACAATGGAGATCGAAGTACCCTTTTTACCGGCACGACCCGTACGGCCACTGCGATGGGTATAGTTCTCGATGTCATCGGGCAGACCATAGTTAATGACATGGGTAAGATCGTCCACATCCAACCCACGGGCTGCCACATCGGTGGCTACCAGTAACTGGGTGAGATGTTGACGGAACTTCTGCATCGTGAGGTCGCGCTGCTGCTGACTGAGGTCGCCATGCAGACTCTCAGCATTATACCCGTCTTTAATCAGTTTGTCGGCAATCTCCTGTGTCTCGATCTTTGTTCGACAGAAGATGATGGCAAAGATACGGGGATAGAAATCCACGATACGCTTCAGTGCCAGGTATTTGTCCCTGGCGTTTACCATGTAATAGACATGATTCACGTTCTCGGCACCCTCGTTGCGGCTGCCTACCACAATCTCCTTGTGGTCGTGCAGGTAGTTCAAGGCAATTTTCTCAATTTCCTTGCTCATCGTTGCTGAGAACAGTAAGGTGTTCCGTTCGGCAGGAACATTCTCGAAGATCTCATTGATACTCTCCGAGAAACCCATGTTCAGCATCTCATCGGCCTCGTCAAGCACCACACTCTTGATATTACTGATCTGCGCCTTGCCGCGATGCATCAAGTCGATCAAACGTCCTGGGGTGGCTACGATAATCTGTGCTCCATGACGAAGGGCACGAATCTGCTGTTCGATGCTTGCACCGCCATAGACGGGCACCACATGCACTCCTTTCATATACTTGGAGAAGTCTCGCAGGTCATCGGTGATTTGCAAGCACAACTCTCGCGTAGGACTCAGAATCAGAGCCTGAGTCTCCTCATTCTCCACATCAATTTTCTGTAACAGCGGAATACCAAACGCCGCTGTCTTGCCTGTACCCGTCTGGGCCAGGGCAATCACATCATTCCCCTCTCCTAATAAATAAGGGATCACTTCTTCTTGGACGGGCATTGGCGAAACAAAGCCCATCTCTGTAATGGCTTGCAGTATTTCACTGCTCACGCCTAATTCTTCAAATGTCTTCAATGTTCTTATAATCTGTTTCGGTTGCAAAGGTACGAATATTTTTTGAACACAAGATACAAATACACAGAGTTTTACAAGAAAATAACATCATTACACGAAAAAACGAACTATCAACGGTGTCCAAATGGGATTTTATTTGTATTTTTGCGGCAAAA
This sequence comes from uncultured Prevotellaceae bacterium, assembly GCA_902768785.1. Lineage (GTDB taxonomy): Bacteria > Bacteroidota > Bacteroidia > Bacteroidales > Bacteroidaceae > Prevotella. The sequence continues at coordinate 31,487 of CACXMM010000025.1, forward strand.
TAAAAGAAAGATGAAAGTATGTGTATTTTGTTCGGCTAATCATGACATCGACCGCGATTTCTATACGATGACATGGGAGTTAGGGCAGTTCTTAGCCCGGAACGGGCACACCTTGATATTTGGCGGTACTGATATGGGACTGATGGAATGTGTGGCCAAGGCTGCTCATGAGACTGGAGGGCAAGTCATCGGTGTAGTGCCCTCGAGGGTAGAGGAGAACGGGCATGTCAGTGGGCACATGGATGTCCATATCCCTTGTGACAACCTGAACGACCGAAAGGCACTGATGATGGCACAGAGTGATGTGTTCATCGCGTTGCCGGGAGGTATAGGAACCCTTGATGAGATCTTTTCCGTGGCAGCCTCCTTCACCATCGGCTACCACCAGAAGCCTGTCATTCTCTATAACATGAAGGGATTCTGGAACTCACTCATTTCCCTTCTCGACGACCTCACAAACCGTAAGGTGACGCGGAAACAGTGGAAGGATTACATCAAAGTGGCCAATAGCATTGCGGACATACAAAGCATTCTCGATGAATAGGAATTCCTGTTGTGATACCCAAGTGGCGAACATCGTTTTTCCTCAAAACATTTGGCTATGTCGCGAATAATACTTAATTTTGCGCTTGATTAATCTACAGAAGTATGCGGAAAGTAATTGGAATTGGCGAGACCGTGCTCGACATTATCTTCAAAGATGGGAAACCGGTCGGTGCGGTGCCAGGCGGTAGTGTGTTCAACGGGGTGATCTCTTTAGGTCGTTCGGGGGTGAACGCTTCATTTATCAGTGAGACCGGCAATGACAGGGTGGGCGAAAGTATCATCCTATTTGCCAAGGAAAATGGAGTGAATGCAGATAATATCAATGTGTTCCTCGAGTCGAAGTCACCGATCTCGCTGGCCTTCCTGGATGAGAACAACGATGCAGAGTACCTATTCTATAAGGATCATCCGCATGATCAGCTCGATTTCGTCTATCCTGACATCCAGCCCGATGACATCGTCATGTTCGGATCGTTCTATGCTGTGAACCCCGTGATTCGTCCACAGGTGTTCGGCTTCCTTGACTATGCCCGTCAACATGGTGCCATCTTGTATTATGATGTGAATTTTCGCGCGGCTCATCGTAATGATGTGATGAAGATTACACCGAACTTTCTGGAGAACTTGGAATACGCAGACATTGTGCGTGGCTCGAAAGAGGACTTCGAAGTACTATTCAAAAAGAATGATCCCGACAAGGTCTATAATGCGGAGATCTCTTTCTATTGCAAGAAATTTATCTACACGAGAGGAGCCGAGCCTGTGGCCCTTCGTTCCGACACTGTGAAGAAAGACTATCCCATCCTTAGCACGGAAACCGTAAGCACCATCGGTGCGGGTGACAATTTCAATGCCGGCTTTGTCTATGGCATGGTGAAATATGATATAACCCGTGAGGTCATTAACCGTGGACTGACAGAAGAGGAGTGGGACAAGGTGATCCGCTGTGCTCAGGAGTTCTCGGCAAACTGCTGTCAGGGAATCAGCAATTCAGTGAGTGTTGAGTTCGGGAACAAAATGAAAAAGGGGCTTCTCCTCAGTTCTAATTTCTAACTCCCCAAATTCTAATTCTCTACCATTCAAAAATTTAAAACATCTATTATATGATTGAGATTACAAACAAAATTTATTATGTGGGTGTGAACGATCGTAACAAGAACCTTTTTGAGGGCTTGTGGCCGTTGCCCAATGGAGTGAGCTATAACTCATATTTGATCGATGATGAGAAGGTGTGCTTGATAGATACCGTAGAGGTGGATTTCTTCGTACCTTATCTGAAGAATATCCAGGAGGTCATCGGTGATCGTTCTATCGACTATTTGGTGATTAATCACATGGAGCCTGATCACAGTGGAAGCATCGCCCTGATAAAGAAATACTATCCCGACATTCAGATTATCGGTAACAAGAAAACATTTCAGATGATGGGGGGATTCTATGGTATCGGTGACGGCACCATAGAAGTGAAGAATGGCGATTCCATCGAACTGGGCGCACATACATTGAACTTCGTGCTCACTCCTATGGTGCACTGGCCCGAGACTATGGTGACACTGGATGCCACCTGTCATGTTCTTTTCTCTGGTGACGCCTTTGGGTGCTTCGGTGCTCTGAACGGTGGCATCATTGACAGTGAGATCAACTGCGACACCTTCTGGCTGGAAATGGTGCGTTACTACAGCAACATTGTAGGTAAGTATGGAACACCCGTGCAGAATGCCCTGAAGAAACTCGCTGGCATTCAGCTCGACTATATCTGTGCCACCCACGGACCGGTGTGGCATGAGTTCATCAGTAAGGTGATTGACATGTACGACAAGATGAGCCGCTATGAGACGGAGAGAGGATTGGTGATCTGCTATGGTACGATGTATGGTAACACCGAGCGTGCCGCCGAGATCATTGCCCGTGCTGCTTCCCAGGCAGGCATCAAGAACATCGTCATGTACAACGTTTCGAAGACCCACCACTCGTATATCATCCGCGATGTGTTCCGCTACCGTGGACTCATCGTGGGAGCTCCCACCTATAACACCGGATTGTATCACGAGATGGATGTGTTGCTGTCGGAGTTGGCAGGTAAGGATATTAAGGGTAACCACTTGTTAGGATGGTTTGGCAGTTTCGGATGGGCAAGCAAGGCTGTGGGCGAGATTGCCAAATGGAATGAAGAGCGCCTGCACTTCGAGGCTGTGGGTACACCCGTAGAGATCAAGCAGAGCGTGAATGCCGACACCTTCGCCCAGTGCGAGGCCTTAGGTAAGGCCATGGCAGAACGGCTGTTGAGTGAGTAGGTTATGGCTTACAACACATGGCAGCTTCCCAACGGACTGCGGATTATCCATCTGCCCAGCAGCTCACAGGTTGTCTATTGTGGCTACCAGATAGCTGCGGGCACCCGGCATGAGGAGCCGGGGGATGAAGGGTTGGCTCATTTCTGTGAGCATGTCACTTTCAAAGGAACCGAACGGCGCTCATCCCTACAGATCTTGAACAGTCTGGAGCAGGTGGGCGGTGACTTGAATGCCTTCACCAACAAGGAGGATACCGTGTTCTATGCTGCAGTGTTGAAAGAACATCTTCCGCGAGCCATCGATGTGCTCACCGATATAGTGTTCCATAGCACCTATCCCCAACACGAGATTGACAAGGAGATCGAGGTAATCTGCGATGAGATAGAGAGCTATAATGACTCTCCCGCCGAGCTGATCTTCGATGATTTCGAGAATATCCTTTTTGCCAGTCATCCGTTGGGGCATAATATCTTAGGTAACGCAGATCGCCTTCGTCAATATACCACCGCCGATGCCCTTCGTTTCACACGAAAGTATTACACGCCAGAGAATACTATTTTTTTTGCGTATGGGGATGTGAAATTCGAGAGACTGGTGAGGTTGCTGGAAAACAACCTTCAATCCCTCCCGAAGGAAGGAAGGCCTGATGTGCTTTCTGCCCTTACAAGTAATGAAAATCCCTCCCTTTGGGAGGGAGATCGAGTGGGCATTTATTCCTTTGACAAAGGTACCCACCAAGCACATGTCATGTTGGGCAGCCGTGCTTACGACATCCATAGCGAGAAGCGTATCCCGCTCTATCTGCTGAACAATATTTTGGGAGGTCCTGGCATGAATGCACGTCTGAATCTCGCTTTGCGGGAACGGAACGGACTGGTCTATACAGTGGAGAGCAGTATGGTGAGCTATGGCGACACGGGACTGTGGTGCACTTATTTCGGGTGTGATCCTCATGATGTGAAGCAATGCCTCCGTTTGGTACGGCACGAGTTGGACAAGGTCATGCGGAAACCGCTTTCTGCTGCCCAGCTCCATCGTGCCCAGCAGCAGATTAAAGGACAGATCGGTGTGGCCTGTGATAACCGCGAGAATTTTGCCCTTGACTTCGGCAAGAGCTTCCTCCATTATGGCTGGGAAAAAGATATCACCCGCTTGTTCAACGATATCGATAGCGTTACTGCAAAGCAGTTGCAGGAAGTGGCACAAGAGTTATTCTCCCCAGAACGTATGCTCACCCTTATCTATAGCGGAACATGATTCATCAGGAGTATCAAGCTATCTTGTTCTTCCTGTGCAAGCCATATCTTATCCCTTCTGATACTTTGATGGTGTCATGCCGAAGTACTGCTTAAAGCAGCGACTGAAATACAAGGGGTCACTAAAGCCTACCTGGTAGGCAACTTCGGCAACAGTGATCTGATGGCCGGAACGTAATTGTTGCGCTGCTTTTGTCATTCTCTGCTCCCGGATATACTCCTTGGGTGTCTTGCCCGTAATCTCTAACATTTTACTGTAGAACTGTGAACGTCCATAGCCCGTGCTTTGTGCGAGGTCATCCACCACAAAGTCGGGATTCGACAAGTTCTTCTGAATCTTCATGTCGATAATCTCACGGAACTTGCGGTCGCGCTCACTGGAGATAAGCGGAGCATTGGCTTCCTGCTGGTTATTGTCGGAAGGGTGTAGTGTTTCATCATCCTTTCCTTTGGTCTGGGTATAAGCTTGCCGGAGTTTGTCACGCTGCTGGATGAGTGCGATGCTTCGTCCGATGAGTAGGGCAGGACTGAAAGGCTTCGGGATATAGTCATCCGCCCCATAGCGCATACTCTGCAACTGCTTCTCGATACTGTTCATGGCCGTGAGCAGGATCACGGGAATGTCAAAGATGTCATCATCAGCCCTTACTTTCTTCAGCAGTTCGAGACCGTCCATCTGTGGCATTTTGATATCGCTGATCAAAAGGTCGAAGTTCTCCTTGTGGATCATCTCCAAAGCCTCCACTCCATCGTTGGCCGTGGTGACATGGAAATAGGGTGCCAACTCATTCTTGAGATAATCGCGGACATCCTCATCATCTTCCACAACCAATACCCTACGGTTGTTCATCGGTACTGGTGCCAGCTCCTTATAGCTTTTCAACAGCATGTCGGCCTCTTCTTCTTTCAGATCTTCATCGAGTTCGCTGTCGGTGATATAGTCCTCTGGCTGATAGACATCCTGTTTGTTAGGAAGTGACACAGTGAAGACACTTCCTCCTCCCTCGCGGTCATGGTAGCTGATCTCTCCGTGGTGGGCAAGAACGAGCTGTTCCGTGAAATTCAGACCGATGCCCATGCTGTCGGTACTCATATTGGTTCGCATGAAACGGGTGAACAGCTTTTGCTGCATATCCTTGGGAACACCAACACCCGTATCTTCAACGAGAATCTCGATGAAATCAGCCTTTTCGGGGTCTTCACATCTTATCCTTACGGTGATATCCCCTCTTTTGGGAGTATATTTGAATGAGTTACTGACGAGGTTATATATGATTTTATCCAGATAGTCGCGATCCACATAAAGCATGTATTTCTGGGTGAAGGGGATAAACTGGAGGTTCACCTGACGGTTATGTGCCATGTCGGTGAAACTCATCGTCGCATCACGTAAGAACTTGATGATGTCTGTTTCTTGCAGTTTCAGCGCCAGCTTACCACTTTCCATTTTATGAAATTCCAGTAGCTGGTTGATGAGTCGTAGCAAACGGTCGGTACTTTTGCTCATATTACTGATAGGCTGCTTGAGGGAAGTGGGAAGGTCTCCAGCTTTTTGCATACGCTCCATAGATCCCTTGATCAGGGTCAGAGGGGTGCGGAACTCATGACTCACATCCATGAAGAAGCGTTGTTTGAATTCACTAATCTTCCTGTCCATACGGATGCGGTCTTTCATGTGATAGGTGATGCGCAGCAAACGGAAGATATACCAGGCAATGCCTCCAATCACTATGATGTAGATGATCCATGCCCACCAGGTGTTCCACCATGGCTGACGGATGGTAACCTTCATCACCACTTCCTTGTTCTCCCTGTTGTCAAGTTTCTTCACATGGAAGGTGTAACGGCCAGGTTCCAGGTCTTTGTAGATGGCTTCGTTCGAACGTGTGGGCTGACTCCATTCACGGTCGTACCCCTCCAGCCAATAGATGTATTCCGTTTTATGGGGGAAGTCAAACTTCATATCAGAAAAGCGGAAGGTGAGCGAGTTCTGACGGTGTGAAAGCGAATAGCGTTGTTCATGGATGTCCTGAGCATCCTGGTCATTGAATACTGGAGTGCTTCCGTTTACGAGGAGGTTGGTGATTACCAGTACGTCATCGGTGTTGCTGACCGTGATTTGGTCAGGATGGAAGCATACGATACCGTTGTTCGTGGCAAAGACCAGTGTGCCATCAGTACGCATGCATGCTGAATTCTCACTGTAGATCTCTCCTAATTTGTCATTGGCAAAGAAATAGTTGGTAAATTGTTCTGTGTTCCGGTTGAATCGTGACAGTCCGTAGTCTGTACCCACCCACAGATCTCCTTTCTTATCCATGACGATAGAGTTGGCAGTGTTGTCGGCAAGACCTTGTTCTGTGGTGAATTGTTCGAAGGTGATCTTCGCTGGATTGGCAGTGTTTTTGATATGGTATAATCCGCCACCCACCGAAGTAAACCAAATATCTCCTTTTTCATCTTCTATGATGTCACGGATCTCGGAGTAACCCAAACTGCTATTATCGCCGTTATAATAATAGTAGGATTTGGTATTCTTCACCAGTTCATCGGGGTTGAAGACCATCAGTCCGTTGGCGCATCCCACGAACATCAGACCCGATTTTGCCTGATGAACAACCGTTACGGTGCGCATGAAGGGGTCTTCCTGAAGGAATCGCTTGAAACGATAAGTACCGTCTGCTTGCGGAATGGCAAGGCACAATGCCCCTGTGTTGACAGCAATCCATACCCTTTTGCGCTTGTCACAGACGATGTCGAAGATCTTTCCAGAAGCTATAGAGGAGTCATCGCCAGGGATGCTCTTGTAAAACCTTCCGTTCACGCTTAACCCTTGGTGGCGAGTACCGATCCATGTGTTTCCGTCCTTATCGATACACACAGCCAAGAGGTCGTCATCCACACCGATGCTGATGGGCTTCAAGGTGAAGTCAGACTGTAGGATATAGGCTCCACCCATGAAGTCGCCTGCCCATATTCTCCCATCGCTTGTCTGTCGGAGCATACGGAAATAGTTTGTATATTTGGGTGACTGGTGGTCGGTGGCATAGACTCTCTGCACATAGCGGGGCATGGTGGTGATGACGCTGATGCCCAGATTCTCCTGTGATATCCAGATATTCCCGATGCGGTCGTAAAGCATGCTGTAGAGGTAGTCGGTGCGAATAGGGCTGTTCCCGTTGGCATGGGGAGTGAAGTGAGAGAGCTGCTGACTAACGGTGTCATAGACCATCAGTCCGTTACCAATGCTTGAGATCCATATCTTCCCTTCGCGGTCGGTTACTACCTTATACGGTGTGACACCCCGTTTGTTCAACATCTTGGGGTCGAGGATATGAAAGAGATATGTCTTGTCGTTTTTCTTGTCGAAATAACAGAGATTCACCGACTTGTCACCTACATATTCATTACCGATATTGTCGCGATATACAGTACCGCCAGGTAACTGCACCTCACTGGGTGTGATATGCCCGTTCGTGGTGTCGTAGTCGTAGGTGGTACCTGTGGTGATGATCACCAGTCGCTTACCCATGGATACCAGTCCGAGGATGTTATGACCGGCAATCAGATTGATAAAGGAACTGCCATCGGTTTTTAGTTTTTTGTTCTTGTCGGCATGGAGTAAAAAGTTCTCACCAGTGGCAAAATACACCTCTCCGTTACATTCTGTGGCACAGGTGAAGGATTGATGCTCGTCTATACATGACAGTTGTCCGTTTTCCTTGACGTACAGTCCTTGGTCGGTACCGATCCATACACGGTTTTCACTGTCAGGGAACACGAAGAGGATATTGTTTGACCGCAAGGTGCCGTTTTCTTTGTTATAGGCATGGCTTTCGATGACCCCATTGTTGTATTTCACTTCTATACACCCCGTGTAGTTATAAGAAAGCCAGGTGTCACCGCTGGGTGTGAAGTTGCAGTTACAGTAGTTGCGGCTATAGTCGCCGGTAGTCGTGAAATCAACGAACTGCCGGGTGTTGGTATCGTAACAGCTATACCGTTCGCCCTGCAGGCGGATGAAAAGCAAACCGTTGGGATTCTGATGGAGTTCGCGGATACGGTCGTTCAACAGCAGGGCGTTATTACCTTCCTTGGCGTGGCGGATGACATCGAATGAATAGCCATCGTAACGACACAGTCCGTTGGCTGTGGCCATCCAGATATACCCTTGTGGGTCTTGCACCATATTGATGATATAGTTACTTGGTAACCCATCCTCAGTGCTCATTTCCCTGTATTTCAGTTCAATGGGGTTGGTGTTTTGAGGGTATATAACGATTGGCTGTATAGCGTAGATATGACAAAGCATGGTCGCCATGCATAATGTGACCGTAGTAAAGATTCTCTTCATGTATTGTTATTAGTTCCTATTTGGCTGCAAAGTTACGAAAAAACGAGAGCAGAACAAAATAAATACATTTGTTTTTGCCGAACAAAAATAACAACACAATGATTTGAAAGATTGCTAAGGGTTCAGGAGTTCCATGACAAGACCATCGGTATCAAGAATGGCATTCTCAACCTTTAAGGGATTCTTAACGCGTAACTGACAGTTCTCAAAGTGGAATACATCCTTGGAGAACGGTTGTTCTGGGAATCCGATGATGGCTCCTGCGTTCTCTGCGGTGCCCTCAATATTGCGGAAGCAGATGTTCCGTAACTTCGTCAGTGGGTAATGGGGTGGCTTGACATCCCCCTTCATGCGCCAGATCATATTCACTTCGAGGATATTGCGGGCTTGTGAAATGTGGATATCCTCAAACAGGATATTCTCAACGAAGCCGCCCCGTGATGGCTGACTCTTGAAACGGATGGGGTTCCAGTTCTCGCCTGTCATATTGCATCGCCTGACTGTCACATTCCGAATCCCTCCAGAGACCTCACTGCCCATGGCCACGCCACCATGACCATAGTCAAAGTGACAATCCTCTATCAAGATGTTCTCAGCAGGAAGGTTCATGGCTCGTCCGTCCTCATCCTTTCCGCTCTTGATGGAGATACAGTCATCATGGGCTTTGATATGTGTGTTCTTGATGATGATATCTGTCGAGGAATCGACATCGATACCGTCGCTACTGGGGATGTAGTCTTCTGCGCAGATCTGTATGCCGTCAACGGTGAAACCACGGGTGAATAGGATATGCAAACACCAGAATGCCTGATTCAAGATCCTAACACCTTGGATGGAACCGCCATGGCAGCCATTGAAGCATATTGTTTTGGGTTTCCCATACTGGTTGAAGGGTATCTTCCGCCATTCGAGTCCCTGAGCGTCGATGACTCCCTCCCCCGTTAGGCGGCAGTTCTCGTTGTCATTGAAGTTGAGCAAAGCAGCCCGAGCCCGTTTCATCTGTCCTTCCCACCGTGTGGTGATAATCGGATAGAGTGTGGTGTCCACAAGGCTCACTAACCGTGCCCCTTTTTCCAGATGCAGATCGACACCACGGGGAAAGAAGAGGGCACCCGTGCGGAATGTCCCCTTGGGAATCACCACGGTACCTCCTCCATCGGCATGTGCTTGGTCGATGACCTGTTGGATGTTGCCTTGATTCTTGATAACGTATCGGTTGGTACGTTTCGTGATGACGATGATTCTCGATCCCCATCCCTCCAGATTCAACGAGACCCGTGTCTTGTTATTCACCACCTTACTGTCGATGACTTGGATATTCCCAGTGGCAGCGTCCCAAAGCTGTGCCTCACCCATGACATCGAAGTCGATGGTGAGTGACTTCCTGTTTTCCTGCTGGTTGGAGAGGAAATACACTTTCTGGTTGTTCTGTTGACGGGCGGTGTAGCTGATGCCGTCAGGATCTCCTTCCACAATCTCCATGTCGCGTTGTGGCAATAAGGGGATGATGCGCTGATCCCATACAGAGTCGGTGAGATGGAGGGCAGATGTTGGCAGCTGGATAGCCTCCTCTTCCATGAAACTGCGATGGATTATCCCTCTGGGCTGTTCTCCCCAGAAGATCAGTTTTCCTCCACGGCCGATGAAATCAGTGATCTTTTGCCATGCCTGTGCTGTCATCACTTCAGTGGTGGGGATGATGAGCGTGTGATAGTCCTGTCCGCTGCGATTCCTGAGGACGCCGTTCCCAACGGTGCATGCCTCGCTGAGACCGTCGTCGGTGATCAAGTCGTAGTCGTATTGATGGGCAGTCAGCAGATGTCCTACTGCCTTCATCATCTCATCTCCCTGATTATTACCTAACCATAGGGTAGGGATGGGTGCATAAACGGCCACACGGCATGCTGGCTTTCCTTGCGAGAGGATGTATGTGGCACGGTTCACATAGTCGTTCAGTTCCTTCATGCCCGGTTGTGCCATATAGCTGGTCGCCCCTCGCTTACTCATCCAGAACATGAATTCAAAGAAATTGATACCCCGTGCCAGTTGGTAGTCAACGATATATTTGACATGAGGAATATCCAGGGGATGACTGTAGGCTGCGAAGCTTTCACTGAAGGCGCGTTGCTTGCCATAGACATGTGCTACAGAGGATGCCAGACGGGGGAACTCTGTTTGACATCCTGGCCATATTTGACTCCATATCACATCAATGCCTGGAATCTGTACGCGACTTAGTACACGGAAGGGGTCACCCTCCATCTTCACGCACCAGGGAAGCATGTCGTCTTTGTCCATGTGAGTGATATGCTGTACTCCATTAGCCTCGCACCAGTCGGCCTGCTGCTTGAAGTAATGATCGGCAAACAGTCGGCTCCATACATCCCAGTAGTCAGCCTTCGCACGTCGTTCCTGTTCCGTGGCCTTGTCATCATGCAGGGAGATGCGCTGGTTCCTGACGAAGGCATTCAGATAGGGTGCAGGATCATAGCTTTTCTGCTCCTTGAACAGTTCCATGATGCCGTTAGTATAGGGCACACGCTGAAAGGCAGGCTCGTCACCACGGAATCCCATGACGGTGGTGCCCAAATGACTTCCAAGCCATTTCTTATATTGTTCGTGTGTCCACACGATGAACTGTCGTACAGCGGTAGAATCAAGATAGTCACACAAGGAGTTGTTTTCATCTTTCCCACCTGTCGGGTTATTCACACAACGGGTCTGGGAGGAACGCCGCACAGCCGTCACCGTGTCCCCACGGGACACCAAGGCCTGCATGCAGAGATCGGGACGTTTCTTTGAGAACCAGCCGCCAGCCATGCCACTGGGATATTTCCCCTCATCAATGATCCACATCTTCATACCTCTTTTGCTTACGGCATCGGCCATCATCCGCACATTCTCGAACCATTGGTCACTGAGATATTCAATGCCCATGTGGTAGCCAGGTTCAATGATGATGTTACGGAATCCCTTAGCCTGGATGGAGTCAAGGTCGTCGTTGATAACTTGCTGGTTGATGATACCGTCCCAGCCAAGAATCACATGACTGCACATCTCTGTGGGGGGATTGCGAAACAGCTCTTCGTCTTGGGCTATTGCTTGCAGGGCACAGGAAAAGAATGCCACTGTCATCCAAAGTATTCTTCTCATAGGTGTGAATGATGATTATGGTGCAAAATTACTTCATTTTTCAGAGGATAACCAATAAAATCGTACGTTTTTACCTAAAAATCGTATGATAATGAGGATAGTGATTAGTTACAAAAACCTTACTTTTGTGGTCGAAACTATAAGCTTATGAAGAATTTTATTATCATGGGTATGATGCTGCTGATGGCAGCAGGCTCTTTTGCCCAGGAGGCAAGGAAGGAAGATGTTCTGGCTACGGCGCGCTTGGTGAATGAGTATTTCATGAAGAAACATGCCGATCCAACCAAGGCCACGAACGTAGGAAGGATACGCCCCAGTAGTCTGTGGACGCGTGCAGTGTATTACGAAGGACTGATGGCTTTGTATGAGGTGGATGCCGATCAGCGGTATATCGACTATACCGACCGTTGGGCAGACTTCCATCAGTGGACTCCCCGCAACGGCATCAAGACCTGCGATGCCGATGACCAGTGCTGTGAGCAGACCTATCTTGACCGTTATATGATGACCCATGATCAGAAAATGATCACGCATGTCCGTGAGAATCTCGACTTACAGATGCAGACGAAGATCGGATGGTGGACATGGATCGATGCTATTCAGATGGCCATGCCTGTATATAGTAAGATGTATAGAGCCACTGGGGAACAGAAATACATGGATCATGGTATGAAGATGTATATCTGGAGCCGTGACACCCTGGCAGGTGGACTGTTCAATCAGAAGGAAGGTCTGTGGTGGCGTGACAAGGACTATGTGCCGCCCTATCAGGAGCCTGATGGAAAGAACTGTTATTGGAGTCGTGGAAGCGGATGGGTGTATGCTGCATTGGTACGTGTGATGACCGACCTGCAGGCAATGCCTAAGAATAAGGTAAATAAGAGATACTACAAACTGCTGAAGAAAGACTTCATCCTGATGAGTAAGGCTTTGGTGGCTTGTCAGCGGGAGGACGGACTCTGGAACCCCAGTTTGGTGAGCAGCAATTACGAGGGTAAGGAACTCACGGGAACTGGTCTTTTCCTGTATGGCTTGAGCTGGGGCATCAACAACAAAATCCTCAAGGCGAAGGACTACCAAGGGGCATGCCATCGTGCCTGGAAGGGTCTCATCAACGACTGTGTGCACCGTGACGGCTTCTTAGGCTATGTGCAGGGAACAGGAAAGGATCCCTCTGCCGGACAACCAGTCACCTATACCAAGGTTCCCGACTTTGAAGACTACGGCACGGGCTGTTTCCTGTTGGGGGCAGTGGAGTATTATAAGATGAAGTAACGCTATTTTGCAAGCTAATGGAGGCGAGGAGACAAATGAAAAGGATGTTGATAGTGATATGGCTGTTAGGCTGTCCGCTCATGATGATGGCACAGTCGCGTATTGTCATGAATATCAATGACGGATGGAAATTCCATGCTGGAGAGGTCGAAAACGGTGCTGTCCCCACACTCGATGACAGCAGCTGGCGCACCTTGAGCCTTCCCCATGATTTCCAGATTGAGCAGCCGTGGATACCTCCCACTCCTGATGAGCGTGCCGACAATACGGATGTGGCAGCGAACATCAAGAGTCGTTTGTCCAGTCGTGGTTTCAAGGAGATGGGGAAGGGGTGGTACCGTTACCATTTCACACCCTCCGAGGAGATGAAAGACAAACGTGTACTGGTTGACTTTGAGGGTATCATGTACACTGGGGATGTCTATCTGAACGGACAGTATATCGGTGGTACCGACTATGGCTACGTGGGCTTTGAGATTGATATCTCAGGGCTGCTGAATTGGAACGGTGACAATATCCTGGCGGTGATGGCAGATACTCGGGAACCCAATAATTCACGGTGGTACACGGGTGGCGGCATCTTCCGTGATGTGCATTTCGTTATTACGCCGAAGGACCTCTTCTTCGGGCGTCATCCTTTGTATATCACAACCCGAGATAATCGCTTTGTAAACATCTCTGCAGAGTTCACAAACAGAAACCGCAGCAAGGAAACACAGGTACGGGTGAAGGTATATGATCCCCATGGTAGTGTGGTGTACGAAGGGACTGCATCGAAAGGAAGGAATCCGCAGTCAAGAACACAGGAGGTTCAGATTCCAGAGATAGAGATCCCACAACCCATGCTTTGGGACATTGATTCCCCCCATTTATATAAGGTGGTGGCATCACTGCTACGGGAAGATGGGACAGTAGCCGATGAGGTAACCGATCATTTCGGTATCCGTACGATAGAGATAGGACCGGCCTTCGGGCTCAAACTCAATGGCCGTAAGGTGCTACTGAAAGGATATGCCAACCATCACTCCCTGGGGGCACTGGGATCGGCAGTCTATCCACGTGCCATTGAGAAACGTATCCAGCTCATGAAACAGTTCGGTGTGAACCATATCCGCACTTCGCATAATCCCTATAGCAGGAGTTTCATTGAACTTTGCGACCAATATGGCATCCTCGTGGTGGATGAACTCTATGACAAATGGACCAAGCAGCATACCGGAGGAAGGGCTGGATGGGAACATCTGTGGCAATATGATGTGCCCGAATGGGTGAAACGCGACCGTAACTCTCCTTCCGTCGTGATGTGGAGCTTGGGCAACGAATTGCAACAAGACCCAAACCAAGCATTCAACGACTGGGGTGTGACAGCCTATAAGCTACAAAAGACCTTACTACAGCGCTACGACACCACTCGGCTTGTTACGGTGGCCATGCATCCCCGTTATCGTAACTGGGAGACCGACTCGCTGCCTTGCGACCTTGCCATGATCACCGATGTGCAGTCGTATAACTACCGCTACATGTATTTCCCAGGCGATGGTCGCCGTTTCCCGTGGATGACATTCTACCAGAGTGAAGCCAATGCCAGCGGCATGGGACCGAATTTTTTCGAGATGGACCTCGACAAGGTCATCGGTCTTGCCTACTGGGGTGCCATCGACTACTTAGGTGAGAGTCAGGGATGGCCTGCTAAGGGATGGACACAGGGTGTCTTCGACATTTCCTTGGAACCCAAGCCGAAGGCATATCTGCTGAAGAGTCTCTTCAAGGAGGATGAGACGATGGTGCATATCGGTGTGATAGAAAGCAGACATGATGTGATGTGGAATGGAGTGCAGACAGGCAATGATGGTATGAGCGATCATTGGAACCGCCAGCAGGGTGACCCTTTGGAACTGGTCACCTATACCAATGCCGATGCGGTGGAACTGCTGGTTAACGGCAAGAGCTTAGGGATCAAGAGGAATGCCAAAGACAACCCCAAAGAACGTAATCAGATACGGTGGAAGAATGTAGTGTATCAGCCTGGATATGTGGAGGCACGGGCTTATTGCGCCGGTGTGAAGGGTACCGAGGCTATCCATCGCATCGAGACAACTGGTGATGCGGTGCGCCTGGAGGTCATTCCAGATAACGACCACTGGCAAGCTGATGGCATGGATCTTCAGCATATTCGCATCCATGCCGTTGACAAAAAAGGCCGACGAGTATATCATTCGCAGGATGAACTGACTTTTTCCGTGACGGGCGATGCTACCATCGTGGCAGTAAGCAGTGGTGACCAGAACAGTGATGAACTGAATGTCACCAATCACCGACGACTGTACAACGGCAGTGCCCTCGTCATCTTGCGTGCAGGAAAGAACGCGGGTAAGGTGACGCTCACCACTTCTTGTGAAGGCATGAAACGAGTACAAACAAAGATGATGACCGTTAACAGAGAAAATAGACAGTAATTCATCTAATTCGTCCAATTCGTAGAGTAAAAGACTATGAGAAGAAAAAATATCGTGTTATGGATCTGTCTGCTCTGCTGTGTACAGGTCTTCCCGCACAAAATACAGGACAAGAAAGGAGCACAGCCCACTTTCGTGCATCCCTGGCAAGGTAAGAGAGTGGCGTACTTCGGTGACTCCATCACCGATCCACGCAACAATGGTTCCAAGAAGAAATACTGGAACTTCCTGCAGGAGTGGCTGGATATCACACCGTATGTGTATGGTGTGAGTGGAAGACAGTGGAATGATATCCCACGACAGGCGGAACAGTTGAAAAACGAACATGGTGATGACTTCGATGCAATCCTGATCTTCATCGGTACGAACGATTTCAATGCGGGAATACCCATCGGACAGTGGTGGGATGAAAAGACCACCGAGGTGATGGCAGGTATTCATAAACCGAAACAGTTGGAGACCCGTCGTCAGCGTACACCTTCGATGAACAAGAATACCTATTGTGGCAGGATCAATATCGCCCTCGATACGGTGAAAAGGATGTTCCCCACCAAACAGGTGGTGCTGCTTACTCCCATCCACCGTGCCAATTTCTTTGCCAACGACAAGAACTGGCAGCCTAATGAGTCGTATCAGAATGAATGCGGAGAATATGTGGATGCCTATGTGAACGCAGTGAAAGAGGCAGGGAATATCTGGGCCGTGCCCGTCATCGACTGGAATGCTTCCTGCGGACTGTTCCCTCTCATGGAGGAGCACCTGCAGTATTTCCATAACCCAGAGAACGATCAGCTGCATCCCAATGATGCAGGACAACAGCGGATGGCACGCACCCTGATGTATCAGCTCCTTACCCTTCCCTGCTGCTTTTAGGGAGCCCACCCCGGCCTCCTAAAGGGAGGGAGACAGGAGGAAGGAGTAAGGAGGAAGGAGGAAGGAGTAATCATAAAGTTCAAAGTTCAAAGTTCAAAGCTCAAAGATCAAAGTTCAAAGTTCAAAGTTCAAAGATCAAAGATCAAAGTTCAAAGTTCAATACTTTGCGTTTTCGCTGAATAATTGAGCCGTTTCGCTGAAGATATTTTCGTAAAAGGAACAAACGATGTACCTTTGCACAAGAATATTATATATAAAGTTTTGATTAATAGGTTATTAGTTATTTAATGGTTTCAAGATGAAGATAAAGGGGTGCGGGATGCATCCCTTTTGTTGTAATTCGCATGAGCAGAGAGAAAGAAATATACAAGATGACGCTGGTGGGAAGTGCCGGCAATGCGGCATTGCTTACTATCAAAATTCTACGCGGTAGGCAATATTGGGAAAGGTGAGTGAGGTGAACTTATCGACGATCTCATGGGTGCGGAGGTCGAAGGTCTAACCTTGGAACGTGCGCATCTGGAGATACTCGAGGATGAAATGGTGCGAGGTGTGCTTCTTGTTTATGGTATATTTCACAGAAAAGGCGTAGCCCACATTCATGCCCTTTTGTTTGTTGAAGGGGTCAAGACCTTCATCCTCGGGGATAGACCTATCTGGGCGCTTCATGATTTCCTCGAAGGTGATGCCTATCGGTATAGGGGTATAGCGGTCACCACCCATCAGGGTGAGTCGTCCGTTGAGTCCAAACACATTCTTGCGAGTTTTCCCTACCATCCACTCTTTACCACCAAGGATATTCGTGATGTAGCCGCGGTCATGACGTGAGTGGTGCCATTCTCCTTGTGCATCACGGTATTCCGATTTGAAAACTGTGGCGGTCACCATCCCGTAGAAACCATCTTTGAGGTAGCGCTCCAGTGTTAGGTCGATACCATAGTTACGACCAGCTCCTTCATTTACCAAAGCACGATCCTGGAAGAACTTACGATGGTTGAGGATGGAATAAGTAGTGCCTTCTTCCACAGGCACGTCAAAGAGCCATTGCCAGTAGGGCTCAATCTTTAGCATGGCGTTCTCACCCAAGCGCTGGGCAAAAGAGACGGAGACATGGTGAGAGCGGGTAAGACCTAAGTCCTTATTTGCCATTGTCCTTTGCCCATTGTCCAGAGGTAGCGCATCGGGAGATTTGTCGATGATTACGAAGTAAGTATCCGTGGCTTCCTTGCGACTGTTCAAGGCATAGGCCACAGAAAAGGTACTCGATGGTGAGGTTTTGTATTGCACACTGATACGTGGCTCTGCCAACCACTGGTTGTTGAGGTTAAACCACATCACGTTCACACCGGCCACGGCAGAAAGTCGGCTGCTTAATGCCACCTTGTGATTAGTATAAAGACGCTGCTGGTATGTGCGTGGCACATACTTAGCAAGAACTGCGCCTATGAGGACTATGACCAAAAACGTGGGCTGCTACCCCATAACGGATGACGCGATATACCAGTCGTAACCAGGCTATTACCTTTGTGGTGGTTTTGACCCCGTAGCCAAATTAACCAACGTTACGGCTGGAGATGGAATTCAGTCTGAGCACAACTCGTAGAGGAAAGTATCATTTCTACACAGGTCATTATAGGGTTTGTGCAGGGTTGTCTTGTATTCCAACGAAAGTACTTGATAACTTTAGTTACTACAGCGAGGGAGTAAACTTAGGTTTTATAGAGGAAAGGTACGATTAAGCGAGGGAAAAACCAAAGAAAAGCTTGTTTTTCTTTGTTACCCAACAAAAAAGCCTTTTATGGGGTGCCTCCCTTCTCCATATCCATACGGCCATTTACAAACTTTGCGATGCAAAGCTACTGTAATTATTTCAAAGTAAGGTCGGAAACACAGACTTTAACATGCAATGATGCCCCTTTCAGTCCAGACCTTCGCCAAAACGATTGCCGGGGCAAGTTTTTCAAGTTGTTATTTGGTGTTTTCATGATAATTGCCTACCTTTGCATGATGAAAACGTACATTCCTGTCAACGGATCAAATAAGGGAATACTCAGTGCCTTAGTCGAAACATTTATAATATCCATAACAATGAAGAAAAGAATCTTTACTTTAGTAACGCTGCTCATGGTGATAGCCATGAACATGCAGATGATGGCTCAGTCAGTACATCCGTATAAGGCATACGCTGTTTACAACGAGGGCTCCTTGACATTCTATTATGACGAATGCTATACTTCACAAACGGGAACCGTCTATCGTTTTGATGTGAATAATAATTATATAGAAGGAAGGGAACCTATGTGGGTAAAAAAGCATGGCTCAGAGATTACGACTGCCTCATTTGATGAGTCATTTGCTGACATTAGTTTGTCTTTTTTATGTGATATGTTTGCTAACTGTACGAACCTGAAGACAATCACCGGTCTTGAGAATGTGAATACAAGTCAAGTGACAAACATGGCAGGAATGTTTTATAATTGTGCTAGTTTAGAAGGCTCCCTTAATCTTTGCGATTGGAACACTGGCAATGTGACCGACATGAATGAAATGTTCTACGGTTGCAGTAATTTGACGGCCATAGACGTAAGCGGTTGGAATACCGAAAAAGTGACAAGCATGGAAAGTATGTTTTATAATTGTAACAAATTGAAAAGACTTAATTTAAGCAGTTGGAACACCGTTAAGGTGACAAATATGGAATGGATGTTTCGTGACTGCAGCCAGCTGAAATATATTCTTTGTGGTGACAATTGGTCGGTTGCCAAGGTAACCGAGTCAGATAAAATGTTTGGTGGTTGCAGTAGTCTTGTCGGCGGTGCAGGAACAACATACAATGCTTCTCACATTGATGCCAGTTATGCTCATATCGACGGCGGCTCAAATAATCCTGGCTATCTGAGGAAACCCATACGGATTGGCAACAGTATAACCATCAACGATTTCGAGTGGCCTACCGACTTCGAGCCAACCGACTACGATGCGAGCACCAGTACTTCAGGCTGTAGGGTGTCGAGAGTCTATTACGTCCAATACATGAAGGAAGTGTCGTATCCTGTAGGTTATGCGAATGACAATCTCACGATCTGCTTTGAGATAGAGGCGACGGACGGTGTTTTCAACACCAATCCTTATCCATCGGCATACATTGGTGATCTAATCGCAGATGGCCGTATGATTAAAAATGAGGGCATCATAGTTTTTTCCTTCCCTTATCAGGTGCCCACTCCTGATGGCGGAAAGTATATTCGCAGTGCCAGTACATCAGTGACGGAGCCCACTGTTGCGGAATCACAGGCGAAGGCGATGAATGCCGCACCTGCCAAAGCCAGACCTGAGCCTACATATACAGTGTCGGATCCGATATGGATAGAGATGAAAAACGGGAATCCTTCTTTAGCGACATCGTTCGTAGCAGGTCACCAATATGCGGCAGCACTGACATTTACAGCGAAGGATGGGAATCAGTGGCACCCGACGAAGTCGGTGATCTACATCAACGGTCAGCAGGCAGAACCGATTGAAGTCGATGACTCGAACATTTTTGCCGCATACAGTATCATTCTTAACTCAGGGAAAACCGGTCCGCTATACAACTATCAGAGTGCCCAGACAATCATGGCTGCCTATATCTTCCCCAAGCTGACGGAGGGCATTTCCACGGGCATTCATAACGGTCAAAAGGACTCGGTCAAAGGTCAAAGGGATGAATGGTACACCATTGATGGACAGAAGCTGATTGGGAAGCCTAACAAGAAGGGCTTGTATATCTATAATGGTAAAAAGGCAGTGATTAATTAAATAGACATAATAACATAAGAACAGATTTCTTACATGCAATAGTAGTAATAAAGAAAAGAGGATGTTCTTATCCTCTTTATTCCTCCGCCTTATTGTGTAATCACATGATTACCAGAAGAATCGAGGCGGAGGAATTTAGGGGGGTATGAATGGAGCCGAGATTATCTGTGAATTGGGTAAATATTCAAGGAAGACGATGGAGAGTAAAAATTACTCCGCCAACAACCTGTTGATCATAAGTCAATTAGGCGTATTAGCGGAGCATTCTTTTTATTCTAATCCGTAGCGATAATAAACCTTTGAATTCCTACTAGCCTTATAACTATGCTCAACTAGCCTTATAACTATGCTCAACTATGGTTGGGGTTATTCACTTCAACACCTTCCACACGCCATTGCAACATCTGGGGCGAGTTACCATGAATCGAAATGCCGTTGGTGGCTCCACCTGTAGCAACACCGGCAAACATCGAGGCGGTACGTGCAGGATCGGTCATGCCACCGGCATAACGACTGGCCTCTTCTACGCTGAACATGCGAGCACCCACCTGAGCCATCTCGTTAAGAGGCAACTGTTTGTTTACACGGGGCTTTACCACCACCTCCCCCAATTCTGATATGCTTTCACGCATCCTTAATGTGAGAACCAGCTCCTTACCAGATGATACCAACTGTTCCTTCAGCAACACAGGCTCGTAGCCGATGTAGGTAGCCCTGACGGAGTGACGACCTACGGGTACGTTACTGATTACAAAATTACCGTCATTATCTGACACGGTGGACAAAGTGACTCCATTCTCCACAGTAATTGTAACACCAATCATGACTTCACCGGAGGCCACATCACATACTTGTCCGCGAACGGTTTGGGTGGCTTGAATGGTTTGACTCACTGTCGGACTCTGTGCT
Source organism: uncultured Prevotellaceae bacterium (assembly GCA_902768785.1). GTDB lineage: Bacteria > Bacteroidota > Bacteroidia > Bacteroidales > Bacteroidaceae > Prevotella. Next base: position 52,401 of record CACXMM010000025.1, read on the forward strand.
CCTGTCTCTGCAGGAAATAGCAACATCACCAATGCTGCTCCAAAAAACAATCTTTTCATTATTTTCAAAATACTAAAATAAGACATTCTTTATTGTTACTTTTTAATCCATCATTCAAACATATAGACGAAAAAGAAAATCAAAAAGTTGCAGATCCCACCAAAAGTGAGAGAGCCACAATGATGAAGGAAAGTTCCTTAATCAATTCTACGGGTTTTAGGGTTATCAGCCGTTCAGGCTGATTAAATTTTCCGTGCTTTCCGCATTTCTGTGTGAATCATTGATTATCTTTGGCTACGCCGAAGATACGTCCGTTCGGAACCAACGGTCGCTGTTCACGAAGTGAGGAAAGCAAATAAAAACAAAATACTCTTTTTGTTTTGTATTCTGTTCACTTAATTGGTACTTTGGCTTCGCCGAAGATACTCTCGTTCGGGAGTAAAAACAAAATAGTTTTTTTGTTTTGTATTCCGCTCACTTAATTGGTACTTTGGCTTCGCCGAAGATACGTCCGTTCGGGAGTAAAAACAAAATAGTTTTTTTGTTTTGTATTCCGCTCACTTAATCGTATCTTTGCATCGTCAAAACGAGAACGATGAGAAAGGCGATGCGCTTCACCTTCCTGCTGGTGCTCTCCCTCCTGGCCTGCACCGGTCACCGCAACCCCACGCAGTTGGTGGTAGCCGACAGCCTCTGTGCCGTCAATCCCGACAGTGCCCTGAGGATCCTCAAACTGATGGAGGACACCATGCCATCGGCAGGTAAGGCCGACCGCATGTACTACGAGTTATTGAAGGCTGATGCCATGAATAAGGCTTACGTTGATATGACTACCGACAGCATCCTCAAAAAAGTTGCCGATTACTACGACCGCCACGGCTCCGCCAACGAGCAGATGCGTGCCCACTACCTCCTCGGCTGTGCCTACCGCGACATGGGCGAGGCGCCCATGGCCCTGCAGTGCTATCAGGATGCAGTGGATAAGGCAGATACCACTGATATGTCCTGTATCACCTTATTATATAAGATACATGGACAAATGGCGGAGTTGTTTAACAGACAACATCTTCCACATAGTTGCTTAAGTGAATTGGCGAAAGCAGTTTCTTTTGCCCAAAAGGCCAATGACACACTATCCGTCATAACATATTTAAGTTTAAAGGCGAATCCTTTCCACCAACTTGGTATGAAAGATTCTTTCCTTATGGCAAAGGAAAAGGCAGCAGCGCTTTATTACAAAATGAACAGGCCTCAACTTGCAGCGATGGCCTTGGGAAGTGAACTATATGAATTGATTCAAAGAGGTGAAATAGAAAAAGCCCGTCGGTATATGAGAATCTATGAAACACAGTCTGGTGTTTTCGATCCAACAGGCAACGTAAGAAAGGGAAGAGAAATATACTATTATGCAAAAGGCCATTTCTTCTTGGTCTGCAGCCAACTCGATTCTGCCGAATATTATTTTCGAAAGGAGTTAATCACAGGTCTGTCTCATAACGATCAGATAGGTGCCACTATCGGTCTCTGCCAAGTATTCAAACAAAGAAACAACAATGATTCCTTGGCCAAATATTCGCAATTAGCCTATCAACTAAACGACTCCATTTATTCTGAGGACACTGCAAATCATTTACAGCAGATGCAGTCTCTTTATAACTACCAGCGAAGCGAGCGGGAATCAGCTCAACGACTGCATGATGTACAGAAGACACGTTCTCTTCTCCTTGTTCTATCCCTAATTGTCCTGATCATCACGATTATATGTCTCCTAATCTATTGGAATCACAAAAGATACCAACATAATAAAGAAGCGGAAATCAGAGAAATCCATGAGTCTTTTCAAAGAGACAAGAACAGTTTAAAGAGAACAGAGAGACTGTTAAAGGACCTGGTTAAAAAGAATGACATTCAATACAAGAATGAAATAGAGGAGAAAAAAGCACTTATCGCTCTTCTAAGCAAAAGAATATTAGAATATGAGCACGTTCAGGATCGTATTCAGGAAAGCCATGCCGATAGTCAATTGTTTGACACGCCTATTTACCATAGATTCTCATTCCTATCTACTCATGTTCTTCTACACCCTTCTGATCAGGAATGGGCAGAGCTTGAGCACATGGTTGAACGGATTATACCAGAGATGGTGATATCCATCATAAAGAAATACAAATTGAAAAAAGACGAGTATCATGTATGTATTTTAGTCCGCCTTTACTTTGAGCCGCGGGCTATCATGACACTGATGAACAAAGACTATTCCTACGTCTCGAAAGTAAGAAGAAAATTATTGATTAGAATATTTGGTATCGATGGAAAACCATCAGATTTCGATAGTAGGTTCCGCAACTTGGTATAGAGCATCCATCCCCAAAACGGGAACAAGAACTGCTTAATATGCAGTGTGTTACGCATTTTTTGGAAAATTACTGGCAGTTACTTTTATAAGGAATTGTTGCAATCTTTGAACCTTTCTCATATTTTTGCAACCGAAATTTAATTGCATAAATATGAAGAAAGCATTGTTTTTATTAACGTTCGTATTCGGAGCCTTAATCGTGCTTGCGGATACTCCAGATCAGAGTCTCCCAGAAGAGGTTAATCTTACAGTAAGTTATGTCGATCCTACCACGGACATCGGAGAACCGTTCCCGCGTAGCCCTGTTATGATACCTCGTGTCGCTATCGCTGATCATGACCTTTATTTCATTACACCATGCACTGGTTGTACATTGTGTGTCGTAAACAATCAATCTAACGTATGCTACAGTTGCACCATTTCAGACACCTGTGAGGTTTTAACTCTCCCGTCATCCCTTCAGGGAACATTTGAGTTGCAAATCATTCTCGGAAACCTTTGTTTTTCCGGAACAATCAATCTGTAATCATTAAACATTTTCTTATGCTACGATCATTGTTTATTTCTACATTCTTATGCGTATCCTCACTCTGTCCGGCACAGGGCAGGGTGGGCTACACGTACGATGCCTGCGGCAACAGGATATCTCGCACCATTGTATTAAACACCAGAGAAACAAGGGCAGCCGCCAAGCAGAATGACGCACCCCTGAATGATTCCTTCTCCGGGCATCGGATAACGCTGAGGCCCTCAAAGGATTGTAATTGGATCTGATGGCTTTTGGTATTATACTCCAGATCACTATAAAACGTACATTAGGTTTAAACCATAGCAGTGATTTTATTCATTTTACATATTTTCAACAAAACATTTGCTGGAAACGAGCAAAATCACTATTTTTGCATTGGATCAGTATTTTTCTATAACATAGTTACTTAATAATTAGTAATTAACAGTGAACAGATAATCGATAACTGGTTCAGGTTTTGACCAGAATAATACAACCAGTTCATATAAAAAGGATTATTTCTTATGTTTTATTACACCGATACCTGTCAGAAGCAAACGGATAATGTAAGATCCGTAATTGTCAATCAA
>CACXMM010000026.1 GCA_902768785.1 uncultured Prevotellaceae bacterium
GGTCGGTCGGATTACACGCTTGTATGACTAAAAACAGACAGACATGTCTCAAATGGCGGCAAAATTAGACCTTTGAAAATTATCTGCGGATTTTAGGTATAGAATATCTTCTATTTTTGCAAAGCCTGTATGGAGCTTGGTCAATATGTCTTGGTAGAGTGTGTATGATTTACCAGCACGTCGAATGCCGATAAGCACATAGCAGGATTGTTCATCGAAATGCTCACCACGTTGAAGCAATTCGGTTTTGCTGATTTGCTGTTGTTTCTCACCGATAATGGTCTTAAGAATCTGCTTGTTCATAATTATTCTATTGTTTACTTTGCAAAAGTACAAAAATATTCAATAGTAAACTTAATAATATTGTTTTTAAGTACCTTGTTTATGTTTATTTAACTCAATGACGTTGTTTACTTAGAGCTGTACCTTTTGTACCTTTCCGTTCTTCTTCATGATATAGATTCCACGGGGCAGTTGAGGCTATCCTGCACCCTGCCATACCAGCGTGCCTGTGAAACAAACCATCCCCCCCCCCCGTTAAATTACGTTAAACCACAGCAACGGAGTGGGCAAGGGTGTTGCACAGTTTGAGCAAAGCTTGTGCACAACTTGTGCAGATGGTCTGCACAACTTGTGCAAAGCATCTGCACAATTTGTGCAAGCGTGTTCCTTTGGTTAGAAGGTGAAAAGAAAAGGGAACTATATATGATTTGACCCAGGTAGATCTATATCAAGAATTTGAGAATTGGAGAATTCATTCTCTCATTGCTTTTCCCTTCGGCCAGCGACTTCTCGTTTATTTGTACCTTTGTAACCATGACACAAGAAGAAAGAACAAAGATAGAAGAGAGTATCGTGGATGTGATCAAAACGGTGTATGACCCAGAGATTCCCGTGAACATCTACGACCTGGGCATGATCTACAAGATCGATGTGCAGGAAAATGGCGATGTGGATGTCGATATGACCTTCACAGCGCCCAACTGTCCCGCTGCCGATTTCATTCTCGAGGATGTGCGTACCAAGATCGAAAGCGTGGAAAAAGTAGGGAATGTCAACGTGAACTTGGTCTTTGAACCCGCTTGGGATCAGAGCATGATGAGCGAAGAAGCCCGCGTCGAATTAGGTTTCGACTGAAGTTAAGTTACCTTTCACTTATCACTTATGAAGAATATCTACATTTTGAGTGATGCTCACCTCGGTTCGTGGGCCATCCCGCATCAAAGGATGCAGGAAAGACGACTGGTAAGGTTCCTTGATGACATCAAGCACAAGGCCGCAGCCGTCTATCTGCTTGGCGACATGTTCGATTTCTGGTACGAATGGAAATATGCGGTGCCCAAAGGCTATACGCGCTTCCTGGGAAAGATCTCGGAGCTGACCGATATGGGCGTGGAGGTGCATTACTTCACGGGTAACCACGATATCTGGATGTATGGCTATCTGGAACAGGAATGCGGCGTGATCCTCCATAAGCAACCGCTCACCACAGAGATCTATGGTAAGGTGTTCCTCATGGCTCATGGCGACGGTCTGGGCGATCCTGACAAGAAGTTCAAGTTCATCCGCAGTATGTTCCATAACCGTGCCTGTCAGCATCTGTTTTCCACCCTCCATCCGCGCTGGTCGATGTGGTTCGGACAGACTTGGGCAAAACATTCCCGTATGAAACGTGCGGATGGGAAGGAGCCTCCTTATATGGGGGAGGACAAGGAGTTCCTGGTGCTCTACACGAAGGAATATATCAAGACGCATCCTGACATCGACTACTTCATCTACGGACATCGGCATATCGAACTCGACTTGATGCTGTCGCGGAAGTCGAGGATGATGATTATCGGTGACTGGATCTGGCAATTCACCTATGTGGTGTTCGATGGTGAACACCTGTTACTTGAAGAATACGTGGAAGGGGAGAGTAAATTGTAATCTCACTCCTCACTCCACACTCCACAAAATAGAATACTATGAACAAACTCAATATCAACCAATGGGCGTTGGAAGACCGCCCGAGAGAGAAAATGGCTTCGCTTGGTGCTGAATCGCTGAGCGACGCTGAGTTACTGGCTATCCTTATCGGATCAGGATCACCGCAGGAGAGTGCCGTGGATTTGATGAAACGGGTGCTCAGTGACTGCGGGAATAACCTGAACACACTGGGGAAGAAAAGTGTACAAGAGCTGTGCGAATATAACGGTATCGGCGAGGCCAAGGCCATCACGATTCTTGCAGCCTGCGAACTGGGTAAAAGGCGGCAGCTGGAGAAGGCACAGGAACGGGAGCGTATCGACTCTGCCGTAGCCATCTATGAGCACATGCATCCGCTGATGCAGGACCTGAGTACGGAAGAGGCGTGGATTCTGCTGATGAACCAGGACTATAAACTCATCAAGACGATAAGGATTAGTCGGGGAGGCATCAGTGAGACGGCAGTGGATGTGCGCATCATCCTAAAGGAGGCACTGCTCTGCAATGCAACGGTTGTTGCTCTCTGTCATAACCATCCCAGTAACAGTACGCGTCCCAGTAACGATGACAACCGGTTGACGGAACGGGTGAAAAGAGCCTGCGAAATCATGCGCATCTACCTGCTCGACCATGTCATCATCACCGACGGGGCGTACTATAGCTATCGGGAACAGGGGAGACTTTAAATCCTTCATGGTACATATCAACTTCCTTTAGCAGTACAAATCTGAACGGAACACAGAGACTCAGAGACACAGAGTTTTATTACTTTCTTGTGAAGTCATAAACTCTGAGCCTCTGAGTCTCTGTGTTCAATGATATTTTTGGGCGGTATTTGTTTCCCTTCGTAGTACTCGTTCACCAAACTCCTGTAGCCTAACTGCTTGAGTTGGGTGTAGTCTGTCCTGTAGTTGGCTTTGCCATGCTTCCCCGTGGAGAGGTAACGGATGTTTTGCTGAAGGTAATGGTCGATTTCCTTCAGACCGTCAGTATGGTTGATGACAGGGAAGAACCACCTTGACCAGGTGAGAACCTCGGTGTCGTCACCTTCAAAGAATATCCTGTTGAAGTGGTTGATGAGTCCTTTCATCGCCTTCTCGGGCTCGATGTGCTTCGTGTTGCGCCAACGAAGGAGTGACTTTGCTGCCCGTTTGATTTTCCCTTTCATCTTCTTCTTGGTGGCCTCCGAGATATCTATGTCATGACCGTGGCACTTGAATCCCAGGAATTCATAAGCTTCATCGGGTGAATAGATTTTTTCCTTGTCGGGGTTTACCTCCAGTTGGTATTGCTCGAGGAATTCTGCCATCTTCCTCTTGTATTCCTTTAGCGTCTCAAGGTCGGGGGCAAACAGGATGATGTCGTCGGAATAGCGGGCATAGACCACACCGGCATCATGGAAGAACCGGTCAACTTCCTTCAAATAGACATTAGCCAGGAAAGGGGAAGTAGGTGTTCCTGCCATCACACCATGACTTTCGTGAATCGTCTCCCCGTTGTAAATGGCGCGGTCGTCGCTAAGCATCTCCTGAAAGAAACGGAACAGGAGAGGGTCGTCGGCCATTATCTCTTCGAGCATCGGGAGCAGGATGTTGATGGAGATGGAATTGAAGTAGTCGTGGATGTCGAGTTTATAAGCCCACATCTTCTTATCGGCAACCGCTTGGTTGAGATGGAAGACCGCATCCTGCACTTTCATGCCTCGACGGAAGGCATAGCAGTTGGGGGCAAAATGCCCATCGTAGTCGTATAGCTTGAAGGCAATGACTTTGAGCACCCTCATTTCCTCGGGCGAGAAGCTATATACCACCCGTTTCTTACCGGTGCCCATCTTGTTGACGATCTTCTTCGTGGGAAGACCCAAGCCTTCACCCTGCGCAATCTTCTGTACAAGGTGAAGGTACTGCTCCTTCTCTACGAAACGGTCGGCTTCGCGGAACTCATGCCACGTAAAACGGCCCTTTAGGAGTCGGTAGGCAATATACTCATCCCAGACATCTTGTCGGGACAGTTGCGTGATAAGGCTTTCCATGATTTAAAAAGAAAAAGGGGAGGATTTTGAATCCGCAAAATTGCGGATCACCAGAGGATACCTTGTCTTGCCAGCCTGCAAAACATGAAATAGGGACAAGGCTGCCTCCTTTGCAGGCGCAGTCATGCTGCATCCCCTTTTTCTATGATTCTTAGTTCAGGAACTTGCGGATGCGTCCGATCACATAGCTCCGCTCGTTGGGCATCTGCGTGTAGAAGTTGATGTAGGGGAGATTGAGCTTCTCGGCATACATCCTCGCAATGAGATACTTCACATTCTCGTCGTGGCTGTGACCTTTGCCGAGCATGACCACTGCCTTGGCACTGCCGTCTGCTTCGAGCACGAAGGTGAAGGGCTGGCCCCATTCTGCCTTGTAAACCTGTGTGGGACGTGTCGTATAAAGCTGTTCTTCATCGCTGACGAATCCAGCCAGATCCGTTACAGGTACTTTCTCGCGAATGCTGTACGAGGAGAACTCACTCTGCAGGATATTCCTGAAATAGGCTTCCCACTCAGCGTCAGTCTTTTCCCTTTCCACAGTTGTTTCTACAGGACGCTCCACAGGTCGTGCCTGTCGTACAGGCTCCGCTTCCTTCTGTTGGTTGTCAAGATACTCCTTGGCAACACCCGCTAATTTCAATAAGATTTTTCCAAAGTCCATAGTCTTCTTCAATAGATCATTTTAATAAGTCGATTGCAAATATACAACATTTTTGTTGAACACCAAATGTTTTCAACAATTATATTTGGTGTTACTTGTAAAAATTCTTCTCAAATGCTGTAAACTCGTCTTTCTTTCTTACACACCGTTTCCACCAGGCTTCGATGAAACCGAAGCCGTAGCCCATGAGCTGGGTGAAAGCGGCAGGGATGGACAGTAAGCCCACCCAAAGACTCTTGTTGCGGATGCTGGAATCGATGAAGATGATAAGACTGTAAAGGAGTAGGGGGAACAAGGCTAAGACGCAGAACACCCTGCCTACGCCCTGATGCATGTTGTCTGTAGGGCGAAGACCGTGGGCGTCCAGCCATTCACCTTCGATGTATAGTTCTGCTCCTAAGGCGAACAACAGCAGACAGCCGATGACGCCTAATGTGAAGACCGTGGGCAGCAGGTGAACCAGTTTCAGCGTACCGGGATGGCGCTTCATGAGGTTGATGCGGGCAATACCGCTGTTATATACCTGACGGTAGAACTTGCGGAAGTCGGTACGCCGTTTATGCCATACCCATGCCTCAGGAATCAACATCGTCTTGTATCCCGCTTCCACAATGCGGTAGGAGAAGTCGATATCCTCGCCGAAACGCATCTTGGAGAATCCCCCAAGCTGCTGATATACCTCCCGCTTGATACCCATGTTAAAGGAACGTGGGTAGAACTTGTCGAGCTTCTTCTTCCCTCCGCGGATGCCGCCCGTGGTGAAGAAGGAAGTCATGGAATAACTGATGGCTTTCTGTGTTGGTGTGAACGAGGAGTGGGCAGCATCAGGACCACCGAAGGCTGCAAGAGACCCACCCCCTTGCCCCTCCCTGTGAGGGAGGAGAGTGGATACTTCAGCATCTACGGCTTTCAGGTAGCCTTTGGGGAGGACAACATCGCTGTCCAAGATGATGAGCCATTCACCCTGTGCCCGTTCTGCTCCGTAGTTACGACTCTGTCCGGGACCGCTGTTCTCCTTGGCATAATAATGCAAATCAAGGATGTTTGCGTATTGGTCGCAAACATCCTTGCATGGCTTTACCGATCCGTCCTCAATGATCAATACCTCAAAGTCCTTCACCGTTTGCTGGCACAGACTGTGAAGTAACTCATCCACCTCGTCAGGACGGTTATAGACTGGAACAATGATTGAATACTTCAATTCTTCAGTTCTTCAATCTTTCAATTATTAACTTCGTTGACTTTTGTCACGACTCGGCCAAATTGATGCAAGCATCTTTGGCACTCACTGCTCCAAAAGTTCAATTATTCCTTCACGCGCTGGAGATAGCTGCCGTCGCGAGTGTCAACCTGAACGAGCTCGCCTTCCTCGATGAAGAGGGGAACGCGAATCTCCACACCTGTCTCCAGTGTGGCAGGCTTGGTAGCGTTGGTGGCGGTGTCGCCCTTGATGCCCGGCTCAGAGTGAGTAATGCGAAGAACGGTCTTCACCGGCATCTCGGCATAGAGGATTGTGTTGGTATCAGCATCGCTCACCACTTCCACGATGTCGCTCTCCTTCATGAAGTCAACACCCGTGATAAGATCCTTGGCGATGGGAATCTGGTCGTATGTCTCCTGGTTCATGAAGATGAAGTCCTCGCCCTCCTGATAGAGATACTGATAGGGGCGGCGCTCCACGCGAACGTCTTCAAGTGCCTCACCGATATTGAAGCGCTTCTCCAAAACGCGACCGCTCACTACGTCTTTGAGGGTGGTGCGCATGATGGTGTTACCCTTACCTGGCTTCACATGAAGGAAGTCGATGCAGAAATACAGTTTTCCGTCCATGCGGATGCATGTACCTTTCTTAATGTCTTGTGATTTAATCATATGATCTATCTAATTTATTTAAATAATTCCGATTTTCGGGTGCAAAGGTACAATAAAAATAGAAAAAAGCATAAAAGTTTTGTGTAAAAATCGCATAATTCTTTGTTAATTCAAAAAATATGTGTACTTTTGCACCCCAAATCGGAATGTAATCTGGGAATAATAACAAAAATAAATACATAAAGCAATGAAAAGAACATTTCAGCCGCACAACAGGAAAAGAGTGAACAAGCACGGCTTCCGTGAGAGAATGTCAACAAAGAATGGTCGCCGCGTGCTGGCATCCCGCCGCGCTAAAGGACGTAAAAAACTGACTGTTTCTGACGAGAATCACGGAAAGTAAGTCGGTTGACAGGTGAAAATCAACAAGAAAACAGAAAGAAGTAAGGTAAACACTTTGCTTCTTTCTGTTTTTTGTACTTTTGGCTTCTCCGAAGATACTTTCACTCGACAATAAAAGAAAAACGATTTTTTTCTTTGTATTGTGCTCGTTTAATCGTATCTTTGCACACACAATCAATGTTTCTATGAAGTCATCAGAGTTCTTCAAAAAGGTGTTGAGTTGGAAATTGTGGGCCAACTTATTCGCGATGGCACTGGTCGTGGTCGCTGCCTGCTTCGGTGTGAAATATGGCATCGATCTCTACACGCACCATGGAGAGAGGATCCGCGTGCCCAATATCCGTCATAAATCATTTGCCGATGCCGAGCATATCCTCGATCAGTTGGGACTGGAGATTCAGATCAGTGATACGGGGTATGTGAAGGTGCTACCGCCGGATTGTATCTTGGAACAGTCACTGCTGCCCGGTACAACAGTGAAGTCGGGACGTATCGTTTATGTCGTGATCAACGCGGCTAATACGCCAACACTCACGATCCCCGATGTGATCGATAACAGCAGCTACCGTGAGGCACGGGCCAAATTGGTGGCGATGGGCTTCAGAGTGGGCGATCCGCAGTATGTACCAGGTGAGAAGGACTGGGTTTATGGCATCAAGTGCCGCGGAAAACTGGTGTCCAACGGACAGAAGGTGCCTGTGGATGCCATGCTCATCATCCAGGTGGGCGACGGCTTGCGTGATATGGCTGACTCGGTGGCATATATCGAACCGGAGTTTGATGACTTTGAAGAGATGAACGAAGAAGATCCCGTGCCAGAACAGCCGGAGAAGGAGGTCACCGAGGAGAAACCTGCTGAGCAACCTGCAGGGAACGGTGAGGTGGATGAGTTCGAGGTGGTAACAGGACCGGAATAAAAGATGGCTGACGAGAGAATTGACGAAGAGAGACTGGCCTTGGAAGAGGCCGACATGTCGGAACAGGCACAGCTTTACGAGCACTTCCGCATTGCTGCTGATCCAGGACAGGTGCCTTTGCGGGTAGATAAATTCCTCTTTGAGCACCTGCAGCACTCCAGTCGGAACAGGATCCAGAAAGCAGCAGAGGCGGGATTCATCCATGTGAATGACCGTCCGGTGAAAAGCAACTACAAGGTGCGCCCAGGGGATGTGGTAACTTTGATGCTCGACCGTCCCCACTATGATGATACTATCGAGGCGGAGGAGATTCCTCTGACCATCGTCTATGAGGATGACGACCTGATGGTGGTGAACAAGGAGGCAGGCATGGTGGTGCATCCGGGATGCGGAAACTATCATGGTACATTGGTGAATGCCGTAGCCTGGCACCTCCGTAACAACCCTGACTACGATCCCAATGACCCTGAGGTAGGACTGGTCCATCGCATCGATAAGGATACCAGTGGACTGCTGGTCGTCGCCAAGACTCCTGATGCCAAGACTAAGTTAGGAGTCCAGTTCTTTAACAAGACCACTCACCGCAGCTATAATGCCTTGGTGTGGGGTAACTTTGTGGAGGACGAGGGAAGGATCGAAGGGAATATCGGGCGCGATCCGAAAGACCGGCTCCGCATGGAGGTGTTCCCACCCGACTCGGAGATAGGGAAAAGTGCCGTTACCCACTACCGCGTATTGGAACGTTTCGGCTACGTCACGTTGGTGGAGTGTATCTTGGAGACAGGACGAACCCATCAGATCCGTGCCCACATGAAACATATCGGTCATCCGCTCTTCTGTGATGAACGTTATGGGGGAACGGAGATCTTACGGGGGGAACGCACTGCCAGTTATCGGGCCTTCGTACAGAACTGTTTCAAATTGTGTCCCCGTCAGGTGCTGCATGCCCGCACCTTGGGCTTTGTACACCCCCGTACGGGTAAGCAGATGGATTTCACCAGTGAGTGGCCTGCCGATATGACACAGCTGATTGACAAGTGGCGGCTTTATTTTATGAACCGAAATAACGAAAGATCGTAATATCGTAATAACGAAAAATTGTTTTAGATGAATAATTTGAAGAGAACAATTGCCATCGTATGTGGTGGCGACTCATCAGAGCACGATGTCTCATTGCGCTCGGCACAAGGCCTTTTTTCTTTCTTCGACAAAGAAAGATATCATGTATATATTGTCGTCATCAAAGGCCAGCGATGGCAGGTGAACCTCAATGACGGTACCACTGCTCCTATCGACCGTAATGATTTCTCGTTCATGGAGAATGGGAAGAAAATGTTGTTCGACTATGCCTATATCACGATTCATGGCACACCGGGCGAGAACGGTATCCTGCAGGGCTACTTTGAGCTCATCGGACTGCCTTACAGCACGAGCAGTGTGCTGGTGGAAGCAATGACGTTCGACAAGTTTGTACTCAACCAGTATCTGCGTGGCTATGGGGTCAGCGTGGCTGAGTCGTTACTCATCCGAAAGGGTTACGAGGAGATGGTGAGCGATGATGAGGTCGAGGAGCGCATCGGCATGCCTTGCTTTGTGAAACCTGCTGCCGATGGATCCAGTTTCGGTGTTTCGAAGGTGAAGAACAAAGACCAGCTGGCTCCCGCCATCCGTAAGGCGATGATGGAGAGTCCTGAGGTGATGGTGGAGAGTTTTCTGGAGGGAACGGAGGTGACGCAAGGTATCTATAAGACTCGTGAGAAGACAGTCCTGTTCCCCATCACGGAGGTGGTGACCAGTAATGAGTTCTTCGACTACGATGCCAAATACAACGGACAGGTGGATGAGATCACACCAGCACGGATCCCTAACGAGGTGGCAGAACGAGTTGGAAAGATCACTTCTCATATCTACGATATCCTGCGCTGCAACGGAATCATCCGCATCGACTATATCATCAGCAAGGAAGGGAAGATCAGCATGCTTGAGGTGAATACAACGCCGGGCATGACAGCCACCAGTTTTATCCCCCAGCAGGTGAGAGCCGCAGGATTGGACATCAAGGATGTACTGACAGAGATCGTGGAGAACCAGTTCGCATAAGTGGAGCCACCCCTGACCCCTCCATGAGGAGGGGAACTGTGGATGCCTCTTACTTCTTATCTAAATGTTCAAAGTTCAAAGAATATGGAGTTGAGGGATTTTGATGCTATACGCCCCTTCGAGCCAGAGGAACTGCCGGAGGTGTACGATCGACTGCTGGCTGATCGGCAGTTTCAGGCAGTACTTGCCTATCTATATCCGCAGGTGCCCATGGAGGCTATTGCTCAGAAAATGCATGCCTGCCTGTCGTGCCTGGACTTCCAAAAGGCTTTCTGCTACGACTTCTTGAAGAATCTCATGGCAAAGGTCAGTAAGGGCCTGGACATGGATGTGTCGTCTGTCGATGTCTCGCAGCGATATACTTTCGTCAGCAACCATCGCGACATTGTACTCGACTCTGCCTTGTTGGATGTGTTGCTGATAGACAGTGGCTTCGACACCACCTGTGAGATTGCCATTGGCGATAACCTCTTGTCGCTACCATGGGTGAAGGACTTGGTGCGGGTGAACAAATCGTTTATCGTGGAACGCTCGTTGTCGCCACGGCAGATGCTGATGGCCAGTAAACGACTTTCGGAATACATGCATCTGGTGATTAGCGAGAAGAATGACAATGTGTGGATTGCCCAGCGGGAGGGACGTGCCAAAGATTCCAACGACCGTACACAGCCTGCCATCCTGAAGATGATGGCGATGGGAGGTACAGGTTCCATCACTGAACGGCTGAAACAGCTACACATCGTACCCCTCTCCATTAGTTATGAGTATGATCCCTGCGACTTCCTCAAGGCGCGTGAGTTCCAACTGAAACGTGACCTGGAGGGATGGAAGAAGAGCAAGGAAGACGATGTGCTGAGCATGAAGACGGGTATTATGGGATATAAAGGACGGGTGCATTACCATTGCGCCCCATGCATCGACACCTATCTCGACGAACTGTCACCGGAGATCCCCAAGACAGAGGTGTTTGATGTCATCGCGGCCCATATTGATGAGGAGATTCACCGCAACTACAAGTTGTATCCCTGTAACTATCTCGCCATCGACCTGCTGAGCGGGACATCGGCATTCTCCATGCATTATACCGAGGAAGACAAGGCACGGTTCTTGCAATATGTGGAGGCCCAGCTGGAGAAGATCACAGACGTGCCCAACAAGGATGAGGACTTCCTCCGTGAATGCTTGCTCACGATGTATGCCAATCCTGCCATCAACTACCTCTCTGCCAGATGAGATCGCCACGTATCATAGCATCCCTTTCCGTGGGAGTGGCCGTACTGACTGCTCTCATCACAGCCTGTACCACCAGTGACTATGATACGGGTGATGGGAAATTATCGTACTTCCGTGCCGACTTCGTGGATATCTATACCAACAGCAAGTCCTATTTTGTGAATGCCATGACTGATGATGGTGACAGTCTGGTGTTTGCGAATCCGATTAGTGCGAAATGGGCCAGTACACCCGACTCTGCCTACCGTGCCCTATTATATTATATTAATAAGGTGGAGAACCAGCCACAGCCCCGTGTTGCCTATTCGGTACTGGTTCCCAAACTGCGACCCATCAAAAATGTGAAGACCATGTATAACGATCCAGTGAAGATGGAAAGTGCATGGCGAAGTAAGAACGGACGGTATGTTAACCTCTGTGTGGGCTTGGTGACGGGAACGAACGAGGGTGATGACACAAAGCATGCCATGGGAATGGTCTGTGACACCCTTGTGGTGAACGACGACGGACAAAAGCATCTGCACCTGCGACTTTATCATTGTAGAAACGGTATGCCGGAATACTATACCACGAAGGTGTATTTCAGTATCCCGCTAAAAAACAACCCGTACCACTTGGGTACGGGCGATTCTCTGTCGTTATCGGTGAACACCTACGACGGGTGGGTCACCAAGACGTTTACTTATTAAGCTTGATCTCCAAGTGTGCCAGCATATCGATGGTCATGCGCTTTAAGTCGTAGTCGGGACTCCATCCCCACTCACGACGGGCACAGGTGTCGTCCATCTTGTCAGGCCAGCTCTCAGCGATGCTCTGCTTCAGCGGATCTACCTGATACTCCATCTCGAAGGTGGGACGGTGTTTCTTGATCTCTGCGAAGATGGTCTCTGGGGCGAAACTCATGGCGGTCACATTGAAGGCATTGTGATGAACGAATTTGGTGGGATCGGCTTCCATGATGCTGATGGCTGCTTTTAAGGCATCGGGCATGTACATCATGTCGAGCAGGGTGCCTTCGGCAATCGGACAAATAAACTTCTCGCCTTTCACAGCACTGTAGTAGATGTCAACAGCATAGTCGGTAGTGCCGCCGCCGGGAGGGGTGACATACGAGATGATACCAGGGAAACGGACGGAACGGGTATCCACGCCGTATTTCCGCTGATAGTAGTCGCTCAGCATCTCGGTGGTCACCTTTGAGATGCCGTAGATGGTCTGAGGACGCTGGATGGTGTCTTGTGGTGTACCCCGATGGGGCGTATGCTTACCAAAGGAGCCGATGCTGCTGGGGGTGAATACTGCACAATGGTTTTCACGGGCTACTTCCAGGACGTTCCACAAACCGTCGATGCCGATCTTCCATGCTAACTTCGGCTTCGACTCAGCAACTACAGAAAGAAGGGCGGCCAGGTTGTAGATAGCGTCAATGTCATGTTTCTTCACAACTCGGGCAATCATCTCACCGTCGGTTACGTCAGCTTGTTCCGAGGGACCAGCTTCCTTCAGCTCACCTGTGGGCTCAGCACCTGTGATGTAGCCTGCCACGACATTTCCGTTGCCATAGCGTTTTCTCAGTTCTCTTGTTAGTTCCGAACCAATCTGTCCGGTAGATCCTATTACCAGGATTTTTTTCATATCATCGAAATCATTAGGTTAGTATCGTAAATCTAACTGCAAAATAAATACTTTTTTTCGACATTCTGTCAAATTAAAGCATAAAAAATCTATAAAAATAGACTTCCCTCCTCATTTTTTTACTTTAATATACTCATTTCTCGTTTTTTTTGTCTTACTTTGTATCACAATTGAAACATGCGTAACTTTAACTTAAAACAATAGCCTATGTACGGAAAAATGAAAGAACATCTCACGCAAACACTCGCTGAGATTCGTGAAGCAGGACTTTACAAAGAGGAACGATTGATTGAAAGCCCGCAGAGAGCTGCTATTCAGGTGAAGGGACAGGAGGTATTGAACTTCTGTGCCAATAACTACTTAGGCTTGTCAGACCATCCGCGCCTGATCGAGGCTTCGAAGAAAATGATGGATCGCAGAGGCTTCGGTATGTCGAGTGTGCGCTTTATCTGTGGCACGCAGGATATTCACAAGGAGTTGGAGGCTGCGATCTCTGATTATTTCAAGACCGAGGATACCATCCTCTATGCCGCTTGCTTCGATGCGAACGGTGGCGTGTTCGAGCCGTTGTTCACTGAGGAGGATGCCATCATCTCCGATGCACTGAACCATGCCAGTATCATTGACGGCGTCCGTCTCTGTAAGGCCAAGCGATACCGTTATGCCAATGCGGATATGGCAGAATTGGAGAAATGTCTGCAGGAGGCACAGGCTCAACGATTCCGTATCATTGTCACCGATGGCGTGTTCTCCATGGATGGTAATGTGGCTCCAATTGACAAGATCTGTGATTTGGCTGAGAAATACGATGCCCTTGTGATGGTTGATGAGAGTCATTCAGCCGGAGTGGTGGGTGCCACGGGTCATGGCGTGAGTGAGTTTTTCAATACCTATGGTCGTGTGGATATCTATACTGGCACGTTAGGTAAGTCGTTCGGCGGTGCTCTCGGCGGCTTCACCACAGGTCGTAAGGAAATCATCGAATTGCTGCGCCAGCGCAGTCGTCCTTATCTCTTCTCCAACTCGTTGGCTCCCGCTATCATCGGTGCTTCTTTAGAGGTGTTCAAGATGTTAAAGGAGAGTAATGAGATTCACGACCGTCTGGTGGAGAACGTGAACTATTTCCGTGACAAGATGATGGCTTCAGGCTTTGATATCAAACCTACCCAGAGTGCGATCTGTGCCGTAATGCTCTACGATGCCAAGCTCTCGCAGGTATATGCAGCCAAGATGCAAGAGGAGGGAATCTATGTCACGGGCTTCTACTATCCCGTCGTTCCGAAAGAACAGGCCCGTATTCGTGTGCAGATCTCAGCAGGTCATAACCGTGAGCAGCTGGATCGCTGTATCGCCGCCTTTATCAAAGTTGGTAAGGAATTAGGCGTTCTTAAATGATGTTGCAACTCCGCCACTGTCAAATGATAGTGACGGAGTTTTCTTTTACCCCATGTTAGCTGCGGAGTAGGCTGTTGAGTACTGACAGGTCGTGTTCTGTTGTTGCCCAGCTGGTCACAAAGCGGCAGATGGTATGATGCTCGTCGTAAGGTCCCCAGTGGGTGAATTGTACTTTCTGTTCCAGTCCTTTCACTTGTTCGTTATCGATAACCACGAACTGTTGATTGGTGGGGGAGTCGATGAACAGTTTGAATCCTGCGTTCAACAGAATCTCCTTCAGTTGACGGGCCATCTCGATGGCATGACGGGAGATGGCTATATAGAGTGGTTCGCCTTCCGTTGTGGAAGCAGGACTGAACAGAGCATCGAACTGTACCCCCGTAAGCCGTCCTTTTGCCAGCAATGCCCCGTGTTGCTTGATGATACTGAAGAAACACTTCGGCGTGTCACCACGGGGAAACACCACAGCCTCGCCACAGAGAGCCCCCACCTTGGTACCGCCTATATAGAATGCATCGCAATGGCGGGCCAGCCAGGGCAGGGTGATCTCTTTAGAGGACGCTAAGGCATAGCCCAAACGGGCTCCGTCGATGAAAAGGCTCAGCCCGTATTCATGACAAACACGTTCTATGGCTTCAACCTCTCCGGTGGTATAGAGCGTCCCGTACTCTGTTGGCAATGAGATGTACACCATGCCAGGCTGGGCCAGATGGTCGCGGCTCTCATCATTCATGAACCATTCCATATAGTCTTTGAGAGCCTGTGCGCTTAACTTTTCCGATTTCTCAATCGTAATCACCTTATGACCGCAGGCCTCGATGGCACCGGCCTCATGGATCGCAATGTGTCCTGTGGGCACGGTGATCACCGCCTCATAGCTGCGTAGCATGCCGTCAATGACGGTGGCATTCGTTTGTGTTCCTCCCACAAGAAAGAACACATCGGCCTTGGGCGCTTTGCAAAAAGCCTTGATTTTCTCCTTCGCTTGTTCACTATAACAGTCGAAGCCGTATGTGAGAGTAGGCTCCAGATTGGTTTCTACGAGGTGTTTCAGCACTTGTGGGTGCGCCCCGTTGTTGTAGTCACATTCAAATGATATCATGTTGTTTCTTTTAATGTTGGTACAAAGGTAAGGAGAATAACGGAATTAGCCAAATGATTCGTATAGTTTCATTCCACATATCTCACTCTGCTCCATACATTATAAAATAAGGTATAAGACATGTACCTTCCTATCTTTTAGGCAGATAAAGTGTCTATAAAACAACTAACAAGGTATTTTAGGGTATACTTGTCCTTTTTTTTGCAGTCTGATCGTTGCAAATCTGAAAATTGGTAAGATAAGATAAGAAATGAGCAAGAAAGTATCATAATAATTAAAAAATAACACTTACCTTTGCAACTTGAAATGACATATATACTAACAGGCCTTTTAAACCTAAGGAGGCACAAGCTGGATCGATAACTTCAAAATAACTAATAGCAGAATAACTATAAACCAAAACAATATGGGTATAAACAATACTGGATAGATTCTAGTGTGCTACAAGCGGGAATGCTTAGTGGCACACTTATGTGCGTTTTGCATATTTGATGGATAGAATATATATTTTACATTATAACCTAAAGAAAAAGTACTTAAGTATGAATCAAAACTTTGGAAAGACAGCTTTGCTTGCAGGTGCCTGTGCAATCGCAGGATTGTTCTGGACACCTCAGGCTATGGCTGATTCTGCTGTAAAATCCGTTCAGTCGGTTCAGCAGGACAGGAAAGTGACAGGTACCGTCGTGGATGCGATGGGTCCGGTGATCGGAGCCAGCATCTTGGAGAAAGGTACTAGTAATGGTACGGTTACCGATCTTGACGGTAACTACTCTTTGAGCGTGAAGCCAGGTGCTACCCTGGTTATCAGCTACATCGGCTACAAGACCCAGGAGATCAAAGTGGGTAACAACACCCGCATTGACGTGACGCTGGAAGAGGACAACACCTCTCTGGAGGAAGTGGTAGTGGTAGGTTACGGTGTTCAGAAGAAGAAGTTGGTGACTGGTGCTACCGTTCAGGTGAAGGGTGAGGACATCGCCAAGTTGAACACCACCAATGCCCTGACTGCCATGCAGGCATCAACCCCAGGTGTGCAGATCACACAGGCATCTGCTCAGCCAGGTCAAGGCTTTAAGGTGAACATCCGTGGTGTGGGTACCATGGGTACTTCTTCACCGTTGCTGATCATTGACGGTATCTCCAGTGGTACAGCTGATGATGGTCTGAATGGACTGAATCCCGCTGACATCGAGAGTATCGACGTGTTGAAGGATGCTGCTTCTGCTGCCATCTATGGTGCCCGTGCTGCCAATGGTGTGATCCTCGTGACCACGAAGCAGGGTAAGGCTGGTAAGATCCAGGCTTCTTACGATGGCTACGTAGGTTGGAGCAATCCCGCCAGACGTCCTGCCACGTTGAACGCCAAAGAATACATGCAGATTATCAACGAGATGAACTTCAACACCACAGGTAACGCTGTTAAATGGAACTCCATCGTTCCTCAGTCAGTCATCGACAAGGTGAATGCAGGATGGGAAGGAACGGACTGGTACGAGATCTATCGCAACAAGAACGCTATGCAGTTCAACCATTCATTCAGTCTGACAGGTGGTAGCGAGCGTTCAAAGTTCGCTATGGGATTGAACTACACTTCCA
This sequence comes from uncultured Prevotellaceae bacterium, assembly GCA_902768785.1. Taxonomy (GTDB): domain Bacteria; phylum Bacteroidota; class Bacteroidia; order Bacteroidales; family Bacteroidaceae; genus Prevotella. The sequence continues at coordinate 16,857 of CACXMM010000026.1, forward strand.
ACAATGGTACGTTTGGTGGTGACATGGCTCCGCAATACAAGCGCTATGGTGCCCGTATCAACTCCGAGCATGTGTTGCTGAAAGGTGATAAGCACGATGTCATCACCATCGGTGAGAACATCTCTTTCTGGTATAACACCCGCAGTGGTCTTTCCGAGGGTACCGGCTACTGGAACTCTATCCAGCCGGTATACATTGCTTCTCCGCTCGTGATGCCTTATGGTGAAGACGGTTCTTTGAACAGTTACGCACAGAACTCAACGGGCTATAGCGGACAGATGTGGTCGAACCCGTTGCAGGGTCTTCGGGCAGGTCAGTTTAATTCAACGCAGAAGAACCGTGACTTCGGTGTAGGCGCTACCTTCTTCTGGATCATCGAGCCGATCAAGGGCCTCCGCTATCGTGGATCATTCAACACGGGCTTCAGCTCACATACCGATCGCAGCTATGGCCGTCCGTTCTCTATGAACCAGAGTGCTTCTTCTGGTGCTTATACCGTAAACCAGAGCTCCAGTGACGGTGGTAGCTTCTCAGTGGATAACACCCTGACCTACGTTCTCCCTGTATTGGCAAAGAATGCCATCGACGTGATGGTCGGTCAGTCGTTCGAGAAGACCCAGTGGGGCCAGAGCCTCTCTGTAGGTACTCAGGCATTGGAGGGTGAAGAGAAGTCAATGGTTCATCAGGGCATCTACGCCTGGCCTTCTAACTTCAGCGCCTCACAAATCTCTTCTTTCAGTGGTGCTCCCTGGGGTGACAGCTCTTTAGCTTCCTTCTTCGGTCGTATCAACTGGAACTACGATGAGAAATATATGGCCACCTTCACCATGCGTGCTGATGGTTCTTCCAATTTCGCCCGCGGTCATCGCTGGGGTTACTTCCCCTCTGTGTCTGCTGGTTGGGTTGTTACAGGTGAGAAGTTTATGGAGTCCACAAGAAGTTGGTTGGATTATTTCAAGATCCGCGCCAGCTGGGGACAGAATGGTAACTGTGCTATTCCTAACTTCCAGTATCTGTCCACTATCGCCTATTCGCCGACAGACTACGCCGACTATGCATATAAGTTCGGTAGCTCGATGGCACAGACCTTGTCACAGACAAGCTTCGCTCCGGGTGCCTTTGCCGATATTATTCCTAACGAGGACATCACCTGGGAGACCTCTGAGCAGCTGAACATCGGTTTCGATGCCCGCTTCCTCAACGGTAAGCTCGGTTTGAACTTCGACTGGTATAAGAAGACCACAAAGGATTGGCTGATCCTGGCTCCGGCTCCGTTAGTACTGGGTACCAATGCTCCTTACATCAACGGTGGTGATATCGAGAACAAGGGTATTGAGGTGGCTCTCTCCTGGAACGACCAGATTGGAAGCGACTTCCGCTACCGTGCCAATGTGAACTTCGCTACGAATAAGAACGAGGTGACCCGTATTGCCAACGAGCAAGGTATCATCAACGGTAGGGAGAAGGCTCTCTTTGAGAACTCTTCTTACGTTTCCCGCGTTCAGGTAGGTCATCCCATCGCTTACTTCTATGGTATGGACTACGAAGGCATCTGGCAGAGTAAGGCACAGATCGATGCAGCCCGTACTGCTGGAAAGGCTGTACGTGATGATGCACAGCCTGGTGACATGATCTGGACCGACTATGACGGTGACGGTGTGATCAATTACGACCTCGACCGCCATGAGATTGGTAACCCGCATCCTGACTTCACCCTCGGTGTAACCCTCGGCTTCGACTGGAAGGGTCTTGACTTCTCCGTAACCGGTAGCGGTCAGTTCGGCATGCAGGTGATGCAGTACTTCCGTACCGCCCAGCTCGCCAACCCGTATGACAACTTCACTCAGGATATCTTTGACCGCTGGCATGGTGAGGGCACCAGCAACACACAGCCCCGTCTCGTCCTCGCCGGTGATAACAACCAGTGGGTATCTACCCGCTATATGCAGGATGCTGACTTCTTCCGTATCCAGAACATCACGTTGGGTTATGACTTCAACAAGATCTGGAAGAGCAGTCCATTCCAGCAGCTGCGCCTCTATGTACAGGCTCAGAACCTCTACACCTTCACAGGCTATACCGGTGTTGACCCCGAAATCGGATCAAGCGGTGGTAACGACTCTTGGGCACGTGGTATTGACGTAGGTCTTTATCCTACCTCTCGCACCTACCTTGTTGGTGTGAATATTAAGTTCTAATTATAATATAATAAGGAATAGAAGAATATGAAAAAGATATTAACCATAGTCGCAGCTGCCGTGTTCGCATTGGGCTTCTCCTCTTGTGAAGATCAGCTCGACTCAATCAATTATACGAAGCAGGATACCGGAAACTTCCCTTCTACATCCGATGATGTGGTCAGCGAGTTGAACGGTGTGTATTCTGTGCTCAACGGTTTTGTTACCACTCCGTTGCAGATGCCATATATGGTATGGAACTTGATGTCTGATGATTGTAACGGCGGTGGTGGTACAGGTGATACTGAGTCACATGCCGTGGGTCACATCACGACCAATAACGAGAACCTCTATCAGGATGCATGGAAACATGTGTATGAGGGACTGAACCGCGCCAGCACCATCATCTACTCTATCGACAATGTGGAGTGGGCAGATAAGAGCGAGCGTGACCAGCTGCTCGGTGAGACCTTGTATATGCGTGCTTTCTATCTGCTCTGGGGAACGCAGTTGTTCGGTAACATCCCTGCTTACTGGCAGGCTGGATGCCCCACACCGTGTCCACAGCAGGATGCAGAGACTGTGATCTATCCGCATATCATGGGTGATCTCGTACAGGCTGCTTCTCTGATGACCAAGAAGACTCAGGGTGACGGTCATGCTACGAAGTATGCTGCTGAGGCTCTGCTGGCACGTGCCTATATGTTCTATCAGGGCTTCTATAAGAAAGCTGGTGAACTGGCTTCTGCCAGCTTGGCTCCTGTGACCGTCATCACCCTCGATGGTGAGGAGGAACTGACCAAGGATCAGGTGGTGAAAGGTTTGGAGGATGTGATCAACAATGGCGGTTACAGTCTGATTCCTCACTACCAGGAACTCTGGCAATATACCAATGAGTTCACAGTGGAGGATTATAACTACACCAAAGGACAGGGCTTGAAGTTTGCTGGTAACGGTAATGCTGAGCAGATTTTCCAGATTCAGTTCATGAACTGCCAGTCATGGAACGGTACAACGGGTATGGGTTATTGCAACCAGCTGTCACTCTATGTGGGTTTGCGCTGCGATGACGATGCAGCAGGTGCTGTGAACCCCAATACGGGTGCTACCTATTTCAATGGTCGTGAGAACACCTTCCCCTTCGGACAGGGCTGGGGACAGGGAACTGTTCAGGCTACCCTCTGGGATGACTGGAGTGATGCCGACCCGCGTAAGGCTGCCTCTATCTGCGATGCACCCAACGAGTTGGAGCACTTCGTCTTCACCACAAGCTGTTCTGAGGATGCCGGTTACTATAACAAGAAACTCATGCCTGTAACAACTATGCAGGCAAACTGGGATTCCTATACAGGAGCTGGTCCTTACACTTGGTGGGATGTGGCTGATCCTGATAACTATCAGGGACCGAAGAACGGTAACTGTATGCAGGGATCACACTTCTGTGATGTGACGTTGATTCGCTTGGCTGATGTGATGCTGATGCATTCTGAGCTGACAGGTACTGCCGATCAGATGAACAAAGTGCGTGCCCGTGCTGGTCTGCCTGCTATTACTTATTCTTGGCAGAACATCAAGAATGAGCGCCGCTTCGAGTTAGCATTCGAGGGCGTTCGCTTCAACGACCTGCGCCGCTGGTCGGGTATCAACGGAGGTGAAGGCTGCGAGGCCGCTGTCGCTTTGGAGAAGCAGAACGGTTCGAGGGTGAACTATTGCGGTCGTTGGACCACCATGCACCATGGAACCTCTTCTTGGGCAAAGCGTTATGCCGAGACAGATGGCTTCCTGCAGATTCCTACTTCTCAGATTGAGCTGGCAGGTGATGAGGAAGTACTGAAGCAGAACCCCGGTTGGGGCAGCAGTGTTGTTGATGCTCAGATGTCAGGTACACCGGTTTATTAATTCATGATCTAAAAAGAAAATAGCAATATGAAGAAAACAATATTTTTCCTGATGGCAGCAGCAGGCATTCTTACGGCCTGCGATCCCAGTCAGAGCGAGAAAGACTTTGATCCGGTGTCATTGGCTGCCAATGATGTAGATGGTGCCATTACCATCACCCAGACAGATGCGAACGGCAGTCCTGCTGCTGATGGTAACTATTTTACCTATACGACCAATCCCGCAACGATGGTATCGGTTTTCAATTATCTGAGTGATGGATCAGAGAATCAGCTCGCCCGTGGCTTTAGTGGTTCTTTCTCCATTAAGCCCAAGCGTGGCTCTGATCCCAATCAGACTTTCTATGTCCGTTTCGTCAACTCGGATAACTCTGAGGTGATTCTTACCAAGACCTACAATGTGTATGTGCAGCAGGAACTGGATCCGGAAATCCGCTTGCTTGCCAGTGATGCTTATGGCAAGAAAATCTGGAAGTGGGATACTTCCATCACAGGTGCTTTCTGGGGTAACATGGGCTATCAGCCTGGTGATGGTGCCTCTGTCGGTATGACCGGTAATGGTCAGTGGTGGGGTATGACCAGTGACGAGGACTTCGCTGGTCAGTTAGGCCACTCTCACGATGGTGCGTATCACGGCGAGGGTCTGAATGCATGGATGGAATTCTCCGACGAAGGTATCTCTACCTGCTACAATGAAAATGGCGAAGCCTACATGTCGGCTCCCTTCACAGTGACAGAATATGATCCCAATGCTGAGTGGCGCAAGGGTTGGCTGAATACTACAGCGATCCTTTGGCCGTATGAGATTAATTCTGGCGGTAACGTTCCCGGCAAGTACGAGATCGTTTATCTGACTGCTGACAAGATGTGTCTGGTTTATCCTGACGGTGGTAGCCAAGGCTCTTGGGGCGAGGCCACATTCTGGCACTTCTGTAGCAACAGTGACATCGAGGGTATGGCTGTTGGCTATGGTAAGGAAGCCTCGAAGGACTGGACCTGGGACTATGACGGAACGAATACCGTTTGGGGTAACATGGGTTACTGCGGCGGTTCAGGTTCGGATGTTGGTATCAACCGTAATGGTCAGTGGTGGGGTGTCACTGATGAGGAAGGCTTGCTGACTCAGCTTGGTCACACCAATGACGGTGCCGCTCATGGTGATGAGAGCATGAATGCGTTCTTTACCTTAAGTGCAGAGGGAACGATTAGCCGTCATGCTGGTAGTGGCACAGTGATTAATAGTGGAACCTTCGAGTTTGATACTTCAGTTGCTAACGACTGGAAGGTTGCTAACCTGAACACGACAGCTGGTACAATCTTGTTCCCATACGAGATTAACTCTGGTGGTAACATGCCTACATCTTTCGAGGTTGTCTATCTGACTGGCTCAAAGATGTGTCTGGTTTATCCTGATGGTGGTGACTTCTCTTCCAATGGTAGTTGGGGTGAGGCAACTTACTGGCACTTCAAGGCTAAGTAAATTCTTTGGTTATTGAAATATAAACTCTGGACGATCACCCTGGTGCAGTGACTGTAACGGGGTGATCTTTTTATGCACGATTTATTTCCAAAGTCATGTGCGGTTTGTGCAAAAGCCTTGCACACTTTGTGCAACAGTTCTGCACACTTTGTGCAACGGTCTTGCACACTTTGTGCAACGGCTCTGCGCAATTTTTGCTACGCATCAGTATGCCAAGTGTTGTCTGTGAGGACCCTGTTTCTACAGCCCTCCTTTCCATCTAAGTAATAATCCCCAAAAGGTTTGGCAGTTACAAATAAAGTTAGTACATTTGCAGTCAATTACAAGGACGCAAGACAAGATCCCACGGTGTTGTGAGAAAGATGAGGAAAGTATTTGGACGATACGGGAAAATGGGCTTGTCGGTACTCTTAGGTATCGGCGTTTTCTTGTTTTGGTATATCGGATACCCCCATGCTTTGTCTTATCAGGAACAGTACCAGCTTTTTTTGTGGACAGGTGATTATTTCTGGGAGCGTGTGAGTGTTCCTGGTGGTCTGGCCGACTGGCTTGGTGAGTTCATCGTACAGTTCTATTATGTGGAATGGCTCGGTGCCCTGCTGTTGGCAGTCTTGTTCGTTATGATCCAACGTCTCACGGCTTGTCTTCTCCCCAAAGCATGGTTCCTGTTAAGCTTGTTACCAGTTGCTCTGTTGTGGTGGCTGATGGGTGACATCAATGTGTTGCTATCACTGCCTGTAGCTGTGGCTATAGCCCTGGGCATGGCATGCATCCGCCTATCGAAGTCTTTCTCTTGGGCAGATCTTGTAATCCTTCCTATTCTCTATTGGCTCATCGGTCCGATAGCATGGCTCTATGTCGTGATCCGTCTTGTTCAAAGGGGATGGAAACAGGTGTGGGCTGTGGGCTGGCTGCTTGTGGTTCAAGGTGCCGCCTACCTTTGGCTCCTGCCCCAGTGGCCGTTGCCGCAGGTGGCTATGGGCTTGAACTATTACTGCATCCCTCTGAAGACACCCGAATGGAAAGGTTACGACAAGGAGATATATGAGCTGATCCAACAAGACTATTGGGTGAGAAATGAACGATGGGACGATATCGTGAAGCGTGCTCAGGAGGTAACGGTAAGAACACCCTTCTGGTCGAATTGTGTGAACTTGGCTTTGTCGCAGAAACGACAGTTAGCCGATCGGATGTTTGACTTTTATCAAAGTGGTGAGGATGCCCTGATCATGCCAAGGGTGAGAGACCTCACCTCCATGCTGCCCTCTGCCGAGGCGTTCTGGCGACTGGGATTTATCAATTCTGCGCAACGCTATATGTTCGACACCCAGGAGTCAATCCTGAATGGGCGTTTGAGCGGACGGTGCACGAAACGTATTGCGGAGTGTATGATAGTGAACGGTCATTACAAGACTGCTGCCAAGCAGCTTGACATCCTGAAGAAGAGTCTGTTCTATCGGGAATGGGCAAAGGAAGCAGAGAGCCTGTTAAATGATGAGGCACAAATCAACGCCCATCCTGTCTATGGGAAGTTGCGTAAGATCAGATACAAGGAAGACTTCCTGTTCAGCTACCCTGAGATGGAGAAGATGATGGGACTGCTCTTTATGAACAATCCTGAGAACAAAATGGCTCTTGACTACTTCATGGGACAACTGCTCCTCAAGGGGGAAATGCAGCAGTTCCAGCAGTATATGGGATGGGCGCAGCAGTATGGTGGCTATCGGATGATGCCGTTAGGCTATCAGGATGCCATGCGGTGTATTCAGGCACAGGGTAATGTTCCGGGATCTCCTTATGCCAAGTACGTGCAACGGATGATTGCAGAGAAAGGCAAAAGTAAAGAGTAAGAAGTAAAGAATCTGCTACCGCTATAGAGAATGAAGAAAGGTCATATATATAATAAGGTGGTGAAGGCTTGTAGGAGCTACAAGACTTGGATGTTGGCAGTATCTGTCATCCTTATAGTCTTCTGTGGTAGCAGATTCATACCTTTACCTTCTCCTTCACTTCTCCTTTCCAAGACAATAGATGCGTACCCGGAAATCTATCCTGATTATATTGGAGTGACCATCCCTGCGGGAATAGCACCGCTCGACTTTAATATGGCTGAAGAATCTATCGACTGCATGGTCGTGGAGGCAAGGGGCACAAAGGGCGGTGAGATTCGTGTGCAGGGAGAGTGGGCTGCTTTTGATATTGACGATTGGCATGAGCTGACAGCACTGAATCGGGGTGGAAAGATCGTCATGACCGTCTGTGCAAAGAAAGATGGAGAGTGGGTGCAATATAAGGATTTCAATATCTATGTGAGTCAGTATTCCCTTGATGACTGGGGACTGACCTACCGTCGCATCAAGCCTGGCTATGAGGTGGGTGGTGACATCGGCATCTATCAGCGCGACATCCACAGCTTCAACGAATACGCTATCCTTGCGGAGACGGCTGTGCCCGGACGTTGTATGAACTGCCATACCGCTAACCGGACGAATCCGGATAGAATCACGATGCAGATACGTGGAGAGGGTGGGGGAACAATGATCCAGAAAGATGGGAAACAGATCTGGGTGGAGACGAAGACCGATTCTACCAAGTCAGCCGGTTCTTATTCCTATTGGCATCCCGGCGGTGACTACTGCGCCATGGCCGTGAACTCAGTACATCAGGCTTTCTTTGTGGGCACAGGACAACGGATAGAGGTGTATCACAAGTTCAGTAATGTGGAGGTAATTGATACACGATCGAATGAGCTGATTCTCTCCCCATTGCTGCAAACGGATGATCTGGAGATATTCCCGGCTTTCTCACATGATGGGAAATGGCTATATTACAGTACATCGAAACCCTGCAGGGTTCCTGCGGAATATGAGAAGGTGAAGTGCTCGCTGTGCCGGATTGCCTTCGATGCAGACAAAGGAACATTCGGTGAAGTGGTGGACACGCTGTTGAACGGTCCTGCCACAGACAAGAGCTATACCCTTGTCAGACCCTCGTATGATGGCAGATGGTTGATGTACTGTGTGTCCAGCAGAGGTAACTTCCCTGTTTGTCAGGATGATGCCGATTTATGGCTGATGGATTTGGCAACAGGAAAGAACCGTGAGCTCAAGGAACTGAACAGTCGGTGGACGGAGAGTTTTCATAATTGGAGTGAGAACAGCAAGTGGTTCGTCTTCTCCAGTAAACGGGAGAATGGGATGTACGCACAGCTCTATCTCGCCAGTATCGATACGCAGGGACGTGTCACGAAGCCGTTCCTTCTGCCCCAGCGCAATCCACGGAAGTTCTATCATGAGATGATGGACTCCTACAATGTGCCTGATTTTACCAAGTCGAAGGTAGCTTTCGATGCCCATGAGGCTTACCGGCAGGTATTCGGAGGCCGGAGGGAGAGTGTGAGGATTCGAGAAAAATGAAGAAGGAGCTTACCCCAATCCATTCCCGAACTTCGTTCGCCTACCCGTAGCCTTTCCCAAAGGGAGGGAGAAAGATTCAGGGGATAAGGGGTGAATTAAATAGAATAAGGTGAGAAATTCGGTTCATTCGTATAATTCGTAGAGAAAAAGGGTAAAATAATATGAAAAAGATGCTAACATGTTTGATGGCCGTGGCAGTCATGGGACTGTTCTTCGGTTGTCAGAAAATAAATGATGGGAAGTGTACCATTCATGGTGTGGTAAACGGTGAGCAGTATGATGGGAAACGGGTTTTCCTCGTTCCGCTGAAGGGTCCGGCCACCGCAGAGACGGTCGATTCCATGGAGATCAAAGACGGGAAGTTCCAGTTTTCGCCAGACTCTATGCAGATGTATAAGATCCTGCTGGACTATCATTACCGTCTTGGCTTGGAGACGTTGCTCCTGGTGGGAGAGCCTGGTGACATTCAGGTGGTTCTCGACAGTGTGAGTCATGCCTCGGGTACCCCGCAGAATGATTCATTGGAACAGTGGAAGACCCTCACGGAGATGCACAATCACCGGATGAGCTTGATGAGCAGGAACATCCAAGACTTGAAGATGAAGGGTGACACGGTACAGGCGGCCTATATGAAGCAACGTATCGACAGTTTCCATTTGGCGTACAAAAAACGTACACGTGAGCTCGCTGAGAATTTGAAGGAAGGTCCGCTTCATGACTTTCTAAAGGGACTCTATCCCCTTACCTACAAACGGAAATATCCCGATGGACGTGTCGTCTTGATGGATGCGGACACGAATGAAGAGATAGAAGAATTGAAGGATTGAAGAATTGAAAAATAGAAGAATTGAAGGATTGAAGAGTTGAAGGATTCAAAAGTGAAGAAGATACAACCGCTATATAAACATGCTCGCTGGCTGCTCACGTTGGCATTCGGCTTGGTGGTATTCCTGTTCTGGCGATACCGCTATCCCTTTGCGCTCACCTATCAGGAACAGTTCCAGCTGTTCTTGTTCGATGGCGATTACTTGATGGAACGACTGAGGGAGCCAGGAGGCGTGGCGAGATATGTAGCGGAGTTTCTGGTGCAGTTCTATAACAGTGTTACCACGGGGGCCGCCATTCTGGCAGTGCTCTTCATGCTGATGCAACAACTGATCTGGCAGCTGATGAAGTCCGTTTCCTCTCGCTTATCCTCTCTCTCCTCTCACTATGCTCTCAGTTTCATTCCTTCCCTGATGGTGTGGTACTCCCTGGGCGATGAGAGTGTGATGCTGACCTATGTCGTGGCGTTGGTGATGGCATTGGGAGTGATGGTCGTATGGACGAGAACGATGAAAGGCGGCAGAATAGTTCAGGGTATAGCTGCTTTGATCCTGATACCTGTGGTCTATTGGCTCATCGGTCCGATGGTCTTGTTGGTGGCACTGTGGATATTCCCTCTTTCGGTCATCTATGCTTTGGCCTTGATCTTGCTGAGTGCGTATTTCCTTCCATTTCCGACAACGAGGGTGATGATGGGAGTGAGCTACTACCGTTTCCCTGTCACATTGCCTTATCTGTTGATGGTAATCCCTGTAGTGGTCTATCTGATTGCTCGATTCGCTGATAGGATTCCTAAGGCCAAGACGTGGGTTGCTGTAGCAGAAGTCATCGTGCTGATAGGACTCGTGGGATTTGTCAGCAAGGGCTTTAATGCAAAGAAATATGATCTGTTAGAATATGACTACTTGGTTCGACTCAACGACTGGGGAAGTATCATTGCCAAAGCTGAAAAGCATGCACCCGACTTGCCGATGAGTGTGGGGGCTACAAACCTGGCACTGGCCATGACCGACCAACTGGGTGAACGGGCTTTTGACTTCTATCAACGTGGCAGGGAAGGATTATTGCCCCGTTTTGAGAGAAACTTCACGACGGCTCAGCTGACGGGTGAGATTTATTTCCATCTGGGACTGATCAATACTGCCCAGCGGTTCGCCTTTGAGTCGATGGAGGCGTTACCTAACTACAATAAGAGTGCAAGGTCGGTGAAACGACTCGTCGAGACGAACCTGATCAATGGACAGTATGAGGTGGCAAGAAAATACCTGAAGATGTTACAGAAGACCATCTTCTACCGTCCGTGGGCCCAACGCACGATGGCACTGCTTGGCGATGAGAAGGCGATTGCTGACCATCCGCTCTACGGCTGGTTGCGAAAAGTGCGGATACAAGACGATTTCTTGTTCAGCGAGGATGAACTAGATAAGATTTGCGGACAGCTCTTCATGCATGACGAGCAGAACAAGATGGCTGTGCAGTACTTGCTGCTGGCACCGTTGCTCGACAAAGACATCCAGAAGTTTATGTCGTTTGCAGAGGTGGTGCAGAGCACGACCAACTATAACCCCCGTGCTTGTCAGGAGGCCATAGCCTTTGCTTTTATGCAACGGCGTCAGCAACCCCCACAAGGAGCTGTCAGTCCGATGATCCTGGAACGGATGAATGAGTTTGCACGTGTCTATTCTGGAGACAAAAACTCTCCAGAGTTGATGCGGTTCAAAAATACGGTGTGGTATTATTTAACGGTTGGGAATCATTTAGCTAAGAGAGAAGAATGAAGAAGGAAAGAATTCGAGTAGGCGCATTAGCGGGGAGAATACTTGCTACCGCCATGGTGACTGTTGTGGGTTGTTGGCTGTTGTGGTCTTGTAGCTCCAGACCAGAGAATCCTGTGCCGACAGACCAGCTGCCGAAGATCTATCCCGACTATGTGGGAGTGACAATACCTGTTGGGATTGCCCCACTGAACTTCAACCTCATGGGTGATGGAATAGATAAGGTGGATGTCGTGGTCAGGGGTTCGAAAGGCGGAGAGATCCATGCACAGGGCAGCTATGCCGACTTTGATGTGGACGATTGGCACTTGCTGACGGAGCAGAACAAGGGCGGACAGTTGTCTTTTACCGTTTGTGCAAAGAAGGACGGGCAGTGGATACAATATAAGGATTTCACCATTCGTATCAGTCCGTATGCCCTCGATGAGTGGGGACTTACCTACCGTCGTATTGCTCCTGGTTATGAGGTATATAGTAAGATGGGACTTTATCAACGTGATCTCTCAAACTTCGAGGAATATGCCATCATCGAGAATACTCAGGTACCTGGAATGTGTGTGAACTGCCATTCCAGTGCACAGACCGATCCCTCTAAGTTTGTTTTCCATATCCGTGGTGAACATGGGGCTACCTTGTTCCAGATAGATGGGAAACGAGAACTTCTCAAGGCGAAGAACGATCTTCTGGGTGGTTCCATGGTGTATCCCTATTGGCATCCCTCAGGCGAGTATTGCGCCTTCTCCACCAACCAGACACGTCAGGGCTTCCATATCGCCCACCAGAATCGTATAGAGGTGTTCGACCTCTCCTCTGATATCTTGGTATATCATCCTGCAAGTCATGAGGTCCTTACCGACTCTCTGATCAGCACAAAGGACTGGTCGGAGAATACGCCGGTGTTCTCTCCAGATGGGAAGACTCTCTATTTCATGACCTGTAAGCAACAGGAATATCCTACGCATTATCAGGATGAGCAATACAACCTCTGCAAGATCGACTTCGATCCAAGCACGGGAAAGTTTGGTGAGAAGGTGGATACAATCTTCAATGCTGCGAAAATGGGTAAGAGTCTGACATGGCCTCGTCCGTCATACGATGGGAAGTATATCTTGTTCACCCTGATGGATTATGGCTATTTCTCTATCTGGCATCAGGAGAGCGACCAGTGGCTGCTTGACTTGCGGACGGGAGAGGCCCGCTCTATAACCGAGATAAACAGCAAACGTGCCGACAGCTTTCATAACTGGAACGTGAACTCTCACTGGATCGTATTCACCAGTAGAAGGGGAGACGGTCTCTATAGTCTTCTCTATTTAGCCAGTATCGACGATCAGGGGCGCTTTACCAAGCCTTTCCTGTTACCACAGCATAATCCCATGAAATACTACGACTCCTCGTTGTATTCATTCAATACACCTGATTTCACGAAAACCAAGGTGACGTTCGATGCCTATCATGCGGGAAAGGAGATCCTTTCAGAAGTCCGCGTGGAGACCAAGGTGAAGAATGCAGCAAAGGGCAGTGAATAGGAATATGCGTGCTTACTTGTGAAAGTAGGAAAGGCATAAACCAACTGCTCTCTCTCGTGGAAACGTAAAGTGTACAACAAACAATTATGAGATTTGTATTTGAATAATCTTACCTATTCTTTGCAAAATGAAACAGATAATTTGCAAAAAAAGTCAGATTTTTGAAAAAAAACAAGAAAGTATGTTGTTTATTAAATAAAAACGTTTATCTTTGCAAACTGGAATGTCTAAGTAGTTTTGTAAATCGTTTTTATCCTCTTAAGGAAGAACGCGCTATATCATTACTTTAATAGAGGAGTAACTATAAACCATAATCTTTATGAGAACAAACAACACGGGATAGATTACAATTGCTGCGAGTCAAGAGACTTGGCAGCAAACTTTTGTTTGCGTTTACTATGCGAATAATACTTGAAACATAGAATCATTTACTCATTTCAATAACCAAAGAAAAGTACTTAAGTATGAATCAAAACTTTAGAAAGACAGCGCTGCTATTTGGTGCCTGTGCAATCGCAGGATTGTTCTGGACACCGAAGGCAATGGCTGACTCTGCTGTGAAATCCGTTCAGTCGGTTCAGCAGGACAGGAAAGTGACAGGTACCGTCGTGGATGCGATGGGTCCGGTGATCGGAGCCAGTGTCTTGGAGAAAGGTACTAGTAATGGTACGGTTACCGATTTATCAGGTAACTACTCTTTGAGCGTGAAGCCAGGTGCTACCCTGGTTATCAGCTACGTTGGCTTCAAGACCCAGGAAATCCGTGTGGGCAACAACAGCCGTATTGACGTTACTCTGGAAGAAGACAACACCAACCTCGATGAGGTTGTGGTTATCGGTTACGGTGTTCAGAAGAAAAAGCTGGTCACCGGTGCTACCGTTCAGGTGAAAGGTGAGGAGATTGCCAAGCTGAACACCACCAACGCCCTCGAGGCCATGCAGTCAAGCACTCCTGGTGTACAGATCACCCAGAGTTCAAGTCAGCCTGGTAAGGGATATAAGGTTTATATCCGTGGTATCGGTACTACTGGTAACTCCGCACCTCTATATGTAATCGATGGTGTGGCAGGTGGAAACCTTGACGGTATTAACCCTGCTGATATAGAGAGCATCGACATTTTGAAGGATGCTGCTTCCGCTGCCATCTACGGTGCCCGTGCAGCCAATGGTGTGATCCTCGTGACAACCAGGCAGGGTAAAGTTGGTAAAATTGAACTTACCTACAATGGCGCTTTCGGCTGGTCTAACGCCTATAAGCGTCCTCAGCTCCTCGATGCTAAGCAGTATATGACAATCATTGATGAGTACACCTTCAATACTTCTGGTCAGAAGATGGACTGGGCTGGTTATGTTCCCGCGGACATTCTTAATAAGGTGGCTAACGGTTGGGAAGGCACAGACTGGTGGAAGGCTTTCGAGAATAAGAATGCTCTTCAGCAGAACCATTCTGTAACCCTGACTGGTGGTACTGACCGTTCTAAGTTCGCCATGTCTTACACCTATACTGGTAACGACGGTATCATGGGTGCTGACAGGGCTTCTTACTACAAGCGTCACACCATCCGTGTCAACAGCGACCATGTGCTCTTAAAGGCCAAAGATTTCGATGCCATTACCATCGGTGAGAATATCTCTATTGGTTATAACAGAAGCCACGACCTGGCAGAGGACGGTATGTACTGGAGCTATATCCATAGCCTGCTTCAGACTTGTCCGCTCGTGCCACAGTATGCTGACAATGGTGATATCTATTATTATCAGGATTTTGACGGTACTGTTAAATATGGTAGTGGCTGGAATGCTTCTTTGTTCAGCAACCCATGGGAGAACCTCGCAACGGGTGGTTTCAACTCGATGGCAGAGAGCCGCAGCATCAATACAAGTGCAACTGCTTTCCTTACCATCCAGCCTATCAAGGGACTGAGGCTCCGTTCCCAGTTCAACTATAACTGGGGTTCAGGCGCATATCGCAACTATGGTGAGCCACGTTCTTCTGGTTATGGAAATGCCACATCTGTTGTTTATAGTGTAAGCCAGAACGCCTGGCTGAATTCTTCATGGTCTGTTGAGAATACCCTTACCTACGATCTTCCTATTTTGAATGGTCACAAGATCAGTGCCATGGCAGGTCAGACCTACCAGAGCAGTGCTTGGAGTGTAAACATCGGTGGATCCAACAAGGTTAATTATGGTGATCAACTCGCAACACTGAAGGGTTGGGATTCAGCATACTTGTCGAATATTAAGGTGATTAATGCAACCGATGTAACTCTTACCGGTTCCCCGAACGACGAAGAGTATCTCGCTTCTTGGTTCGGTCGTGTGAGTTGGGACTGGAAAGAGACCTATATGGCTACCGCAACTGTACGTTATGATGGTTCAAGTATCTTTACCGATGGTAAGCGCTGGGGTGTATTCCCCTCTGTATCTGTAGGATGGGTTGTAACTAATGAGCCTTTCATGCAGAGTTCAAAGAACTGGATGGACTTCTTTAAACTGCGTGCTTCTTGGGGTCAGAACGGTAACTGCTCTATCTCTAAGTACCAGTATCTGGCAACGATTGCTCTGTCTGGTGAGGCTGGCGACAGTGGTTATAAGTTTGGTTCTGACTTGGCTACTTCTGTTGCAGGTACTCCGAATACTGGTGCATATGCCAACATCGTACCGAATCCTGACCTTACTTGGGAGACATCTGAGCAGCTTGACTTCGGTTTCGACGCTCGTTTCCTCAACAGCCGTTTGGGTGTAAACTTCGACTGGTATAAAAAGAGCACAAAGGATTGGCTGATCGGTGGTAACCTGCTTGCTATCTATGGTACCAACCCCGCTGCTATCAATGGTGGTGACGTTGAGAATACTGGTATTGAGATTGCTCTTTCTTGGGATGACAAGATTGGCAAAGACTTCCGTTACAATGTTGGCGTGAACTTCGCTACCAACAAGAACAAGGTAACACGTATCGCTAATGACAATCACTATATTAATGGTCCAAGTGGCGTACTCTCACAAGGTACAGAGTACTGCTATCGTGCAGAGGAAGGTAAGCCCATCGGTTACTTCTTCGGTATGTCATACAGTGGTATCTGGCAGAATCAGGAGCAGATTGATGCAGCACGCAAAGCTGGCAAGGCAGTTCTTGACAACGCACAGCCTGGTGACTGTATCTGGGATGACTGGAATGGTGATGGTGTGATTACTTATTCTGAGGGTGATGCTTGCGACCGTCACGAGATTGGTAATCCTAACCCGGATATTATGCTTGGTATCAACCTCGGTTTCACTTGGAAGGGTCTTGACTTCGCTATCAACGGTGCTGGTGCATTCGGTCAGCAGATTATGCGTTCTTACCGTTCATTCAGTGATGCTCCTTATCAGAACTATGATACCACTATCTTGGATCGTTGGATTGGTGAAGGTACTTCAAACACCCAGCCACGTATTTCAAGTACTGGTAGTGAGAATACCAACTGGGTATCTAACCGTTACATGGAGGATGCTGACTACTTCAAGATCAAGACCATCACTCTCGGTTACGACTTCAAGAATATTTGGAAGGGTTGTCCGTTCCAGCAACTTCGCTTCTATGTTCAGGCTCAAAACCTCATCACCTTTACTGGTTACAAAGGTCTCGATCCTGAGGTTGGTAACTCTGCAGGTGGCAGTGGTTGGGCTTCTGGTATCGACCTGGGTCTTTACCCACCATCTCGTACATATTTGGTTGGTGCAAGTATTAAATTCTAATTCGACTATTAAGATATGAAAAAATATATATTATCAGCATTTGTTGTTTCAATAGCAACTGTGTTTACAGCTTGTAACGATATGCTGGATACTGATCCACGTGTTACAGAGTTGACTGCTGCTACATTCCCTGGTAAACCCGCAGATGTAGAGGCGTTGAATGCTGCTACCTATAGTATTATGAATACGTTGGGGGGCGGAGATCAAAGCGGTATATTAAATAATCCTTTCTATTGGTGGTCACTGATGTCTGACGATTGCTACGGTAGTGGTGGTTTGCAGGACAATGTTGCCAAGTCACTACATCATTTCACAACGGCGAGTGCTAATCAGTATGAACAGGATTTCATCCTTCTGTATGGTGGTATTTCACGTGCCAACAACCAGATTGAGACTGTTGATAATGTGGCTTGGAAGGACTCTGAGAAGGCTCAGCGCAATCAACTTCTCGGTGAAGGTTTCTTCATGCGTGGTCTCTACTACATGTGGCTCAGCCAATTGTACGGCGACGTACCTCTGATTACTTCTACAGTTATTACTGACGAGATGCAGCAGGAGGTTAGTGCTGAGGAATTTATCTACCCACAGATTATTTCAGACTTTGTTTCTGCCAAGAATCTTATGAAGGCAGAGAGAGCCAATGGCTCAGGTCATGCAGACAAGTTCGCTGCTGAGGCTTTCATTGCCCGTGCATATATGTTCTGGGCAGGTTTCTATAAGAAGGCCGGTGAACTGGCTAAAGGTTCTGCTCCTGCTATCGAATTGGTAGAACAGGAGGGTTGTCCTGGTGGCAGTCTTTCACAGGCAGATGTTGTCGCAGGTCTTAAAGACATCGTTTCTAATGGCGGCTACAAACTCTGCGAAGATTTCCGTTCACTTTGGCAGTACTCTAACAGCCTGCTGTGGGATGAGGCCCACGATGGTCCTGATGGAGGAAATGCTGAGGGTACTCATGCATACGCTTTCATCGCTGACATGAAGCGCGAGAACTGCTTCGACCAGCCTGGTATGGGTAATGGCAACACTGAGGAGATTTTCCAGATTCAGTTTATGAATGCCTCTAAGTGGGCTATCGGTGGTACATATAACAATCCGCGTATGTATTCAAATTACCTCTCTTGCTTCTGGGGACTTCGTAATGGTGCTACCAATGACAATGGTCGTCGTGACAAGACATATCCGTTCAACCAGGGCTGGGGTCAGGGTACTCCTTCATGCAATCTCTGGGATGATTGGACAGATGCTGAGAGAAGTGGTAATAACGGAAATGGTTATACCGACATCCGTAAACTCGGAACTCTGATTGACCTCGAGAATGAACTCGAAGCATATACCTACGAGAAGGACGACAATGAGGAGTCTGGCTATGCTGTTAAGAAATACGCTGATGTAAACCTTGACGCTTGCGCTGCAGACAACGATTCATGGTGGTCTAAGTGTGATGGCTATTCCTCTAGTTCACTTGACAACAAACAGCAGGGTGACCATTTCGAGGATTACTACCTGATGCGTTATGCTGATGTTCTTTTGATGCTTACCGAGCTCACAGGTGATGCTCAATATATGAATCAGGTTCAGGCACGTGCTGGTGTTCCTCAGACACCTTACTCATTGAAGGCTGTTCAGGATGAGCGCCGTTGGGAGTTCGCATTGGAGGGTCTCCGCTTCAACGATATGCGTCGCTGGTCAGGTATTGACTCTGGTGAAAGTTCATACGCTGCAAGAGCTCTTGAAGCACAGAGAGGTAAGATGATTGTATGCTATGGTCAGAAGGGTGCCAAGATTCCTATGGCTCACATGACATGTTCTTGGGCTAAGCGCTATGCTGATACCAACGGCTTCCTGCCGAAGCCACAGGCTCAGATAACTCTGATGAGTGGTAAGATGAAGCAGAACCCAGGATGGGATGAAAATGCATCTGCATCAGAGTACACATATAAAGTTCTGTATTAAAATTTAATTTGTAATCAAAATGAAGAAGATATTATTTTTGCTTGTTACTGCAGTATGTGCCTTTGCTGCTTGCGATCCTGTCCATGAGGATATCAGCAATGGCGGTCACATCACAGTTGACGAACTTAAGGCGAAGACGACTGTCACTGTTGACAAGGCCGCTAGTGGTCTGAATGGTAACGTTATTACCTGTTCAACCTCTGCTCCTGTTAATGCAAAATGGGATTTCGGTGGCAAGGAATTGATTGGTAATTACGCTTGGAAGAAAATGAAACTCGGTGACCATACCGTTACTCTGACAGCTCTTTGTCCTGATGGTACTGTGCTTACAGCAGAATATCCTGTTAGCTGTCAGGAAATCACTGATCCGCTTGTAAAGTACTACATTTATGGAGATCCTGCTAAGGCTGATCAAGAGCCTCCCTTCGTGCCAGGTGCTTGGGATGCAGCAGCCATGCGTTTCAGTTCTACTGAGGGTGCACACCTTCCCACTATACCCGATGATGTTTATTTCGGTTTGAAGACTCTGATTTTTGACGTATCGGATGTTACTGAAGACTTTGACCTGAAAGTCATGAATGGTTGGTGGAGTAACACCTATTACGATCATGTTAAGTGGGAGAATGGTTTGAATGAACTTCCGATCACTCAGACATTGGCTGATGAGTGTGCTAAGGGCGGTGAAGGCCGTGACCTCGACCTTATGCTCTACAGCGGTTCTATGACTCTTAAAGCTGTTTATTATGAGGAGTAATCATTCCTTGACAGTATAATCAATCATGAGGGCATATCGTTTTGATATGCCCTCATTTTATGTGATTATTAAGTTTTTCTGAAAATAATTTGTGATTCTGAATATTGTTACTATCTTTGCAGTGAAAAGAAGAACAACAAATATGAGTAAAACAAACAAAGCATCCGGTGCCATCCTCTATGGAAGTCTGCTGGCTTTCATTTTGTTTGTCGTATATATCCTATACATCAATTTAGAGGTGCTCTATACGGCACATGACCGTTCCGAGTTCATCTTCGGAGAACCATTCTTTCATACCCTTATGCAGAAGCCCTTTGGACTGATGCAGTATGTGGGCGCCTGGCTTACACAACTATGTTACAGACCGTCGTTAGGTGCAAGTGTGATGATGATTATCTGGACTCTCATTTATTATGTTGGTGGCAAGGCATTTCGGTTACAGGGCTGTGCCTCAGCGCTGATGCTCTTGCCTGTAGCTTGTCTGCTCACATCGGTTGTCAATCAGGGCTATTGGATCTATATCTCTACCACCAGAGGCTATTGGTTCTCGCAGTCAGTAGGGTATCTCGTCATGCTGCTGCTTTTGTGGGCTGCTCGTCAGACCCCGCGCAAATGGCATCTTGTCTGGTATCTGATAGCTGTTTGCATCTATCCGGTATTAGGATGGTTTGCTTTGCTTTTTGTGCTTTGTCTTGCGCTTACTGAGAAGCCTACTTGGCGAGAGTTGCTAGGGCTTGTTCTGCTTATCTTTACCGCCAGCATTTGGCATACGCAGCTCTATTCGAATCTGAAAGCTGACGATGTCGTGCTGGCAGGCCTGCCTCGTTTCATAACGCCAAGTGATGTTAGCCCGCATCTTTCTATTCCTTTCTGGGTACTAGGTGCCGTTTCTGTACTCATTCCGATAGGTAGCCGTTATCTGGCTAAGTGGTTCGTACCTGTGTTATGTGCTGTTGCAGGCATCATTTTTACCTGGTCGCTTATGTTCCATGACAAAAACTATATCGATATTGCTCTGATGAATGAAGGTGGTCTGCTCGACCGTTCATTCAAATTGGGTAACAACGCTGTGGATATTTACAACCCCGATACGATCCATGTCACCCTTTTGGACATCGCGTCGCCGCTGGTATATTATAATTATGGCATGATGAATGAAGCCATCCGTCTGAATTTCGAAAATGCCATCCAAGCAGGTTTTTCGCCCTTCTACTTGAAGATGCTTGCGCGCTGTGCCCTGGCCGTAGGAGATAAAAAACTGGTGGAGCGCTATACGACCATATTGCACCATAGTCCATTCTATGGTAATTGGCAACCGGCGCCTGTCACAGAAAAGATAAAGGCGTTGCAAAAATGCTATTCTGATGAACTCACTGGTCTTTGGTATGAATCTGATAGTAAAGTGGCTTCAGAACAGGCTTTGCTCTATTCTATGCTGCGTTGCGACTCACGTCGTTTCTGGCCGTCGCTGCGTAACTTTGTGCAGTTGCATCTGAATGAGGATTTTCCCATACATGCAATGGAAGCCTATATTCTGTTTATGGATAAGGCCCCGGAAGAAAAGCGCATGATGCTCCCTGTTGAGCAGTCCGTTTTCGACCGCTATAAACAGTTCTGGACGACTTTGGAACAAAAGGCAAAGCCTGGTATGACACTTGAACAGGCTGGAGAGTTGATGCGTGATGAATTTGGAGATACCTATTGGTGGTATAATCTCTTCGGACGGAAACCTATTAAT
>CACXMM010000027.1 GCA_902768785.1 uncultured Prevotellaceae bacterium
GACAGGACGACTACGAGTATGACCGCTACTGCTATGGTGAAGACGATTCTTTCTAAAAGGGTTGACCATGAATGAGCTGGCAAAATGGGCGATAATCATTTCTAAGATATGACAAAAAAAGGATTTTCTTTGGCTCTTTTGAGTATGTTCATGGTTGTGATGTCTTTTGCAGCCAATAAGAATTTAGATAAGGACATTACAATGGTGTCCTATGAACAAGGCTGGATAGATAGCAGCGGTACACTGGCTTTGAAGAATAATTCAAGTGAGGAAGTCAAGAATGTTGTGTTCCTGATTACTTATCTTGATATGTCTGGCAACGAACTTGACTATGAAGAATTTTTCAAACGTGTGACTATTGCCCCTGGAATGACTAAGAAACTTGACATTCCTGCATACGAACATAGCCGCAATTACCATTATTACAAGTCTGAGAATATGCCAGGCGGCTCGCCTTCTTTCAAGATCAAGTTCAAACTCAAAGATTATAATGTCGAAGAAGATGAAGATGATAATGCCAATGAAGGAACTGTGGAGTCAATAGATGACAATCCTTTTAGCACATACGACTATAATCGATCGAGAGGAAACGATGGAATAGACGTCATTATTGGCATCCTCGCACTTCTTTTATTAATGGGCTTAACAGTTGGCTTATATGTTTTGGTTGCAGTGATGGCGATGAAACGTAACAGAAGTGCTGTGGTATGGATTCTCCTAAGTATCCTGGCAACGCCTTTATTGATGGTTATTATTCTCTTGGTAATCGGTAAGAATGAAAACTATATTGAAAACAATTATGATAGGGAATAATTAAGGAGCTGTAGGGGACATCACCGAGTTTAACAATTTTTATTCCGCTTTATTTGACGATTAAATGACGTTTTCATATCTTTGCATACAAAGATCGGCTATGCCTTTCTTTTGGTTGGTTAACATGGGGGCGTTCATCCCGTAAGGATGGCCCCCATTTTATGAACTCAAAACTATCATGCCTATGAAGAAGATTCTTTTTTTGTTAATGATGATGATGCCGACGTTTGCTTTTTCTCAGAATGCAAACAAAGGGGATACGTATCTTGTTTATTGTGTAGCATACAACCATAGCAACAAAATAGAGTTGCTTGACAATAAGAAGTCAAAGACTCTTTGCTCAAAGGATGGGAAGGAACTAGAGTTTGAAACCGAAGCACAGTTATTGAGTTACCTTGGTCGTCGTGGATGGAGGCTGGTCTCTGTAACGAGAATGGATTCTGCCAACCTCAACCATTTTTATTTAGAAAAGGAGGTTACCTCAGACGAACAGGCAAAAGAAGGACTGTTCTTTAAGGAGGACAGGAAAAAATAAAGGAGGACTTAAACATCCTCCTTTTGTTTTACAGGGCGTGAAAAGGGACAGTCCTGTCACGCACTGACTAAAGATTGCATTATATGATAAAAATCTCATTTTTTAATTTTGCAATCTCGTTTCTTATTGCTAACTTTGCAGAATGAAAAAAATGAAAGCACAAAATATAAAACTTTCGGATCTTCCCGAAACTACTACCAAAGAAGGAGTGAAGATATATGGCACTACGTCCTATGAGACGCAGATAGCCATTTTAAGCCATTATCTGCATACGTTCGATGGAAAGCAGGATTTAGAATCAAGGGCAAACAGCAACGAGATTCTTACAGCCATTCGTGACTACATAGAATACAAGCGCATTACTGACAAGCAAAATCCGCTATGGCAGGATGTTAACGATGAGCAGGTGACGATGGCGGCAGAGAGCCCGCTGGAGAATGATCTCTTCCGCGATTTCTATGACATTCCTTTCCCTGCGCCCAAGAATCCCAAGTTCACATTCATCGACTTGTTTGCAGGTATAGGTGGGTTCCGTATTGCCATGCAGGAACTGGGTGGAAAATGTGTCTATTCTTCAGAATTTGATGCTCAGGCTCAAAAGACCTACATGGCTAATTATGGAGAAATGCCTTTTGGCGATATCACGAAGGAACTGACAAAAAGTTATATTCCCGACAATTTTGATGTGCTTTGTGGTGGTTTCCCTTGTCAGGCATTCTCATTGGCAGGAAGGCGTCTCGGTTTTGAGGATGAAACGCGAGGCACATTATTCTTTGAGATAGAAGACATTCTGCGCCGCAAACAGCCCAAAGCGTTCTTCTTGGAAAATGTAAAAGGGTTGATGATTCACAAAGGAGGTCAAACGATTCAAACTATCCTTGAGCATTTGGATGATGCTGGCTATGATGTTGTTCCTCCTCAAATCGTGAATGCAATGGATTTTGGCGTACCACAGCATCGTGAGCGTGTTTATATCATTGGTTTCCGAAAAGACTTGCACATTGACACCAGCCAGTTCAAGTATCCAGAACCGACTACTCCTGATGGAAATAGAGTGCATTTTATTGATATAAGAGAAAAAATGCCAGTACCTGCAAAATACTACCTTTCTACACAATATATTGCCACACTCGTAGCCCATAAAGCCAGACATGAGGCAAAGGGACACGGATTTGGTTATGAAATAATAAGTGACAATCAGGTAGCAAATGCTATTGTTGTAGGAGGCATGGGGCGTGAGCGTAATCTTGTCATTGACAAAAGGCAGAAAGATTTGACTCCCACAACCAATATTAAGGGAGTTGTTAATACTGATGGAATACGCAGAATGACACCAAGGGAATGGGCAAGGTTACAAGGGTTCCCTGATACTTTTAAGATCGTAGTAGCAGATGCTTCTGCTTACAAGCAGTTTGGAAATTCTGTGGCTATCCCAGCTATTAAGGCAACGGCAGAAAAGGAACTTAAATTATTAGGAGTGATTTGATATGGCAGTATGGGAATTTAACAGAGGCGAATGGACTGAAGCCTATGTATTTCTTCGTCTTCTCGGAGAAGGCAGGATTTATGGTGCTACAACGGAACTGGTTAAAGACGATTCAACATATATTGATATTGTTAATATAATCCGAGATGAGCCAGATAAGTTGTTGATTTTTGAGCGTTTCGTGAGTGAGGAAATTGCATATGTGCAACTATATAAAGATAATGAAAAACTTAAAATAGTTACTGCTCCAGAATTTAATGAGAAGGCTGATTTCCTTTATAAAAAACTTAAAGAGCTGGGAGCAGGTAAGCGTAAGGTTGGCATTCCTGAAATACAGAGATATATGGAGAGTTTTAATATTGACACTCCCAAGGCAAATCTCTCTCCATCTGCAAGACAGAAGTATGGCCAAAAAACAGATATTATTGTCACATCAGAAGACTCCCTTGATCATGTGAGAACCACAGGTGGTTTCTCAATTAAGTCTCATATTGGTAGTTCCCCTACACTTTTCAATTCCTCCCAAACCTCTGGCTTTATCTACAAGGTTGTTGGTTGTGATGAGATGGGTATGCATAGATTGAATGCGAAAGACTCATTGGTGGATATTATTTCAGGAATACGTGCTGATTATTCACTGGAGTATTGTGGAAGCAGGAACGAAGTCTTTGAGCAAAATATCAACATGGTAGATTCCAGAATGGACGAGATTTTGCAATATGCCATGCTGCTTCGCATAGGTTACATACCTAACAATTCTTCAACAACTGTATCTAGCACGTGTGAGCTGCTGGCGGAAAAGAACCCTATTGGCGTCAGGAACCCCAATGCTTTCTATACAACAAAGCTGAAGGCGTTTTTGTTCGCATCTTTTGCTGGCATGACAGCATCAGAGGAATGGAACGGTAGAAAACTTCTTACAGGCGGTTACATAGATGTTGACAGAGATGGAGAGATGTTATATTATCGTGCCATGTCTGACGATGTGTTTGAAAACTATCTGTTCCAACACACGTATTTTGACCGTCCTGACAGAGGCGAATTAAAAGAAATCGCGGTAAGAGAGGGATTGATTATGACAAGTGAAAATCGCCATCTTACTGATGAAGAGAAAGCAGAGATTATCGAAGGTTGCCATGGAAAAAAGGGTGATTTCGGTTATGTGTATCAAGATGGTGAAGATTTCTTCATAGTGATTAACTTCCAGATACGTTTCAGATAAATGGCAACAATGCCAAGGCAGCGAACTCAAAAGAATAAGGTTACTGAGGATTTAAGTACATTAGATCTTCTTGAAAGGAAGCAGCATGCCGAGGTCGTGAAGCGTGCTAAGCGAGCTGGTGTAAGCACTGAAGGAAGCACTATGGATATTCTTGAAAGAATTAGCCTTAAAGAATTGGAGAAATACAACTATTAAATATGAGAACATTTCACTTTGCAACATTCACATATAATAATTAAATAATATGGAACTATTTGGAAGTTTTTTCGGATTAATATCCATTGTATTAAGCTTAGCTTGTTTTGTATGTTGTGTTGTCCTCTTTTTTAAGGTATGGGGGATGTGTAACGATGTCCATCAAATTTTGCAGATTCTTGCATCGAGAAGAGACGAAGAAAAGAAGCTATAATAATTTTGAAACGTAAAATATACGTAGCAAGCAGTTGGCGCAACACTTTCTATCCTGAAGTGGTGGCCAAGTTAAGGGAGGCAGGACATGATGTCTATGACTTCCGCAATCCTCCATCGGGTGACCCTGGGTTTAAATGGAGCAGCGTGAGTGAGGATTACATGGAGTGGACGCCACAGCAGTACCGCGAGATGCTGCAACACCCGAAGGCGGAACGGCAGTTCCATAACGACATCGAGGCGATGGAGGAGTGCGATGTATGTGTATTGGTTCTACCCTGTGGCCGCAGCGCTCATACGGAAGCGGGATGGTTCGCAGGAAAGGGCAAGCTCACCATCGCCTATATCCCTGAGAAGCAGGAGCCGGAACTAATGTATAAGCTGTTTGATAAGGTTTGCTGTACGATAGACGAACTGATTTTTACATTAAACTTTGAACTTTGAACTTTGAACTTTTGGAGCAGCGAGGGCCATTGTACTTGTACATTTGGCTGAGTCGTGACAAAAGTCATAGAACGAAGTGGTATAACTTTATGATTACCTTCGACCAAGGACCCAACAGGAAACGCGGAATAGTGGATGGCCTTAACTTCATATGGTTTCAATTGGGCTGACAAATTAAGAACAATCTATGGCTATAAAATTGACATACAGACGGACAAGCAGACTGTCGATGCGCATCGTGAAGAATGGCGATGTGCATGTGTCGGCTCCTCTCGGTATGTCGAAAAAAGAGGTGGAGGCTTTTATTTGCCAGCATCAGGAATGGATCGTTGAGACCAGAAAGAAGGTGGCTGAACGGCAGGAACAGCAAACAGCGTTTTATCATCAGCTGCCGTTGACTACAAAGGCGCAAAAGGCTGAGGCAGCGGAAAAGGTCAGGGCACTGGTTGAGCCTTTGATAGAACGATATTCAGCGGTGATGGGTGTGAGGCCGTCGGCCATCAGCTTCAAACCCATGAGATCCCGTTGGGGTGTATGCAATGTGAAGAATCACAGCATTTGCTTTTCCACTTACCTGTTGCTGCTGCCCGATTGGTGTGTGGAACATGTGGTGGTTCATGAACTGTGTCATCTGTTAGAACCCAGTCATAATGCCCGTTTCCATGCGCTCATGGACAAATACTTTCCACAATGGAAAGAAGCGCGAAAGGAAACGAGCAGAAGGACAAAAGGTCGTTAACAGTGAAATTGCTTCACTTATTAGAGAAGATATCTATTTCAGTTGGAACAGCTGACAGAGCTGACGGTGACGAACAAGCATCACCTCCAAGATGATACCGCACACCCAGAGAAGCATGGCGAACAATATCACGAAACCGCACACAATCAACGTAGGATAGCGCGGAACCAACCCAGTGTGGAGATATTCCACCAGGACGGGAATCAACGCCACCAGGGCTATGAAAACAAGGAATATGGCAATATACGAGAAAAAACGCAGGGGCTTATAGTCACGGAACAGACGGAAGATGGTGGTCAGCACCTTCATTCCGTCAGAAAACGTACTGAGTTTCGATTCACTTCCCTCCGGACGATCCTTGTAGGAAATAGGGATCTGACGGATTCTCCAGTTATTGTCAAGGGCAAAGATTGTCATTTCCGTCTCTATCTCGAATCCCTTTGACAGCAGAGGCATCGACTTCACCACCTGTCGGCTTAGGGCCCGGCATCCCGTCATGATATCCTTGATATCACTGTGGAAAATCTGATTGATGAGATATTTCACCAGTCGGTTACCCGTATCATGGAAACGACGCTTATTCTCCTGGAAATAGGTGGAGGAAAGACGGTCGCCTATTACCATATCATACTGTTCCGATAAGATAGCCTCGCACATCTCAGGAGCTGCTTCTGCCGGATAGGTGTCATCACCATCCACCAGAAAATAACAGTCCGCCTCGATGTCATGGAACATCTGCCGCACTACATTCCCCTTTCCCTGACGACATTCATATTTCACAATAGCTCCATGGGCTTCGGCCACCGCAGCCGTATCATCGGTGGAACAATTATCATAGACATAGATATCCGCCTCTGGTAACACACGTTTGTAGTCACTCACCACCTTTCCGATGGTATTACGCTCATTGTAGCAGGGAATCAGTACGGCAATCTTTTTCATGGTCTGAAGGAATGAAAGGAATTAATAACAAAGCAAATACACTCACCAAGAGAGCTCTCCACGTAAAGAATATATGCTGCAGGGAATGATTAAACAGACAAAGATACCAGCAGGGTACGAATAAAGTGACCAGCCACAACCACCCTTTTTGATGCGTCATGGTTCGGTGGGTAACCACATAATAGATCAAGAAAGAAAGGAACAGAAAAAGGATAAAGGCTATGAAAGGAAAGGCGGGATGAGCAAGAGTCTTCTCACTGATCATCCTGATGAAATCTCCCATCTCCCAAGGTTCACCACCATAATATACTGTATGTGACAATCTCAAGGCAATATTCTCCTTCACGCTCTCCATCACACTCTCACCCGTCAGCAAAGGTGCCAGGAACCATTTGGTA
This sequence comes from uncultured Prevotellaceae bacterium, assembly GCA_902768785.1. Classification (GTDB taxonomy): domain Bacteria; phylum Bacteroidota; class Bacteroidia; order Bacteroidales; family Bacteroidaceae; genus Prevotella. The sequence goes on from CACXMM010000027.1 coordinate 6,988, forward strand.
GTCCAAAGAGAAGCATAGCCTATGAACCAATAGACACTCATCTTCCATACGCACAGTATTTTTCTTACAGGCTTACGCTCCATAATCCACACCATCAAAGGTAATCCCAAGGTGATCTGGGGTGTGGTGAGGAAATCCATATAGCTGGTGAAGGCACCGATGACGAAGAATGACAGACAGACATTCTGCTCCTTCTTTCTCACCCAGCTGCTTTTCATCATCCATAACATTCCGATGAACGCTATATAAAAAGAGGTGGAGAACTGAAGGGCAGAGGGTACAACGGGAAAAGCCACCAACAGCAAGGAAAGCATAAATACCCAGGCTATCTTACTACCCTGTCTTTTTAATAACAGGAAGAAAAGATAGATGGCCAAAGAAAACAGAAGAATATAATTGACAATCCGTATTTTTGAATAATCGAGAAGGAGAAGAAGGGGGCGCAACACCACTTGATAGCCATGCCAGTATCTGCCGTAACTATAGACACCCGTCATCTGGTCACGTCCTTTTTCTAAAAGCTGTTGTGTCGTCTCAGCCATATTCAGGTAATAACGCGCATCATCATAGTTCTGTGCATACTCGTTCATCATCGCTGCATAGACGGGATGACTGCTATCTGCACAGGCATTGATATTCAACATCAGACAATCGGTCATGTTGTCTATCTGCAGCAGATAGATGCCGCCTACCTTTGGCCATATACCCTCCTGCTGAATAGTCTCCACCGATTGCAGAAGATGATTCCGCAACCAAGAAGCAGGTATGCTGAACACAACCACCAAGGCCGTTGTGAACAGCACACACAACAGGAGATATGTCTTGAGGAGGGCAATGACTTTCGTCATAACTATGACAATTCGAGCATCCTGTTGATCGGCTTCACTGCCTCCTCACGGATTTCTTCGGGTACATCTACACTGGGCCATTCATATTTCAGTGCATTGTAGATTTTCTCCAACGAGTTCATCTTCATGTAATCGCACTCATTACAATGACAGCCCACACCGCCTTCACTCACTTCCGGCGGAACAGGATAGAAGGTCTTACCACTGCACTGGCGCTCTATTTCATGCAGGATACCCGCTTCTGTAGCAATGATAAACTCTTTCTTGTCACTCTCCACACAGTATTTTAAAATCACTGCCGTAGATCCCACCACATCAGCCAGGGCAAGAACAGGTCCCTTACACTCAGGATGTGCCAGTACTACTGCCTCAGGATGTTCCTCTTTCATTTTGACGATAGCTTCAGGAGAGAAACGTTCATGTACATGACAGCCTCCCTGCCAAAGTAACATATTCCTTCCCGTCACTCCATTGATATAACTACCCAGGTTATAGTCGGGGCCGAAGATGATCTTCGCATCCTCAGGGAAGGTATCAATGATCTTCTTGGCATTACCACTGGTGACCACCACATCGGTAAGCGCTTTTACGGCAGCTGTGGTATTCACATAACTCACCACCTGATAGCCGGGATGCTCAGCCTTATACTTACGCAGATCCTCCGCCTTACAACTGTCAGCTAACGAACAGCCGGAATTGAGATCAGGACAAAGCACCAGTTTCTCAGGACATAATATCTTACAGGTTTCTGCCATGAAATGCACACCACACATCACGATCACCTTTGCATCCGTCTGGGCAGCTTTCTGTGCCAGTGCCAAAGAGTCACCGATGAAATCTGCTACATTCTGGATTTCTCCTTTTGTATAATAATGTGCTAAAATCACTGCATCTTTCTCACGGCACAACGCACGGATATTCTCACTCAGTGAAGCGGTATATTCTTCTTTTGATGAGGCATTGATGGCTACAGGCTCATCAATATATCCTTTTTTTATCCACTCTTCTTTCAGTTCCATTTTCATTATATTTTTAGTTTTAAAATTTTAAATAAAAGATAAGTAGTATGATGATAGTTTGTGGAAAAGTGGAAAAATAATCCGCAGAATATTTGGATAATTCATTTTCAACATCTTAAAACGGGTTGTCCACATAGACTGTTGATTTAGAATTCTTCATTCTCAGATGATTACGTTACTTATCCACAATATGCTCAATCGGTGCAAAATTAATAAGTTTATATTTTTTCTCCAATGAAAAACGTGGAAAACTTCATGAAAACCGTCAAATAAAAAGTGAATAATTCACACTTTAAATGTTTAAATCTAATGGTATGTGGATATTCACCAAGTTATGAGACAGGTTATCCACAGAGTTATCCACAGTTTTTACTCAAAGGGTGCGGCATTCACACAACGGAGATTTTTCTCCAATTGTGTCACGCTGCTGGCGCCCACCAGTACGGAGGTGACACCCTTCTGGGCAAGAATCCATGCCAGAGCCATTTCTGCCAGTGATTCATGACGCTGTGCTGCCTGTTCATTCCATTCACGAAGTTGCTGTAGTAAGTCATCCGTGAGCATCTCCGACTTCAGGAAATGTTCCTTCGCCATTCTGCTGTCTTTGGGAATACCGTTCAGGTAACGGTCGGTAAGTAATCCTTGTGCCAACGGAGAGAAGGAGATAAAACCGATGCCATGTTGGTGACAATAGTCGAGGATTCCCTGTTTCTGTGGTTCACGATCCAGCATATTCAGTTTATCCTGGAAAATCAACAGGGGGACATCACGTGACCGCAGATATTCATCAGCAAATTTGAGAGCTTCCAACGGCCAGCGGGAGATACCTATATATAATGCCTTCCCTGCTCTGACGATATCCACCAGGGCTTGGAGTGTCTCTTCCATCGGAGTATTGGGATCGAAGCGATGACTATAGAAAAGATCAACATAATCGAGGTGCATCCGTTTCAATGACTGGTCGATACTGGCCATGAGGTATTTGCGTGAACCCCATTCTCCATAGGGCCCAGGCCACATATCATAGCCTGCCTTGGTGGAGATAAACAGTTCATCACGATAGGGACGGAAGGTATCATCCATCAATCTGCCCATGGTCTCCTCAGCACTGCCATATACAGGACCGTAGTTATTGGCAAGATCGAAGTGGGTGACACCATGATCGAAGGCGTAGCGTGTGATCTCACGACTTCTCTCATAGGGATCCACACTACCGAAGTTATGCCAGAAACCAAGACTCACTTGTGGGAGAAAGACACCGCTTCTGCCACAGCGGGTATAATGCATTCCGTTTTCATAACGGGTAGGATCGGCTTGATAAGGGGGAAGGATCATGTTATTGATATTTATAAGGTAAGTAAAAAGTATTATTGAGGTGATGCTTCAGGGTGATCTTTGTAGATGAGTTCCAGAAGGCGTTCTACCGCTTCTTCCTCGGGAATGTTTTTCAGAACACACTCCTTGCTGCGATAGAGGGATATCTTTCCACGTGCCGCACCGACATAACCATAGTCGGCATCTGCCATCTCACCAGGACCATTCACGATACAGCCCATGATACCGATCTTCAGACCGACAAGATGTTGGGTGGCACGCTTGATACGGGCAATGGTGTCTTGTAAATTATATAAGGTACGACCGCATCCAGGACAAGAGATATATTCTGTCTTGGTGAATTTGATACGTGCAGCCTGAAGGATCGCATCGGCAAGGATGACGGCTTGTTCAGGATGGAGAAGCGGGGAATGGATTTCCAACTTTGTAGCCTGACGGTCGATTAACAGGGAACCGGCAGCCATGGCGGCCTTTAACTGCAGTGTTTCATAGTTGGGGGCATCGAGATAGAGATGTAAGGTATCGTCTTCGATATACATCCGTTCTCCATGACCCTCTTTCTGTATAGGCAGGGGAAGGATACCTTTTTCTACAAAGTCAACCAGTTGACGGGCCACGGGTATTTCCTTTTCCGGTTCCTCAGAGAGAGACACACGGATGGTATCACCGATTCCTTCCGTCAGCAGTGCTCCGATGCCCACGGCACTCTTGATTCGTCCGTCTTCTCCTTCTCCAGCTTCGGTAACACCCAGGTGCAATGGATAATGCATATCTTCCTGGTCCATAGCCTTCACCAACAGACGTACCGACTGTACCATGACCACCGTATTCGAGGCTTTGATGCTGATGACTACATTGCTGAAGTGTTCTTTCCTGCAGATACGCAAAAACTCCAGACAACTCTCCACAATACCTTCAGGGGTGTCACCATAGCGGCTCATGATACGATCCGACAAGCTGCCGTGGTTCACACCGATACGAATGGCAGTATGATGCTCCTTACAAATATTCAGGAAGGGCACGAGCTGCCGTTCTATTTTCTTCAGTTCCTCTGCATACTCCTCGTCGGTGTATTCGAGATGCTTGAAGGTACGACCGGGATCCACATAGTTTCCCGGATTGATTCTCACCTTCTCACAATAATGGGCAGCCACATCAGCCACTTTTGCGTTGAAATGAACATCCGCCACCAGGGGAGTATGATATCCTCTTTGTCGCAAAGCCTCACTGATATTCTTCATGTTCTCGGCCTCTCGAGTACCTTGGGTAGTGAGTCTGACAAGTTCTCCACCTGCCTCAATGATCCGGATAGCCTGTTCCACACAAGCCTCGGTATCCATGGTATTGGTGGTGGTCATCGACTGGATACGGATGGGATTGTCACCACCCATCTGGAGATTTCCTACCTGAACGACAGATGAGTGGCGCCGCTGATAAGTAGTTTTCATGGAAGCCATACTAATTGGTCTTATAGGTATATTTCACTTCTGACAGGTCTTTGTTGGCCTTTTCAATCTTTGCACCCAGTCCTTTCTTGTATTCTTCCATCTTCTGGGCAAGAACGGCATCGGCTAAGGACATCATCTCACAGGCTAAGATGGCAGCATTCATGGCACCGTTGATGGCCACTGTGGCTACAGGAATGCCCGGAGGCATCTGCAGGATACTGTACAGGGCATCCACACCGTCGAGGACACTGCCTTTGATAGGAACGCCAATGACGGGTAAGGTAGTACTGGCGGCAATCACTCCCGGTAAGGCGGCGGCCATACCGGCACCGGCAATAATCACCTGAATACCCCGTGTCTTTGCCGTCTTGGCAAATTGTTCCACGGCATCAGGTGTGCGGTGAGCAGAGAGTGCATTGACTTCGAACGGTACTTGCATATCGTCGAGGAATTTCATGGCTTTTTCCATGACAGGCAGATCACTTGTGCTGCCCATGATGATACTTACTTTTGGAGACATGCTGATATTTTTTATATATTGAATACGGATTAAAAACGAAGTACAGTGAAGAAGGCAAGGACGAATCCTAAAAGGAATCCCGTCACTACTTGTGAAAGGGAGTGCTGACGGAGTATCATCCTACTGGTACCCAATACACCTGCCACCACAATGACGACACATAACCACCATACTGGGTTGAAGGAGAACATCCCTGAGAAGGCTATCAATGCTCCTGCCACACCACCGATGGCTGCCGTATGCGTACTGATCTTCCAGAACAGGTTGATCATGGCACATACCACCTGAATGGCAAGGGCTGCCACAATGATGCTACTCATGAAATGCGGGATGTGCAACAGGTTCATGATATAGTAACACAGGAAATAACAGACGATGGAGATAATATAAGGAATCATACGGCGCTCCTTATAGCCAAGCTCCAGTAACGACCACCCCTGGTACTTGCGATAGAAATGGATGAGCCATGCCGGCAGAAGGACGGTGCACAGATATACAATGCCCAGCACCGATAGTTTATATCCCATGGGCAGTACACTCATATAACTGAAGATGAACAGGAATATGAGTCCGACAATAGCCAGATAGAACGGGTGGAAGATAGCACTCAGCACCCGTGCTGCGAAGATGATGTCTCTTTCTCTCAATTTCTCTTTAATTAGATTCTTTCCCTCAATTGTTCTTTCTGAACCGTGCAATGGGGATACCCAGCTGCTCACGGTATTTGGCCACGGTACGCCGTGCGATGGCATAACCTTGCTTCTTCATCTCTTGTGCTAACTGATCGTCATTCAGAGGTTTCTTCGGATCCTCTCCTTTTATCATCTCATGCAGTACTGCCTTCAGCTTCCGCGTTGACAGTTCCTCACCGCTCTCGGTCTTCACTCCTTCACTGAAGAAATGACGAAGACGGAAGATTCCCCAGCGTGTCTGCGCATATTTGGAGTTGCAGACACGTGACACCGTACTGATATCCAAGCCTGTACGTTCCGCGATATCTTTCAATACCATCGGCTTCAGGTCGTTTTCATCTCCTTCCAAGAAGAACGGACGTTGTAAGTCGATGATGGTTTTCATGGTGATATATAAAGTATGTCGACGTTGTTTGACGGCATCAATATATCCTTTGGCACGTTCCACTTTCTCGCGGGCATAGAGCAGAGCCTGCTTGTCTTGTCGTGACATACTCTGCTTATTGTCCTGATATCCTTTCAGCAGGTTGGTGAAGGAGGGTGATACATATAAGTCAGGCACACGACCTTTGTTGATATAGAACGAGATGGTGCCGTCGTCGTTGGTGTCCACCACGAAGTCGGGCGTGATCTGCTGAAGATTCCTCCCTTCAGTCTCACCCATTGAGGAGCCTGGTTTGGGGTTGAGTTTCAGAATCTCTGTCTGTACTTGATTCAAGACTTCCTCAGAGAGGTTCAGATGTTCTTTGATACGACCCCATTGTTTGTTCATGAACTCCTTGAAGTAATGGGTGATCACCTCCTGCATCCATCGTCTGACAGGAGTGTCAGGACGACGTTCGATCTGTAATAACAGACATTCCTTCAACGAGCGGGCACCGATGCCTGCAGGGTCGAAGCCTTGTAAGAGGGTAAGGATCTCCTCCACTTCCTTTTCCGAGACATCCATGGAGTGGAAGATGGCCAGCTCGTCTGCAATGGTATCAAGGTGTTTCCGCAGGATGCCGTCATTGTCAAGAGAACCAATCAGATATTCCATGATATCCTGTTGGTGAGTCGTCAGCTCCGTCTCGCGCATCTGCTCTTTCAGCTGATCATAGAAAGAGCGCTGGTCACCATAGGTGATCTCCTCTAATTCCGCACTACTGGTATAATACTTATTCCATTCTGGTTCGGGCATTTCATCATCACCTCCCATATTCTGCAAGGCAGTATCCAGGGCATCGGCACGTTCCTCCCGTTCCAGGCTCTCCTCGTACGACTCAGCGAGATCGCTCTCACTGCTCTCTGTCATCTCGGCATCTTCCGATGGGGTGGTCTCCAAGGCAGGATTGTCATCAATCTCTGCCTGTACGCTTTGTTCAAGTTCAGCCAAAGGCATCTCCAACAGTCTTACTTGCAGCATCTGCTGTTGGGTAAGCCGTTGTTGCTGGATCAGTTTCTGATCCTGTGTCTGAACAAGTCTCTGCGCCATATCTTCTCCTATCTAAAATACTCTTTCATCTGTGCTGCCAAAGCGCACAGCTTCTCAGGACTATCGTTTCCGAATCGTTGCCACATTTTCTGGCAGGGCATCATCAAGGGACTGAGGATGATTTCCGAACGGTTCAGATAAGGATCACAGATCTGATAGATATCCATGATCTCCACGATCTCAGCGGGTTTCATCTTGATGAGTTTACCCAACTCCTGAATTTCCGGAGTCTCCACTACCATCGTATTGGGTGTCAGACGGAAATAGAGGTCGAGAATCATCAGTAACATCACGGGTTTAATCGTCTCGTCCTCTGGCAGTGGTTTGAAGTCGAGTTCCCATGACTCCACCGTTTCCACCCCCTGGTAGAAAGCGTCGGCACTGTTGAACCCTTTCATCTGACGGAGCATGCGTACACCTTTGGCAAGTTTCTTCGGACTATTTCCATATTTCTCCCAGAGCCGTTCCATACGCGGCGTGTCCAGCTGCCGTAGCTTGAACATCTGCTCATAGAGGAATTGCGGCGGGATATGCAACTCCAGACCTAATTCCACCAAGGGACGTGAATACAAGGGTTTCACACCTTCTGGTTTTTTCAGATACAGCTGCATCAATAGCAGCCAGTATTCATCCTGCCATAACGAATGCTTTGCCATACTTTTTTGTTTTGTGCAAAGATACAAAGAAGTGAGAGAAGTACAAAATAAAATATGAAAAAAAGAGCATCTCCTATGGGGAAATGCTCTCATAGAGGGGAAGTTTATTCCTCCGAGAAATCTTCCTTGCCTACACCGCAAAGAGGACAAACCCAATCTTCTGGGAGATCTTCGAACGCTGTACCTGGCTCGATACCATTATCAGGATCGCCTACTTCCGGGTCATAGACATAACCGCATGTGTCACAAATGTACTTCTTCATAATGTTTTGATATTAGTGAATAATTAGATAGTTTTATTATAGGGTGGAATGATATGCCTGTCGGGAAAGAACGGCAGCCACATGGCTCACAATCTGTTCCGGTGGGATATTGTGCATACAAGCATAGTCGCCACGCATACATGTTTTGTTTCCGTAGATACTACAGGGCCTGCAGGATAAATCGATCTGTACGACATCCTCAGGACGCTGGCCCCATCCCATGAATCCTCCATAGGGATGGGTGGCACCCCATACGCTCACCACAGGTGTTCCTGTGAGCGATGCCAAGTGCATATTCCCACTGTCCATCGAGATCATCACTTGCAGATGACTCATCAGAATCAGTTCCTGCCCAAGACCATTCAGCAGCTTTGAGGCATGCTGACATTGCGGATAACGAACACACCAGTCATCGAATACGGCCATCTCTTGTTTACCGCCACCGAAGAGGAACAGCTTACATTTGGGATAGCGTTCTGCCAGCTGACTGATCACCTGTTCCATCAGCTTGATGGGATAGATCTTCCCTTCGTGGGCGGCAAAAGGAGCAACACCGATCCAAGGCTCCTGACCCTCAAACGACTGGAATACCTCTGGTAAAACGGAAAGGTCGCCTCCTTCAGGAGGGAATATCGACTGGAAATCCAGCGTGACGGGATATCCTAATTGGGCAAATACATCGCAGTAGTTCTGAAACGAGGTAGGCTGCTGTTCGAGCACCTTGTTGTTCACCGCCGTCAGCTTTCGCTTTCCTTTTCTGTGCTTGTTGATATGGGCAGCATGGTAACGACCTAAGTTGAAACGGGCACGCAGGTAACTGGAACGTATGACATTATGCAGATCGGCAATAGCTGTGAATTTCTTTGCCGTGAGCCGGCGGTAGAGGGTATTCAGTCCCTTCACTCCATGGTATTCCTTCTTCACGTCAGCTTCCATGAAGCCAACGTTGGGGGCGATGTTCTCGAAAAACGGACGGGCAAATGCTTTGCTGAGCACCGTGATGCGCACATGAGGATACTGACGAGCCAGTGAATAGACCACAGGCACCGTCATGGCCACATCGCCTAAGGCGGAAAAACGGATAATCAAGATATGCTCGTGTTTCACTTCCTCACTCCTTGGGATTCCACGATAATTTATTTCTTGCCATACAACACCGGATTGGTGGCCGGATCGTTGTACATCTTCATCTGCCGATACACCTTCATGTATTTGCGACCGGCAGCAATATCCTCTAACAACTGGTCGATAGCCGTACTCAAGTCAACCTGCTGCTCTAACAGCACATTTAACTTGCCCTGGCACTTCTGACGATGCTCGGGAGTGGCATCGGCACGCTCTGCTTGTTCCCGCATGTGGTAGATCTTCAGGGCAAGAATACTCAGACGGTCAACAGCCCAGGCAGGACTCTCGGTGTTGATACGGGCATCGGGCAGCACATTGACATCAGAGTACTGCTGACGGAAATAACTGTCTATCTGCTCCACCAGATCGGTACGGTCTTGATTAGATCGGTCAATGCGCCGTTTCAGCTGCAAGGCATCAATCGGATCAATATGGGGATCACGGATGATATCCTCGAAATGCCATTGAACAGTATCTATCCAACACTTCAGATACAGACGGTTCTCAATGGAGTCGCGATCGTAGGGGTTGTTAATAGGTGTCTCGATATCATCTTTGATGTGATAGTCTCTGATGGCTTGATTGAAAATCTTGTTGCAATGTTCTGTGAAAGTCATGACTTATTTGTTTTACTTTTGCAAATATAGGGATTTATTTTCAATTACCAAACAATTTGTGAGATATTTTTATGTTTCCCCCCTTTTGCCTATTTAACGGTAGTGTGAAAATAGCAAGGCTCACCAGCGGGTTTTATACGATGTGAACGTTACCAATGTGAAAAAAACCAAATATTTGACCAAAAAGTTGCACAATTTAGGGTGTTGTGTGCAGATTAAAGTGCTTTTTTCTTGAAAATATTTGCATACATGAATAAAAATTTGTTCCTTTGCACCCGAATTTTTAAAGTAGAAAGATTTTATTAACAACTTAAATTTTACAATTATGTCAGAAATTGAAAGCAAAGTAAAGGCTATTATCGTTGATAAACTGGGTGTTGATGAGGCTGAGGTAAAACCTGAGGCAAGCTTCACAAACGATCTGGGCGCAGATTCTTTGGACACCGTAGAGCTGATTATGGAGTTCGAGAAGGAATTCAACATCTCTATTCCCGATGACAAAGCCGAGACCATTGGTACTGTAGGTGATGCCATCAAGTATATCGAGGAGAACGCCAAATAAATTACATAAGATTGAAGAATTGAAGAATTGAAAAGTTGAAGTTCTGGTTTTGAACGGATTCATTTTCAATTCTTCAATTTTTAAGTTTCCAGTACTTGAATTCTTAGTTTCCAATTCTTCAATTCTTCAAAGCTTCAATTTTTATTATATGGAATTAAAAAGAGTAGTGGTAACAGGACTGGGTGCTGTCACTCCTGTAGGTAATTCTCCCGAGGAGACTTGGAAGAACCTGCTGGCTGGTGTAAGCGGTGCTGCTCCTATTACCCAATTCGACAGCTCTTTATGCAAGACCCACTTTGCCTGCGAGGTGAAGAACCTCGATATCAATGAGTATATCGACCGTAAGGAAGCCCGCAAGCTCGACCGTTACACCCAGCTGGCTATGATAAGTGCCATCCAGGGAGTGAAAGACAGTGGCTTGGATTTAGAGAAGGAAGATAAAAACCGCATCGGTGTGATCTATGGTGTGGGCATCGGTGGTATCCGCACATTCGAGGATGAGGTGAGTTATTATGGTCAGCATCAGGATCAGGGACCGAAGTTCAGTCCTTTCTTTATCCCAAAGATGATCAGTGACATCGCTGCCGGACATATCAGTATCCATTTTGGATTCCACGGACCCAACTATACCACAACCAGTGCTTGTGCTTCTTCCAGCAATGCTTTGGCTGATGCCTTCAATCAGATTCGTCTGGGTAAGGCAAACGTCATCGTGGCTGGTGGTGCCGAGAGCGCCATCTGTATGTGTGGCGTAGGTGGCTTCAATGCCATGAAGGCTCTCTCCACCCGCAACGATGAGCCCGAGAAAGCCAGTCGTCCTTTCAGTGCCAGTCGCGACGGTTTCGTGATGGCAGAGGGTGCAGGCTGTCTGATTCTCGAGGAGCTGGAGCATGCTAAGGCTCGCGGGGCGAAGATCTATGCTGAGATGGCAGGCGAGGGCATGAGTGCCGACGCTTATCACATCACCGCCAGTCATCCCGAAGGCTTGGGTGCCAAGCTCGTGATGCAGGCTGCTCTTGACGATGCACAGCTGAATCCTGAGGATATCGATTATATCAATGTGCATGGCACATCCACTCATGTGGGTGACCTCTCCGAGGCCAAGGCCATCAAGGAGGTGTTCGGTGATGCTGCCTACAAGCTCAACATCAGTTCCACCAAGTCGATGACGGGTCATCTCCTGGGTGCTGCAGGTGCTGTGGAGGCTATGGTTGCTGTGCTCAGCGTGCAGAACGATATTGTGCCGCCTACCATCAACCACGATGAGGATGACAAGGATGAGGAGATCGACTACAATCTGAACTTCACATTCAACCAATCACAGAAGCGTGAGGTACGTGCCGCCATGAGCAACACCTTTGGCTTTGGTGGTCACAATGCCTGCGTAATCTTCAAGAAATATGCAGATTAGTTCTTTGATTGATAGAATAAAGCTCCCTTTCCGAAAGGAGAAGGAGCTTTATTCGTCTTTATACGACATCATCGGATTCTATCCCCGTAACATCTCCTATTACAAACAGGCTCTGCTTCATAAAAGCATGGCACAGCGTAACGAGAAGGGACGTCCGATGAACAACGAACGACTGGAGTTTCTGGGTGACGCCGTGCTCGATGCCGTAGTGGGGGATATTGTCTTCCGCCACTTCGAGGGAAAGCGAGAAGGTTTCCTCACGAACACCCGTTCGAAGATTGTGCAGCGCGAAACTTTAGGTCGCTTGGCTCAGGAGATGGGAATCAATAACCTTGTCAAGTCCACGGGGCACACTTCCTCTCATAATAGCTATATGGGAGGAAATGCGTTCGAGGCACTGGTAGGGGCTATCTATCTCGACAGGGGTTACGGGGCTTGCATGCGTTTCATGGAGAAGCGCATCCTGAAAGAGTTGCTCAACATCGACAAGGTGGCCTACAAGGAGGTGAATTTCAAGTCGAAACTTATTGAATGGAGTCAGAAAAACCGCGTCCGACTGGATTTCAAGCTCGACAAAGAGGGAAAGGACGAAAAGGGGAGTCCGAAATTTGTCTATAGGGTGATGCTCGAAGGTGTTGCCGGCGAGAAAGGTGAGGGTTACAGCAAGAAGGAGTCGCAGCAGATGGCCAGTAAACTCACGCTTCAGCGCCTGCGCAAAGAGCCGCAGTTCATTGATGCAGTGTTTGCTGCCAAGGCATCACGTACCAAGATGGAGGAGATGCCCACTACTGCAGTACCCGACACGAAGGAGAATCCGTCAGATTTCATTCAAGACTCTGCACCGCATCCCATGCCCGAGCCGAAAAAGAAAGGACAGACCGTGGAGCGCCTGGAGCGTTTCGATGGTACTGATGAGGCTTATATGCGTCCGGATGCACGGAAAATGGACCGGAAGCAGACGGCATCCGCCGATGAGTTCGATCTCTCAGATATCTCCGCCGCAGCACAGTCACGCGAGGAGATCATTGCTGCCGCCGAGGCTGCCGCCTTTGGGGCGCAGGATTAGGCAGTACGTAACACGAGCGTATCCTTCATGTACTTTGAGGCTGCTACTAAGCAGCCTTTTTTTATGGCTACAAAAAACATTTTGCCCGAAAAGTTTGTCATTTCGAAAAATATGTGTATCTTTGCACCCGCTTAACACCCAACGTGTCGTGAAGCAATGATGCCCAGATGGCGGAATCGGTAGACGCGCTGGTCTCAAACACCAGTGGGGCAACCCGTGCCGGTTCGACCCCGGCTCTGGGTACTTTAAAAAAATCAAATCCTGCAAGCAGCTGAAAAGTTCTTGCAGGATTTTCTTTTACTGGAAAGCTATGATTCTCCTAAGGCTGGATTGTAAATCCGACCCAACGGGAAACTTAGCGGATGATGGCAATCTTGCACACGGTACCTTTCTTTCCCTCGTTGGTGGCTGTATTCACCATATAGACTCCGCTGGCTACACGCTTTCCTTTCATGTCGGTACCATCCCAGGTGAAGATGCCGCCCGTACTGCGTCCCTCTTTTACCAAGGTGCCGTTGGCAGTGAGAATTTTCACATCGGCCTGATAGGTAAGACCCGTAATGGTGATGAGACCCGTATAATCGGGTCGTACGGGATTGGGATAGGCATATACCTGATCGCTGGTCATCTCCTCGGCTGTTGCCGTGGCATCACTCATGAAGGAGCAGAGTCCTTTGTTCGTGCCAAAGAATACCTCACCGGTCTTGTCGTTCACGGCGATACTTTCAATGTTGTTGGAGAGCAGGTTACTGTTGGTTTCAGTGAAGTGATAGACTTGTGTGTTGTTATCTTCACTGATGAGATAGACACCATCACTGCCTGTACCGAACCATTTGCGCCCTGCCCCATCGGTGGTCATACAAGTAACAAACAAACCATTTAGCAGGTAGTCGGCGAGATTGGTACCATCGTTGCGGGGAACCTTCACTTGTGTGAATCCCAAGGTGGGGTCGGCAATCTGTTCCTCTGTGAGCATCAAAGGACCGATTTCGGTACACAGCCAGATATTCCCGCTCTTATCCTCTCCCACATTCGGTACGCGGTAGATTGTGAAGGTTGTACCATCCTGGTTCTTGAAATCGTTGAATTGTTTGGCCGTCTTATTCACTGTGTCGAAGCAGAACAGGGCGGGATGAGTACCGATATCATTGACGAACCACAGTCTTCTTTTACTGTCTAAATAGCTTCGAGTGAGCATGTTATACCCTTTGCCCGTATCCATGTTCATCATCTCTTCATTATTGAATGTCAGCCATTGGCGATCGGCAGTGAATTCAATAACAGGATGAATGGAGTTGCTGTTGATGAACCAGAGGTTTCCATCAGGATCGAACCATACCCCATCGGCTCTCACGTAGTTCTGATTGGGTACGGCTTCTCCATTGATCATTCGGATAATGGTTGACTGGATAGCGCCATCGCTGTTACCATGGGAGAAGTTATTCACTACTTCCCCATCTTTGAACTCATACATTCCAGTTCCTCCTGTACCAATGAAGAAATGGTTCGGATCTTTCGGATCAACCGCCACACTTGATACATCTTGAAAATTGATGCCAAAAGAGGGCTTGATATCTTTTCCATAGATCGTCCAGTTTCCTTCTTCATCAAGGATCTGCACGTATCCTGGACGGAAGAACTTGTCCACATAAGACCATCCGCCAGGCACCCCATACAGTTTGTTGTTGAACACCTTCATGAAATAGAAGAAGTTAGAGGATGGACCGTCGGGATGGATTCCACTGTGGAGGATGGTCTGTTCCTTGTCATCGTTCAGCGTATAGGCCTGCAAGTTCCCGTCAGCATCGTTCGACCAATAGCATCGGTTAGTGTTGTCATAGACCACCACCGACGAGGATGTGATCGTTTTCCCCTCCACTGTGAAGGGAAGGTCTTTTTTGGCACCCTCGTAACGTGTCCAGTTACTCTTATCCAACAGGTTGTCGTTCAGGGAGCCCTGAAAGACATTATTTGAGTTTTTCACGGCAGCATAGAGGGTATTGCCGACAAGGGTCATGTCTTCGATGTTCTGACCGATATTGTAGGTATCGGAAATCTCCCCTTTTTGTACATTCACCTTTACCAGTCCGAAGGTGGTGCAGAGGTAAGCATATTGATCAAATATCTTCACCCGGTTGATGGTTTTGTCGAGTGAGGTGCTCTTGGTGTAATAATCGGAAAGATTCTCGCAGTTCCCATCGTTGTCGATGAAGTCGATATTGTAGTTGCTATACACCACCATCAGTCGCTTGGCAGTGGGGTTCCAGTTGATAAATGAAATATCAGCACCGCTCAGTCCGTGGTTCTTTCCATAGGTCTGTACGCTCTCATCATGAACATTGTAGGAGAAGAGGTTTTTGGAACTAAGCACGTAGATGATATTCCCTGCCGGTTCGATGTCGGTGATGACGGAATAGGCGG
This sequence comes from uncultured Prevotellaceae bacterium, assembly GCA_902768785.1. Lineage (GTDB taxonomy): Bacteria > Bacteroidota > Bacteroidia > Bacteroidales > Bacteroidaceae > Prevotella. The sequence continues at coordinate 22,445 of CACXMM010000027.1, forward strand.
GATAGACATTCCATTGTCCTATCGTGGCAGCCTGTGCCATGAGGGCAGAGAGGAAAAGAAGAACCAACACGATATTTTTCTTCATGTTTTCTGCTGTTTGATGAGGTGAACGAAATACATAAGCTTGTATATAGTAAACAGAAAAACCTTCGGATTATTGCCTTGCAGTTGTCGCTTGATGCCTTTAGCAGTCATCTTATATGAAAAATTAACCAAAGGGAGCATTTTCAGGCGCTCTAAGCGCTTTACATGACGAAGCAGGGTGGAGTATCCACTCAGTTGCTGACGGAAGGTGTAGAGCGTTCTGAGGGCTTCTTCTGTTTTCTCCAGAAACAGCGTATTGTTTTCATAGTCGTCTAAGAGTACGGGATTGTTGATATGCTGGATGGTAATCCCGCTGTTTTGCAGTTCTTTCCCCAAGAGCACATCCTCGTAGCCATAATAGCGAAACTGTTCATCAAAGGGATGTTGCAGCAGGATGTCACGGTGAATCAGGAAATTGGTGGTACGGAACTCTTGATGAGCCTTTGTCTGTCTGTTTTCCGCGTTGTGTGCCTCTTCACAGGCTTTCTCATAGCGGTAACGCAGGTTGTTCCCCCATTGTTGGGGATCTCCACCGATGGTAAGACCGCCTACTACCACCTCTCCCCTACTCTGTAAATAGTTCTGGATGAAATGGGGATTGTCTAACGAGATATCTCCATCGATGAAGAGGAGCCAGGGATAGTGTGCCTGACGGGCGAGAAAATTGCGGATGGCTGCTCTGCCCACATTCTCATGGCGAACGAGATAGCTGACGTGTGGTAATGATCCAATGACTTTGTTCTCCTCGATCCACCGTTTTTCTGTAGAACCATCGTCGGCTACGATGATCTCATATTCCACCCTGTCGGCACACTGCTGCTGTAAGGAGTTCACCAACTCTTTACAACTACAGTTGAATGTAGGCAGGAGGATAGAGATCTGGTTCTTATTCATGAGTTTGTGAAAGCAGGTAATCAGCTAATTGCCTGACGGCCCGTGCACGATGGGAAATCTGGTTTTTGATGTCCATGCCTAACTCCGCAAAGGTTTGGTGATAGCCATCGGGCTGGAAGATGGGGTCGTAGCCGAAGCCTGCCGTTCCCCTTTTCTCACAGATGATTGAACCGTTGACGATCCCTTCAAAGAGATGCACCTTCGGTTCATTGTCTATGATTTCTATCAAGGCGATCACTGTGCGAAACCTGGCCTTGCGGTTGTCTGTGTTTTCCAACTCTTTCAATAGACGGGCCATGTTTGCCTCGGAGTCGTGGCTGGCAAAAGATGGAGTGTTGTTATTACCTGTTTCACTTCCTTCATTACCCTCATTGAGTAAACTGGCATATCTTGCAGAGTAGATGCCAGGGGCACCATTCAAAGCCTCAACCTCAAGACCCGTATCATCCGCAAAGCAGCTGATGCCATAGTGGTCGTAGATATACTGTGCCTTCTGAAGGGCATTTCCTTCCAGGTTATCGGCGGTCTCTGGGATATCCACACCACAGCCGATATCCTTTAATGAAAGCACTTCTACCCCATCTCCTAATATCTCGCGAATCTCGCTGAGCTTATTCTTATTGTTTGTTGCAAATACAATTCTCATGAACTTTGAACTTTGAACTTTGATCTTTGAACATTGAACTTTGAACTTTGATCTTTGAACATTGAACTTTGAACTTTATGAAATGTCTATTCACTTGGATTTGTCCCTCTCCCTTTGGGAGGGTTGGGGGTGGGCTCCCTATTTAACCTTGATGGCATCAAACCCTTCACCGAAGACACCGATGACAGCACTTTGCGAGACGAAAGCATGAGGGTCGATCATCTTGATGATTCGGAAGATGTTGACACTCTCGTTCTTCTTGGCAAGGATACAAAGAACCTTACGCTCTTGTCCGGTGTACCAGCCATGACCATCAAGGATCGTTACACCATGATCCATCTTCGTACCGATGGCATTCGCTATCTCTTGCCATTTCTTGGAGAAGATCATAAACTGCACCGACTGTCGCTGACGGTTGTAGATATAGTCGAGCATGTAGTTCTCTATCACCATGGTACAGAATCCGAATACCACCATATAGGCACGTTCCAGAAGGGTACCGAACTGCGGGATGAAGAGACAGCTGCCGATGATGATAAAGTCGAGGAAGAGCAGTACGGTGCCTAAAGAGAAGTTGTAGTATTTATTCACGGAAGCAGCAACGATGTCACTGCCGCCAGTGGATCCGTTGTTTAAGAAGACAATCGCCAATGCGGAGCCTGTCATCATACAGCCGATGATCAGTGACATGAATTTCTGGCCCTCACCCAGAATCTTCACCATATTCCCTTGCTCATCCACAGGCGCTATCTCCTTCATCAGCCAGAGGAGGACGGTAAGCATCAGGATGGCATAGATGGTTTTCATCAGGAACTTCCACCCCAGGATTTTCAATCCTACAACCAGTAAGGCGGCATTCACCAGAAAATAGGTATAGGAAATCGGAAAGTTGGTGGCATAGTAGATAATGGCACCAATACCCGAAACACCTCCTGTAACGATTTCATACGGCATCAGGAAGAAGGTGAAACCGAAAGAATACAAAATAAGGCCAAGGGTTATAAAGATATAATCCTTAGCCTCATTCCAGATGATTTGATGATCAACAGTCATTCATTATTTGATTACTACATTCACCATACGCTTAGGGACGATGATAACCTTTACTACCTGTTTGCCTTCGAGATACTTGGCAGCTTTCTCATCGGCAAGGACAGCCTGTTGGATGGTGGCATTGTCGGCATCTGCGGCAAACGACATCTCAAAGCGTGTCTTGCCATTGAAGGCCACACCTAACTTCACGGTGTTCTCCACCAAGTATTTCTCATCGTATGCTGGCCACGGGGCATCACATACACTGCCAGTCTCACCTAAAGTTTCCCAGAGTTCCTCGGCGATGTGAGGAGCAAAGGGAGCGATGAGGATCACCAGTGTCTTCAACACTTCGCGGCTCTTGCATTTCTGCTGTTGCAACTCGTTCACGCAGATCATGAAAGCGGAGATGCTGGTGTTGTAAGAGAACTGCGGAATATCCTGCGATACTTTCTTGATGAGTTTATGCAAACTCTTCAGATTCTCGGCAGTGGGCTCGCTGTTCATCTCCTCGCTGTTCACCTGATACAGGTTCCAGAACTTCTTCAGGAAACGGTGGCAGCCGTCGATGCCGTTGGTATCCCAAGGCTTGCTCTGTTCTACCGGACCGAGGAACATCTCATACAGACGAAGGGTGTCAGCACCGTATTTCTCCACGATCATATCAGGGTTAACCACGTTGAACATCGACTTCGACATCTTCTCGATAGCCCAGCCGCAGATATACTTCCCGTCTTCAAGAACGAACTCGGCATCATTGTATTCAGGGCGCCAGGCCTTGAAAGCCTCGATGTCAAGGATATCGTTGCTGACGATATTGACATCCACATGGATAGGAGTCACATCCTCATAGTTCTTGCTCAAGCCAAAGCTTACAAAGACAGGATGTCCCTTTTCCTTTGAAGCTACATTGTCACGGTAAACAAAGTTCGAACGACCCTGAATCATTCCCTGGTTTACCAGTTTCTGGAACGGCTCTTCCTTGCAGCTATAACCGTAGTCATGGAGGAACTTATTCCAGAAGCGGGAGTAGATCAGGTGACCTGTTGCATGTTCGGTGCCACCGACATAGAGATCAACGTTCTGCCAATACTCATCTATCTCTTTGTCAACCAAAGCCTTGTCGTTATGGGGATCCATGTAGCGGAGATAATAGGCACTGGAACCCGCGAAGCCTGGCATGGTGTTCAATTCCAGGGGGAATACCGTCTTGTTATTGATAGAGGCACAATCGACAACGGAACAGGTGGCGGTATCCCATGCCCACTTGGTGGCATGACCGAGAGGAGGCTGACCATCTTCCGTGGGCTTATACTGACTTACCTCAGGCAATTCCAGGGGAAGACACTCCTCGGGAATCATATAAGGCATGTTGTCTTTGTAATACACGGGGAACGGCTCACCCCAATAACGCTGACGAGAGAAGATCGCATCACGCAGACGATAGTTAACCTTCACGCGACCCAGTTTCTTTTCCGTGACATACTCCTTGGTCTTCTGAATGGCTTCCTTCACGGTCAGACCATTGAGGGAGAACTCTCCGTTGGAGCTGTTCATGACGATACCTTCCTTGGCATCGAAGCTCTCCTCACTGATATCAGCTCCCTCAATCAATGGGATGATGGGAAGGTTGAAATGCTTGGCAAAGGCATAGTCACGACTATCGTGAGCAGGTACGGCCATGATGGCGCCAGTACCATATCCTGCCAAGACATATTCGGCAATATAGATGGGAATCCTCTCGTTTGTTAATGGATTGATGGCATACGAGCCAGAGAAGACACCCGTCACCTTGTGATCCATCTGACGCTCACGCTCCGTGCGCTTCTTCACATAATTGAGATAGTCCTCCACCGCTGCTTTCTGCTCAGAAGTTGTCAGCTGCTGAACCAATTCACTCTCGGGTGCCAAGACCATGAAGGTCACACCGAAGATGGTGTCGGCACGGGTGGTGAAGATCGTGAACTTGATGTCAGAGTCGGCAACACTGAATTCCATCTCCGTTCCTTCAGAACGACCAATCCAATTGCGCTGGGTTTCTTTCAGGGAGTCGGTCCAGTCGATGGTATCCAAACCATCCAACAATCGCTGAGCATAGGCAGAGACGCGGAGGCACCACTGGCGCATCTTCTTCTGAACAACGGGGAAGCCACCACGCACACTCACACCGTCAACCACCTCATCATTGGCCAATACAGTACCTAAGCCAGCGCACCAGTTCACCATCGTCTCACCCAAGTAGGCAATACGGTAGTTCATCAGGATCTCCTGCTGTTTCTTTTCATCCCAGCTGTTCCATTCCTCAGCAGTGAAAGAAAGCTCTTCGGAGCAAGCCACCTGGATCAGTCCGCCATCATCGCTCAGTGTTCCTTTGGTTTGGAACCGCTCGATGAGCTTCTCAATGGGCATAGCCTTCTGACACTTATTACAGTAGAAGGAGTTGAACATCTTCTGGAAGGCCCACTGTGTCCAATGGTAATAACCAGGCTCACAGGTACGTACCTCACGGTCCCAGTCGAAACAGAAACCGATTTTATCCAATTGTTCGCGGTAGCGTTTGATGTTCGCCTCGGTGGTGATGGCGGGATGCTGACCTGTCTGGATGGCATACTGCTCAGCGGGTAGTCCGTAGGCATCGTATCCCATCGGGTTCAGTACGTTGTATCCCTGCTGACGCTTGAAGCGGGCGTAGATATCACTGGCGATATATCCTAAAGGATGTCCCACATGCAAACCCGCCCCACTGGGATACGGGAACATGTTGAGCACGTAAAACTTCTTCTTGTCTTTGTCTTCGGTCACACGATAGGTTTTCTGATCAATCCATCGCTGCTGCCATTTCTTCTCAATGTCTCTGAAATTGTATTCCATTATCGTATCGTTATTATTTCGTCTAAAAGAATGGATGCAAAGTTACGATATTTAATTGAATTTCAAGAATGAAACGGGAAAAAAGTGGGATTGACGACTATTTTCCACCCCATTGTATCTTCAGATGGTGTAGCATCAGTGCACTGGAACCCGATGATCCTGTGTGCTGTAAGCCGAAACCGAAGGCCGTTGGCGGAGTAATCTTGGCAGACAAACTGACTTCCTTGGCAAGGTTGCTGACCCTTTGGGGTGAGGTGGTGGAAACATGGGCATGAAGGTTCCTTTCAGTATCAGTCCACACACGGATGTCACAATGGGTGAGGAAGCAGGTGGTGGATATCGGTTCTGTGATCGCTGCCGACTGTCCGTTCTCGTATTTCATCAGCATCATATCCACGGCATTGGCATATTTGGTGGTACGGATGATGCGCAAGCCATAGCCGCTGAGAGTACGGGTATCATAATGGATCATCACATCAAAATACTGTCCTGTAGGAGAGCCGAAGCCTTGTCCTGCTTGTTTGGTGGGGTCGAGCAGTAAGCTGACCGACATGGTTGTGGTCTGATCAGGTACATTTTCCTTGGCAGGTGTATAAAGCATCCGTGCACCGCGGGCTAAATGCAGTAACCCCATACCTGTTGCACCTCCCTCACCAGAGCCATAGCCCCAGTTGTTTTCCGATACATTCCAAGGATGTTCGGCAGTATCCAGAGGTTTGTATCCATCAAGGGTCCAGCAACCTTCCTGCACCAAGGGTTGCGGAAAGGCAGGAAAATGTTGGAAATCCGTCTCGAAGATGGTTGAGACGGGAATATCTTTAGGCGAGATGGGAACGAGACTGGTAGCACAGTAATCATAGTCTGTCTGCTGGATGTCTTGTGGTGAGCGGAACACCTTTTCGGGAATCGGCAGACAGCGGATATGTCTGGGTGCGATGACGGCCATGATATAGTGGTTGGCATCAGAGGGTTGCAGCTGGTAGGTTTGTTCGGGCTGATTGCATCTTGAGATGGAAACGGCTACAGGGTGCGAGCCCTTGGCATCGTCGCAACGGTACCAGGTGATGACCGACTGATCGGTTCGTGTTCCTAAATCGAGGGCATAATCTAACGATAACACCCCGTTTCCATGGTTCTTGATTACCGGCTCTTGGATGAATTCCGGAGCAGGTAGCACACGGGGTGCTGCCTGGATGGCATAGCCGGCTGAGAGTCCGTCATCGGTATCGGTGGAGATATAGACGGTTCGGGTGGTATCACTTGGGTTGATACTGATGAGATGACGGTTGGCGGAATCATCGGTTTCAGAAAGTTGGGCATAGTCAGGATGCGAAAGACTCCAACGGGAAGTGGGAACCTCTGCAGGATAGCCGCAGAATCGTTTGGCTATGCTGTTCAGGCTGACACCTTCTCTCCCCTCCTCTACCCTATTTGCGCTGGCTTCAATGGTCAGATAGGTGGGCAGTTGATGGAGGGTTTTACCCGTTTCCTGCTCGATCCTGCTGATAGTTGGTTGGATGTGCATGGGATCCCAGTCATCATCGCCTCCCAACAGGTTGTAGGTGTTGTAGATAATCTTGCCTTGGTGGGTGATTTTATACGCATCTAAGAGTCGTTTACCCTCCAGGCAGACGGTTGTTCCAGGCTGGGTACTTTGTAGGATCACCGTCCTTCCGTTCTGTGTGATATGGGCCTGATAGCATCGTAGGCTGGGTGTCGGATAGGGTTTCCAGGCCAGTGTGGTGCCCTCAGGGGTATGGTAGCGGCAATCGATGATACTGATCGGTCCTCTGGATTTGATCAGATACTGGGTGGAACGATGGGTGTTGACATCTGATGAACGGGTATGGAAATCACAGTCGAGCAGGACGGCTCCTGTCTCCGCCGTATGACCGAAAGGCATGCTTCCATAGAAATCGAAGTCACACGACAGATAGACTCCTGTAGGACACATCGCATCATCGGTACTCTCAAAATGACAGCGTTCGAAGAAAGTGCGCTTACCACCGTTAAGCGGACAAGTATTCAATCTACTGATAAAACGACAGTGATGGGCTTCCAGACGGTCACCATCGGCAAAGGCCAGCTGTGCCTGGGTAATCGACTCCATGCGTTTCTTCCTGTTCAGTTCGGGCTTCAGGGGAAACACCAAGTCAATGTTACAGTAGTTGCCCAATGTCAGGTTATTCAGTGAGATGCCATCCCCGTGGAAATAGAACATGGTGAAATTACCGTAGGCACCCTGTTGCTGACCTCGGTTGGAAGCCAAAACAACATTCTCGGGATTGGGGGTGAGACCAATCAGCGTGAGATAAGGACAGTGGATGTGCATGCCGATAGGAGCTCCTCCCCCCTCCCCTACCCTCACCTTCGGATCATCGGGATCATCCACCCAATAGGCATAGGGTGCTAAATATACCTTCATGCGGTCTTGGTCGGATGTACCTGCCACCAGATGCTTCATGGCCTCGGTGAAGGAGTTGAAGACATAGGGTGACCGGGCAGCCTCCTCATCACTCAGGTTTCCGTTGATGAAGATACTCTTTTCGCCTAAGTAGATGGTTTGCTGGTGGTATATGATGCATTTACTCTTCAATACGATGGCATTTGCCGCATCGAGGGATGTCTGTTTCTTTGCCATACTACCCATTACACACACCAGAAGAAAGGTAAGGAGAAGATTTCTTTTCATGATCAGCTTTTATTAGTTTCTGCAAAAATACGAAAAAAGGAAATACATCGGAAATTTGTAAGACGTTTTTTTGGCTTTCTCACTGAAATCCGCTAATTTTGCAATCCTAATTGATATTCAAATGGCGAAGAAAGAGAAGGAACTCACTCCAATGATGAAGCAGTTCTTCGATCTGAAGGCGAAGCATCCTGATGCCTTACTGCTTTTCAGATGCGGTGACTTCTATGAGACCTATTGCGACGATGCTGTGGAAGCAGCAGGGATCTTGGGCATCACCTTGACACACAGGAACAATGGAGCCGGTGTGAAAGGGGATGAGATGGCTGGATTCCCCCATCATGCCCTTGATACTTACCTGCCCAAACTGATACGGGCAGGAAAACGCGTAGCCATCTGTGATCAGTTGGAAGATCCGAAGCTGACGAAGAAGCTGGTGAAACGGGGTATCACCGAATTGGTGACACCGGGTGTGGCCATGACGGATAACGTACTGAACTACAAGGAGAATAACTTCTTAGCTGCCGTCCATTTCGGGAAATCTGCCTGTGGTGTGGCCTTCTTGGATATCTCCACGGGTGAGTTCCTGACAAGTGAGGGCACCTACGACTACGTAGAGAAACTCCTGGGTAATTTCCAGCCGAAGGAGGTGCTTTTCGAAAGGAACAGAAAGGCTGACTTCGAGCGTCATTTCGGTACGAAATATTTTACCTTTGAGTTAGACGACTGGGTGTTCACGGATCAGACGTCCAAGCAGAAGCTCTTGAAACATTTCGATGTGAAGAACCTGAAGGGCTTCGGCGTGGATCACCTCCATAGTGGAATCATCGCCAGCGGTGCTATTCTTCAATACTTGGAAGCCACCCTGCATACGAATATCGGTCATATCACCACCTTGTCGCGCATTGAGGAGGAGCGGTATGTACGGTTGGATAAGTTCACCGTCCGCTCGTTAGAGCTTGTCTATCCGATGCAGGAGGACGGGAAATCACTGCTGGATGTGATAGACAAGACGGTGTCTCCCATGGGAGCCCGCATGCTGAAGCGCTGGATGGTTTTCCCGTTGAAGGATGTCGGTCGCATCAACAAACGTCTTGACGTGGTGGAGTATTTCTTCCGTGAGCCAGACTTCAAAGAACTGGTGAATGAGCAGTTCCAAAGGATCGGTGACTTGGAACGTATCATCTCCAAGGTGGCCACAGGAAGGGTTTCACCTCGGGAAGTCGTAGCGCTGAAGGTGGCGTTGAAAGCCCTGAAACCCGTGAAGGAGGCTTGTCTCTTAGCCGAGAACCAGGAACTGAATAGGATAGGGGAGAGCATCCAGTTGTGTCCAGCTCTGGTAAGTCGTATCGAGAAGGAGATACAGGATGAGCCCCCCCAGTTGGTGAACAAAGGAGGAGTGATCAAAGAAGGGGTGAGTGAGGAGCTGGATGAACTGCGCCATATCGCTTACAGCGGAAAGGATTACCTGCTGAAGATTCAGGAACGGGAAACAGCGGCCACGGGCATCGCCTCCCTGAAGATTGGATATAACAACGTGTTCGGCTACTATTTGGAGGTGAGGAACACGTATAAGGACAAGGTGCCTGCAGAATGGATCCGTAAGCAGACCTTGGCGCAAGCTGAGCGGTATATTACGCAGGAACTGAAGGAATACGAAGAGAAAATCCTAGGTGCTGAAGATAAGATCCTGTCATTGGAAACACGTCTGTTCAATGAGCTGGTGATGGCCATGCAGGAGTTTATTCCTGCCATTCAGAACAATGCGACCCTCACTGCACATCTTGACTGTTTACTGAGCTTCGCCAAGACGGCAAGTGAGAACGGATATATCCGACCTGTTATAGACGATACAGATGTGATAGACATCAAACAGGGACGACATCCGGTGATCGAAACGGAGCTGCCCTTGGGGGAACGCTATGTGCCCAATGATATCTATCTCGATACACAGAAACAGCAGATCATGATCATCACGGGTCCGAATATGGCTGGAAAATCGGCGTTGCTGCGACAAACGGCCTTGATAGTACTACTGGCCCAGATCGGTTGTTTCGTGCCCGCAGAGAGCGCGAGAATCGGTCTGGTGGACAAGATTTTCACAAGGGTAGGGGCTTCTGATAACATTTCTTTGGGTGAATCCACGTTTATGGTGGAGATGACTGAGGCGGCGAATATCCTGAACAACGTTACTCCGAAGTCGTTGGTGCTCTTCGATGAGTTGGGGCGCGGCACTTCCACCTACGATGGTATCAGTATTGCCTGGGCCATTGTGGAGTATCTGCACGAACATCCCAAGGCACAAGCCCGTACGCTTTTTGCCACGCATTATCATGAGCTGAACGAGATGGAGAAGAACTTCTCACGCATCAAGAACTACAATGTCTCGGTGAAGGAGGTGGATAACAAGGTGATCTTCCTTCGTAAACTGACTCGCGGTGGCTCGGAACACTCGTTCGGTATCCATGTGGCACAGATTGCGGGCATGCCGAAGAGTATCGTGAAAAGGGCTAACACTATCTTGAAACAGTTGGAGACAGACAACAGTGGGGTAGGGAGCGTTGGGAAGCCCTCTGCCGAAACACTCAACCAAAGTCGCGACGGTATGCAGCTCTCGTTCTTCCAGTTAGACGATCCCGTGCTCTGTCAGGTACGTGATGAGATCCTGAACCTCGACATCAACAACCTTACGCCCGTTGAGGCCTTGAACAAGCTCAACGACATCAAGCGGATAGTGAAGGGGAAATAATAGGGAACTGTAAATGATTTGACCCAGGTAGATCTTGATCAAGAATAGGGTCTATATAATAGCATTTTTATTTAAACACAGAGACACAGAGACACAGAGGAATAGGGTTACAGAGTACATGGAGTAAAAAAACTCTGAGTCTCTGAGTCTTTGTGTTCCAAATAGAATGGGGTCTAAAAGTATATAATAGCCAAATAGTATTAATGTTCAGTATTATTTAGGACTTTTTCTTTGCTCTCAGCATGCACCATACTCCGATGATGATGAAGGGGATGCTGAGGAGTTGTCCCATGTTGAACATCATATCTTCCTCGAAGGCTTCCTGTACGTCCTTGGTGTATTCAATGAAGAAGCGGAAGGTGAAGATGTACGTCAGACAAAGACCGAAATAGAAGCCGGTGCCCACTTGGGGGATCCTGCTTTCGGGTGCCCATTGCTGACTGGCTTTCTGGTTCTGAGACATTCCCTTGCGACTCTTCTTGTAAAGATACCACATGAGGAAGAAGAGAATGGCGTAGGCGATGGCTTCGTAGAGTTGTCCGGGATGCCTTGGAATCATATCCACACGCTCGAAGATGAAGGCCCAGGGCACATCGGTGGGCTTGCCGATGATCTCTGAGTTCATGAGGTTTCCCAAGCGGATGAAACAAGCGGTGGTACCTGTGGCAATGGCGATGTTGTCGAGTACGGTCCATACCTTCAGTTTCGACCAGCGAACATAGAGAATCAACGCGATGATCAAACCTAATGTGCCGCCATGACTGGCCAGTCCCTCATATCCCGTAAATTTCCATCCGCCGTCGGCGAGGAAATGAATGGGCAGCAGCATCTCCACGATGTGCTTGCCACTACTCAGGAAATAGTCGGGCTGATAGAACAGACAGTGTCCTAAACGGGCTCCGATGAGGATGCCTAAGAAGCAATAGACGAAGAGGGGGTCGAACACGTTCTCTTCTTCTTTTTTACCCTTGGCATTCGTGATGGTACGCACCGCAATCTTCTGCTCATAGAACAGATGGCGCACGATGATATAAGCTAATGCCAAGCCAATGAGCCAGCATAGGGAGTACCAGCGGAAGGGACCGAGGGTTAATGATGGGTTCCAGTTTATGAACAAAGGATGAAGGATGAAGGATGAAAGATGAAGGCTTATTACTTCCATATTATTTGTCTTTATTGTTATTTTAAGTTAGAGTCTCCATTGCTAATGATTGAAGAACGGAGTCGCGAAAGTTGTTTTGAAATAAGTATGATTTGATTCTCAGCTTCTACGAATTCAGCATCTGAAATGTAGTGTTCATCTAATGATAATTCTAATTCGCAAAGGACTTCTGTCAATGAGCCGAAGGCTATTTCTATGAAATGGGCTTTTTCTTTGGATGAAAACCTACCAAATCCTTCTGCTATATTGATAGGAACTGACATCACAGCTCTACGCAGTTGACTGCAAAGATCGAATCGTTCATCAGCAGGATAATTTTTGATCAACCTGCAAACATAGTGTGAAAGCTTTTTGGCATTCTGGTAAACATCTAATTTCCTAAAGTAAAACCTTTCCATAAGCTAACAAACCTTCATCCTTCATCCTTCATCCTTCATCCAACTAAACGTTGAATCTAAAATGCATGATGTCACCATCCTGAACGACATAGTCCTTACCCTCGATGCCCATCTTTCCTGCCTCACGGACAGCAGCCTCGGAGCCATATTGGATATAGTCGTCGTACTTGATGACCTCAGCGCGGATGAAACCCTTTTCGAAGTCGGTATGGATGACACCAGCACACTGCGGAGCCTTCCAGCCTTTCTTATACGTCCAGGCTTTCACTTCCATTTCGCCGGCAGTGATGAAGGTCTCCAGATTCAACAGGGAATAGGCCTTCTTGATGAGTCGGTTCACGCCACTCTCCTCCAAGCCCAGCTCTTCGAGGAACAGCTGCTTGTCTTCGTAGCTTTCCAGCTCGGCGATGTCCTCTTCGGTCTTGGCGGCAATCACCATCGACTCAGCTCCTTCTTCCTTGGCCAATTCTTCGATCTGACGGGTAAAGTCATTACCATCTTTGGCTTCAGCTTCACTCACATTACAGACATACAACACGGGTTTGGCGGTGAGGAGGAAGAGGTTGCGGGCTGCATCCTGCTCATCCTTGCTCTCGAACTCCACGATACGGGCGTTCTTTCCCTGTTCCAGCACCTCCTTATAGGCCTTGAGTACCGATGCCTCCACCTTGGCTTCTTTGTTTCCGGCAGCAGCGGCTTTCTCTGTCTTGGCCAAACGGCTCTCAATGGTTTCCAGGTCCTTCAGCTGTAGCTCGGTGTCAATGATTTCCTTGTCGCGGATGGGGTTGATGGTACCATCTACATGGGTGATGTTCTCATCCTCGAAGCAGCGGAGTACATGGATGATGGCATCTGTCTCACGGATGTTTCCCAAGAATTTATTACCCAGTCCTTCTCCTTTGGAAGCACCCTTTACCAGACCGGCAATATCCACGATCTCGCAGGTTGCAGGAACGATTCTACCCGGATGAACCAATTCTGCGAGCTTCGTAAGACGCTCATCGGGAACGGTAATCACACCCACATTGGGCTCTATCGTACAAAAGGGGAAGTTGGCTGCCTGCGCCTTGGCACTGCTCAGACAGTTGAAAAGTGTGGACTTACCCACGTTGGGGAGTCCTACAATACCACATTTTAATGCCATTTTCTGTTATAAACGTTTATATTCCAGCTGCAAAGGTACGCATAAGCGAGCACAAATGCAAAAGAAAGCTTGCTTTTTTTTGCTTAGTCGAGCGCAAGTACCTTATCCAAAGGTACGCATAAGTGAGTATAAAATCAAATAAAACTTGTTTTAATTTGTTTTGTCGAGCGCAAGTACCTTATCCAAAGGTACGCATAAGTGAGTATAAAACCAAATAAAACTTGCGGATGAAAGCCTATGCTTGTACAAGTCAAGTGATTGTTAGTTCACATAGTGCAGATGCGTTGCACAACTTGTGCAGAGCCTTTGCACACTTTGTGCAACTACTCTGCACACTTTGTGCAACGGCTCTGCACAAATCAATGTCTATTTCGCCATCTTCATCACATCCTCCAATGTGAACTTGCCGGAGAATACCATCAGTGTTACTTCTTCATTGTCTTCCACCTGCATGACCACGGCCGACTGCTGTTTGTCTATATGATGGTAGATGTTTACGCGGTCGCCATCCTCGTTCATCTGCATCAGTAACTCGTACTTGTCGCGTGCTAAAATGCCTTTGACATCGTTCTTCAGTTTCGCCTGAGCTGCTTTGTTCTCGGTACTGATAATCTGAATGCCTGTCAGCTTGCCAGCCAGGGTCTTGATATCTACGCCAGGCACTGAGGGCGTGGCCATCTTGCCCGCCATGCCAAGCATGTATTTCGAGATGTACACGTAGGTGACGTTCTTCATGTCGGCATATTTCTCGAATGCCTTCACCTGGGCATTAGCGTTGAGGCTGCACGTGGCCACCATTATGCCGATGAGGGTTTTTATGATAATCTGTTTCATGTTATTTCATTACTTTTAGTTTCTCGTAGAATGATTGCTCCGTCTTGTCGCTCAGGGCTTTTGCCTTTTCCAGATGTCCCATGCCCTTGTTCAGGTTCATGGCCAGCATGTTAAGCGC
>CACXMM010000028.1 GCA_902768785.1 uncultured Prevotellaceae bacterium
ATTATTATTATTTTAATTCGTGGGATAATTTTTCGCTTACGCTCAAGGCACTCTTCAAATTATTCAAATTCGTTTCCAATAAATCGCCGAAGGCGACCCCAAAAACCCTCAAAAGTCGAAACCATACATTTTCGAAGAAGTGTCATCTAAGGGTTGTTCCGAACGGCGTTATCACTTGTTCCGACGGCATCTACGACTCGTTCCGCCGTCATCTATGGGGGTAAAGTGACGGCGGAATGACCCTTAAATGACGTCGGAAAGGGTGTAAGTAAAGGTTAGGATGGTAGAAAGTAACCTTTACTTGTGTTTAAAGTAACCTTTACTTGTCTGCAAAGTAACCTTTACTTGTATCCAAAGTAGCCTTTACTTTGAATCCAATCAGCCGTTACTTGCACATAACGCTCCTTTTGGATACTTCCGTACACTCCATTCGTTCCCCTTCTTCCAATTAGAGAACTTTTGCAAATCTTAATTTTTGACGAATTATTTTGACAAGTTGCCACTTGTGGTAAGCAGGTACGACTCAGGGAGTTTGATCTCCTTACCGCGGCAGAAACGATGCGTGATCTGACGGTCATCACCCACACAGATAAAACGTTCCAGTCGTTCCAACAGCGAATACTCCTCAGGATGCAGCACTTCGTCGTCGATAACCAGTGCGTCGAACTCGTAGCCTGGTTCGAAGCTGCCTACCTTTCCGAAGAAGCGGCCAGCAGACTTAGTGGCCATCCAGAATACTTCAGACAGGGTGAGGAAGGCATTCTTGTGGTCAAGCATGTAGTGCATCTTACTCACTTGAACGGCATAGGTCAACATGCGGAACATGTTCAAGTCGTGCCCCCCGCTGATGTCGCTTCCGAGTCCTACCTGCAGTCCTTCGTCGAGGAAGGTGCGTACAGGAGCCATACCCGAAGAGAGGTTGAAGTTGGATGTGGGACAATGGGCTACCATGACACGGTTGCGTTTCATCATCTCCAGTTCATTACCCGATGTCCAGACGCAGTGGGCCATGATGGTCGGCGTCTGTCCGAAGAGTCCATAGCGGTTATAGGCATCGCCATAGCAGGTGCTCTCCTTTTCCAGATCCTGTACCCAGGCAATCTCTGACGTGTTTTCCGAGAGATGCGACTGAACAGGCAGCTGGTATTTATTGGCGAGTTCACCACAGGCCTTCAGCAACTCAGGTGTACACGATGGCACAAAGCGTGGGGTGATGATGGGACGTACCAAGGCATCGGGCTGGTTGAATTCGGCAATCAGTTGCTCGTTACCCTCGATGGCAGCCTCTACGTCTTCCGAAAGGTTCTCAGGACAGTTGCGGTTCATGGCCACCTTACCCACCCATGCACCCATGCCTGCTTCCTGATACAGCTTCATCAGCAGACGGGTGCTTTCGGTGTGTATGGTGCCAAAGACGCAGCTGCGCATGGTACCGAAGAGCCACTGTGTATGGAGGAAACGGCGATACATGCGCTCGGCATAATGGATGTCGGCATATTTTGCCTCCTCGGGGAAGGTGTAGTTCTGCAGCCACGGCAGTAGTTCCAGATCCATGGCCACGCCCTGGTTATGCACCTGAGGTGCATGCACGTGCATGTCGTTCATGGCGGGGATGAGCAGACGGTTGCCGAAATCAACAACCTCCACATCATGCCATTGGGCATCACACGCTGCGGCCGCCTCTGATGTCTCGCAACGCGAAGAACAGTGTGTTTTGAGCGAGGCCAAACTGGTCGCTATCCCTGCCACACGACCGCCGTCATCCACGGCGATATAACCGTTCTCCAATACCTCGAAACGGCTCTTCTCCTTTGTATAGAGGATATGTGCTTTGTAGATTCTCTTCATAACGCATTGATCATGGTTCCATCATATTTTTACTCCAATTCCTGTCTGCAAAGATAATACTTGTTTTTGAAAGCACCAAGGATTCTGACGATATATTAAGACTTGGCGGTTCACACTTTTTTACTTCATTATATCTTGAGTTTCAAAAAAATAGTGTATCTTTGCAACCAGCAAGAATCGTTATGTAGTATAACACTAAAAAACAGACAAGACACAATGAAAAAAGTAATCATCGCACTGATGGCATCCTTGTTCCTTGCCGTGGATATGCAGGCACAAGATGACATGTATTATGACATTATGGTGGCTGGTGACTATGTGACCAGCGAAAACATCAACAATCTGTCGAAATTGAAGTATGTCAAAGGCGGTACCATCACCTACAGTCCTTCGACAAAAGTGCTTACGCTCAATAATGCGGTTATCGACGTGACGGAGGTGCAGGCTCAAGGTATTGTCTTGGGCGAGAATGGTGCAACGGTCAAGCTCATTGGCAAAAATACCGTCAAAAGCAAGTATGCGGCCTTGCATATCAAGGCAAATACCACCATTACAGGTTCTGGACAACTGATGCTTGAGGGTCAGGAATATGGTATCCGTCTGATTAATCGGTTTCAAAGACTCATCATCAAAGGCGGTGCCATGGTAAAAGCCAAGGGTGGAAAAATTGGCATCTGGACCTATGATCCTACCGGTAGGTTAGGTATCACTGATGATGGCACCAAAGTCTTGGCTTATGGTAATGAGGGTGCCATCTGTAACTTTGCCACTATTGTTATTGAGAATGCGGCGGAAGTCATCAGACCTCTCGGTGCTGAGATCGCTGATGGGAATGTGGTGGATGCACAGGGTAATGACGTGAAAGGGAAATGGGTGGTCATCAAGAAAAAGGTGACACCCACCCAGACCCTGACTCTCAGTTTCAGTAAACGACTGGTGAACACTGATAACCTGACTGAGGATCAAAGACTGGCCCTGGATTGTCTGGCGCAGTTCAACGTGCTGACATCCGTAACGAAATCGGATCCCAATTACATCATATACCGTTACCAGCAAAACGATCTGCTGGCGCTGAGAGAGAAAAACCTCACCGTGTACCCGAACGTCACATCGGCAAATAACGTCAGCTATAACCTGACCGATGAAAACCACAATGCCGTGGAAATCACAGAGGATGGAGTCATCCCCCTGGAGGAATACAAGACAGTGAAGCTGGTCTTCAACCTGTCGGCTCCCTCACAGACAAAAGCCGTTACCTTTACCAAACGACTGCACCAAGAGAGTGACTTCAACGAAACAGACCTGCCTATCGTGGAAATCATGGGTATGTATGGATTGCTGGGACGCAAGACAGGTCCACGTAATTGTACCTTTATCATCAACGACAAAGAAAAGAACTTGATAGCCTTCCCTAAACAAGGAGACAGTTTCAATGTGTTCCCCGATGTTACCTCCGCCGACAATATCTCCCTTACATTGACGTTCATTCACCATCAGAATTTCATCGAACTTTTGGGATATGACCCTTATGCCGATTGTAATATGTTACAGATGAAGTTCAACGTGGCAAAGCCCAACAGTACGCTGAAGGTCGCATTCCCCACAGGCGAGACTCCTCTCAGTTCTCCCGATTCCTATATGGAAAAGCTGGTGACAGCCATTATTGGATTGGCCTATTTCGGGGTGTTGAACCCAACGGTTGGGATGAACAACGAAACATACCTGCAGGACAAGAATGGCAAGACATTATTTATTTTAGCTAAGGATGTTACCAAGATAACCGTGCCTGACAACGTGACGAAGGCGGACAACTTCACATGGAACATTACTGATGAGCAGCATACAAGGATTATTACTGAGTTGACCGGCATCGACCCAATTGGTAACTACAGCACCGTCAATGTATGCTTCGGGGAAAATAATATGGTGGCTACCTCGATCCCTGATTTGGAAAGCAACACGGATCCTCATCCTGACACCTCTTTCTACAACCTGCAAGGGCAACGTGTGGAACATCCGCAAAAAGCCGGTATATACATTCATAACGGAAGGAAAGTCATCGTCAGATGACTTTCCCTCAACTATCTCTCAGCAAAAAAATACGCTGCAACTCTCAACGAGCTGCAACGTATCAACTATGTTTAACTAAAAATCCTTTTCTGAATCAAATGGGAGCCTCACGGTTACCATTGTCATCCATTTCAACAATCATGAAAACTTACCTTAATCTAATAACTAAAAACCTAAATCTATTACTACTAACCTAAACAATCTACACGTGTTGATTCTTGAATTTTTAGTCTGTTTTCACTCCTGATAGATCAACACGGTGGCGTAGGCACTCATGCCCTCTTCACGACCAGTGAACCCCAGCTTCTCGGTGGTGGTGGCTTTGATGGAGATGTTCTCCTCATCGGTATCCATCACCTCCGCCAGACATTTCTTGATGGCAGGCACATGGGGATTGATTTTCGGACGTTCGGCACAAACGGTGGCATCGAGGTTACCAAACTGGTAGCCTTTGCCGCGGATCAGCTCCATCGTCTTGCGGAGGATGATCTTGCTGTCCATGTTTAGCGTGTCATCGGAGGTGTCGGGGAAATGGTAACCGATATCGCGCATGTTCGCTGCCCCCAGCAGGGCATCGCAAATGGCATGGATGAGCACATCGGCATCGCTGTGCCCAAGCAGTCCTAAACTATGTTCAATCTTAATACCGCCCAACCACAGATCGCGATCGGGTACCAAACGGTGGACGTCGAAGCCCATACCAACCCTACACTTCATCTAAACAGGTCTTTTATGCCGTCCATGTCGAACGCCAAGGTGAAACGCAGGGTCTGGTCGAGCGGGTTACTCTTTGCTGTGGCAATGACATAGCCTACATCCAAAGAGAACACGTTCATGCGGAAACCGGCACCCAGCGTGAAATATTTTCTGTTTCCTTTGTTCTCACTCTCATGGTGGTAACCGCCACGGATAGAGAACTGGTCGTGATAGACATACTCTGCACCGACGCTCCAGCTGATCTCCTGCAGCTCTTCCTTGAAACCGCCAGGGGCATCGTTGAAGCTCTTGAAGATACCGCTGATGCTGCTCACATTATAGTAGTGGTCCTCGGCGTAAGCCTCACTGTAGTTACCATCTTCGTCCTTGGGGTAGGTGGGTACCAGCAGCTTGTTCGCATCGGCAGCGATGGAGAAGCGGTTATACTCATCCACGGGCACCATCAGGGAAGCACCGAGGCGCATGTTGGTAGGGATGAACTCACTGTGGTTGTCACCTCCGAAGGAGATCTTACTACCGATGTTACTGATGTTCAGTCCTAATCCCAGCTGACATTCGCGCTGTCCGATGTTGAGATAGTTGTTGTAATAGCAGGCGATATCGGCAGCGAAGGCACTACCAGGTGACACATCGTCGGTATAGTCGTAGGTGAGATCGGAATAGATCCAGCGCACACCGGCGGCAATGGAGAACTTCTCACTGAGCATCAGCGAGTAGGCTACGTCGATCGACATCTCATACGGGTTGATGGTCATGGCATCCTCGTCCATGCTGGTATAGACCTCTCCCAGGGAGAAGTAGCGCAGGGAACCACTCACGGCACTGTAGTCACCGATGCGGTAGTATCCGGCCAGATAGGCCAGGTCCATGTCATTCACCAGCTGTCGGAGCCAGGGTGTGTAGTTCAGTGCCACACCGGCCCTGCTGATGGTGAACGGGTATTTGGCGGGATTCCAGTACTGGGAGTTCACATCGGGATCGGTGGCTGCTCCCACATCACCCATACCTGCCGCCCTGGCATCGGGTGCGATGGTCTGAGAGGTGACTGAGGCATGTACCGGATTGAACATGTCTTCTTTGTCTTGTGCCACCATGGTGAGTGGTAGTAGCAGGAACAGCAGGAGGGGCATGGCCCTTCGGATGGCTGTTCTCGTCATGCTATCGTTTTTTCTTTTCATATTCTCGTTGTTGTATATTCATGTTAGTGGATAATCACCAGTTTCTTGGCCTTCGATACCTTATGACCGCCATCGCTGTGCAAGGTGGCGCGATAGAGATAGATGCCCGTATCCAGAAGTCCGTTGCTGAGATCCCAAGTGGTGGTATAGGCACCGTTGGTGACAACGCCTGTCTCGGTGGTCTGCCACACCTGTCGGCCACTGATGTCAAAGACATCAATGGTTACGTCAATCGGACTGCCTATACGGTCGTGACTGACGATGAAGGTGGTGCTGTTGCGTGCTGGGTTCTGTGTGACACTCACACTGAGGGGTCCTGGTTTGAGGTTACGAACCACATTAAACGACAGCTCCGTGGTGGTGGAGTTGTTCAGGATGTCCCAGGCACGGAACTTCAGCTTGTGTCTGCCAACGGTCAGCTCAGGGATGCTATAGTGGGTGGCTCCCTTGGTATAGGAGCCGAATTCATATTCGAAGTTATGGTTCAGGTTATAGGTCTTTGCCATGTCACCGTCGATGATCAGCTCCAGATCATGACCGATACCGTTACCTGTGGTGTTCAGTCCGTCCTTGTCGGTGATCTCTGCGACGAAATAGGGTGTGGTGTTCACGTCACCGCCATCTACGAAATCTGGGGAGTTCAGGTAGCAGAACACCGATGGTCCGATGGAGTCGTTGGAGGCGAGATCGGATCCTCCCACGATAAACTTTTCCGTGCATCCGTTGGCAGCCTCGGAGAGGTCGTCTTTCAGTGCATAGATATTGATGAGTCCGCTGTCATCGCTGTAGTTGATGTCCTTCGGTACGGAGAAGCTAAAGGTGAAGGCTCCGTTCTTCACGGTGTTGGTACCGCTGAACAGCACCTTCGTACGGTCTTCATATTCCAGTGCCTTATTGGCACCGCTCGTTGACTTGTTGTTCAGCAGACAGACGATCTTCTCCTTGGAGTCGCGTACCGTAACGGTCATTTTCCCGTTGAACGTTTCGTCCTTCACACCGGAACGTTCGATGTGTCCGCTGATGGTAGCAATGGATCCCGCTTTCATCACCGGCAGGGTAGAGCCGTTTTGCACGTCGTGCCCGTTGATGTCATCGATTACGGCTTGCAGGGTGGGGATGTTCAGCACCAGGGCAGGGTCTCCCAAGAGGGAGTACTGCAGCTTGTTCACCGAGCGGTCACTGCTGCTGGTGGGGATGCCATTATCCTTGTAACCAGTGATGACGGGGGTGAGAATCCTGTTCTTTGCCAGTCGCTGCGCCTCACCGATGGAGTTGAACTGTCCTTTGCTGTTCCGCATGAACAGGTACTTCATATACTGCGAGTTGATGAGCAGGTTATACTGGGTATATACCGTTCGGGTGGTGCCGAAGAAGGCCACGGCGCCGCCTCTGTTGTTGAACAGAGCGGACTCACCGATGTTATCGGTTTGTCCATCGAAGGGCATGATGTCACACGAGGCGGTAATCCAGAGGGGGAGGTTGGTGTTGGTGAAACCTTCGAAATCGGCGAGGTTGAGCACACGCTCATCAGAGAGGGTGGTGGGCATGCCATGACCGCAATAGTCCATCACCAAGGCACCGTCGGCTTGCTGTTGTCTGACGAGGGACACCACGTCGGGATAGCTGTCGCCAGTGGAGGATGACACGCGGTTGTAGGCATCCCACATCACGCGTTTCATATAGATAGCGGGGTTCACCATGAGCACGGAGTCGGCGGCAGTGAGCGCATCTTTCATGTGCACGTTGTCGTTACCGTCGTCACCTAACACCATCACGGTGTTCTGCCAGGCTCCCGCATTCTTGTTCTCGGAATAGCTGATGGTCTTGTCAACCAGGGTTTTGGCCTGTTCCACGGTGCGTGCAGGGAAACGGCCCACAGCCACATCGGCGCGGTCGGAGGTCTGGGGGTTCGCTCCTTCTCCATCATCAAGGTAGCAGAAGAAGCTCTCATCGACATAGCAATATACCTTATTAAAAGAGTTCTCACTCTCATGACAGAGCAGGAAGTCATCGGGCTGGAACCCTTTCCAAGCCTTTGTATTCATACGGTTGTCCCAGGCACAGTCGCCGAAGAGCAGCAGGTAGCGCGGCAGCTCCTCATCGGTCTCTGCACGGTCGTAGAGCATCTTCAGGTAACGGCGGTAGGCATTGGTGTCGGGTGTTCCGCTGGAGAATTCATTGAACAGTTCGTCGGCGGGAACGATACGTGTCTTTAGTCCGTCATGCTGCTCATGGAACGCCTTCAGCCGTTCTGCCTGTGTAAGGAGATGCTGACTGGTAGGGATGATGATCACCATCTGGTAGCCATTGTCGGCATGGAGGTCTTGGTTGGTGATGTTATAGACATATTCAGGCTCGGCGAAGTCATCGGTGCTGAGGTCCTCCACAGGACGATAGGGTCCTGACATGGCACCGATGTAGTCGAGACGTACCACGGCTCCTTGGGTATTGGTGATCTTGATGGTGTTGGTAGGCTGGAAGGTACCCACATCGAAGAGTGCTCCTACCATAACGCCCTTGTCGTATTCCGTATTGTTCCTCTTCAGGTAGATGGAACCTAACAGAGAGTCGTTCATCTCCACATTGACCACGGCATCGAGACCCGTCGATACCGACACAAACAGGTTTGCTTCTTCATCCCAGGAGCCGCTACTTTTGCCAGGGCCAGCGATGGTATAGGTCTTTGATTTACCTTCTTCGATAGGATCGTCTTCAAAGAGGTTGCGGCCTCCTTCAAACCAAGCGTAGTTATCCACCTCATGAAGGGTATGATTGTACTCTTCACCAGGATAGAAACTGCTGACGAAGGCGGCGCTGTCAACCGTGAGGGGCTCGTCATCACTCTCGGTGATGAAATAATAGCCATAGTCGGAGAAGGGGTTTCGGGTGCGCTGGGCACTGTACCGGCTCCAGGTAACGGGCCCTTGTGCATGGAACAGGCGTCGTCCGTTCACCGAGCAGGTAGGTACCTCTTTCAGGTCATCGTTGTCTGTCAGGTAAGTGCCGTTGAGTCTTTCGGGTTGCAGTGCTCCTCCATAGCCATAGATCTTTACCTTATTCAGATTGGAGAAGCCTGCTTTTTTGATCAAGGACTCAGTGAGTTGGTAGATACCGGTCTCGGGAATGCGGATCTTTGCCCAGCTGCCGGTAGCCAATACCGAGTGCTCGGCATAGCGTGAGGAGGCTGTGGTGGCTCTGGTTTCCATGGCTACAGCGCGTCGCATGGCAGCATCGTCTTTCTCATGTGCCTCCACCTCGAGCATGAAGCTCACCAGTTTCATCCACCGGCCGTTACGCTTCACGATGGGTGAGAATGCTACCTCCAGGAAGCCGTTCTTACGGTCAACCACTACCTGGGTATCGATGTATGGGAGGACAGGAGGGTCGCAGGCAAAGAACTGTTTGCATTTCAGCGTATCCTCCCGGCTCATGGCGATGAATTCGGGGTATTTGAAGGTTACGGTATAGGTGGAGTCATCGTAGTTCCTGCCTAATTCGAAGGAATGGGAGAATACCGGCAACAGCGTATCGACCTTGACCTCCTCGGCGGTCAGGTTGAAGAACTGCTGCCGTTGCGCTTGCAGGGTAGTCGCGCAAAACAACAATACTACGCTGATGATCTGCTTGAGTATTCTCAATCTTATTTCACGTTAAATTCCAGCACTTTCCGTTCTTCGAGCCATCCCTCAAGATGGTCGTCGATATGAACGGGACCCACTCCCGCCGGTGTCCCGGTATAGAGGAGATCACCTGTCTTCAAGGTGAACCACTGACTGATATAGCTGATCAGCTCATCCACCTTAAAGAGCATGTCGCTGCTACATCCTTCCTGCACAGTCTTTCCGTTGATGTCGAGGTGGAAATGCAGGGCTTGGATATCGCGGAATTTCTCCACGGGAACCCATTCACCGATGGCAGCGGCTCCGTCGAAGCCCTTGCAGAGCTCCCAGGGATGTCCTGCATCGCGCAACTGTCGTTGCAGGTCGCGGGCAGTGAAGTCGATGCCCACGGTAACAGCGTCGTAGTAGCGATGGGCAAAACGCTGCGGGATACTCTTTCCCAGGCGACAGATACGCACCACCAGTTCGGTCTCGTAGTCGATGCGTCCCAGCTCGTCTGGTAGGAAAAAAGGCTTCTTGTCTTTCAGCAATGCTGAGTCGGCCTTGGTGAAGATGACAGGCTTCTCCGTCTTATATAACGCGCCATCCAGCTCTTTATTGTGCTGGATATAATTCATTCCTACCGCAAATATCTTCATGTCATCAAAAGTATAGGGGATCTTGAGGGATGGATTCAAGGTTTCTCGTGGGGACGGTTCTCAGAATAGAGCACCTGGATAAGGGTCTGACCCACGGCTTTCAAGGTATTCTTGTCGATGTGCTGCATGTCATCGTTCACAGTATGCCAGGTGGGACCGAAGCCGCTTTGCTTACAGTCGGGATAGAAGGGGATCACATCGATCGTCGGGATATTGGCATGCGTATTCACGGGGACATGGTCGTCGGTGATATATTCACCGGTGGAATCGGGGAAATAGCTACCGAAGCCGACCACCTTGGCCGCTGCCCATACCTTATTTATAATAGGCTGTGCATACTGCTTAGACAGTCGTTCCTGGAAGAACTGTGCTCCTTGTCCGCCTACCATGTCCAACAGGATACCATAGCGTGGTGCATAGTGATCTATATGTGTGTTCTTTGACCAGTATTCAGCTCCCAACGCCCACACTTCTCCTGTATTGGGATAAGTGTTGTTGTCCCATTGCGGTGTACCCCAGTCTTCGGCATCGAAGCAGATGAAGTCAACGCCTACTTTCAGAGAATCGGCTTGTTGCAGTTGCCGTGCCAGTTCCAGCATCACGGCAACACCGCTGGCTCCGTCATTAGCGGCGAGTACGGGAGTATGCCATTTCGTGCTGTCAGGGTCGTTGTCTGCCCAGGGTCTGCTGTCCCAGTGTGCGCAGATCATCACCCTTGTGGTGTTGTCGGGCTGTGTGGAGGCGATGATGTTGGTACTTTTCAGCGGTGTGCCATCATATCCTTGCAGTGTCGCTTTCTGGGCAATCGTATGACAGCCGAAATTCTTGAACTTCTCGATGATCCACGACTCGCATTGGTCGTGACTCACGCTATTCATCGTGCGTGGTCCGAAATCACATTGAGCCTGACAATAGGCGAAGGCGCTGTCGGCGTTGAAGTCAGGACCGATAGGCACCTGCCAGATGAGCGCTTCCTGATTTGTCTTACTGCTCTTGCAGGAGGTGAAGAGAACGGGGAGCATCATCAGGAAGAAGATGATGGGAAGAAAGAAGGAAAACGACCGACGGCTGTCTGTCGTCATGGTCATGAGATGGTTCTGTATCATGTTCATTCGTAGGTTATGTTTGGCTATTTGGCGGCACGCTGCACCTGTGCCATGACGCGCAGCCAGTTGCCGCCCCATATTTTCTCTATGTCGCGTTCACTGTATTTGCGGCGTAACAGGTGGAGGGTGAAGTTGATGGCTTCACTGCTGTCGGCCATGCCGATGACGCCTCCGTCACCGTCGAAGTCGGTGCCGATGCCTACATGGTCGATGCCCATGATGGAGATGGCATGTTCCAGGTGTGCCAGTGCGTCTAAGATCGTGGCCTCCCCTTCCTTCCGCAGGAATCCGTGATAGAGCGTGGTATGTGCCACACCTCCCTTGGCTGCAAGGGCACGCATCTGCTCATCGGTGAGGTTTCGCGGGTGGTCGCAGAGGGCACGGCTGCTGCTATGACTGCATACGATGGGGGTGCGACTGATTTCCAGTGCATCAAAGAAACTCTTTTCGTTGGCATGACTCAAATCGACCATCATCCCATTGTCGTTCATGGCCTGGATCACTTTTTCACCAAAGGAGCTCACGCCATTGTGCGTGTTACATCCCTTGGCCGAGTCGCAGATGTCATTGTCGCCGTTGTGACAAAGGGTTATATAGACGACCCCCCGCTGAGCGAAGTGTTTCACGTTAGCCACCTCGTGGTTGAGAGCTAAGCCGTTCTCGATGCCGAACATGATACTCTTGCGCCCCTTCCGCTTGTCCTCGTAGAGATCGCTGGGCGTGCGGGCAATACTGAGATAGCGGCTGTTGTTCCGCACGATTTCCTCGATTTTGTCAAAGATCAGGTCGGCATAGTCCATCGGACTGTTCACGTTGAACGATACCTTTTGAGAGAACTGCTCACCGATCTTCGGCTGAGGTAAGTAGGCGGCCATAATCACCGCATCCTGACGGCCATCGGTCATCTTGTGCAGATCGACAAGGATACGTGGGTCTCGCTGCTCGAAATGGATACCTTGGGGGAAGAACATCGGCGTATCACAGTGGGTGTCGAGTGTGAGGATCCGGCTATGTAGACGTTTGGCCACATGGAAGTTTGTTGCCTGCTGCACAAGCCAGCTGAACAGAGGCAGTCCGCTTTCCAGCCATTCGGGATGCCATTGCACGCCAAGGATCGGCTTGTGTTCACTGCTCTCAATAGCCTCGATCACTCCATCGGGTGCGGTGGCTACCACGCGGAAACGTGATCCGGGATCAGCTACGGCCTGGTGATGGAAGGAGTTCACAAAGATATTCTGTGTCTTGTAGAGGCCGAACAAAATACTGTCCTTGTGTATAGTGACACTGTGTGTGAGCTCTGTGCGGTTGGCGTCCTGTGAGTGTTTGATTGTGGTGGCCGTGATATCCTGTGCCACATGACCGTCGAGGGCCATGGCAATGGTCTGGATACCGCGGCAGATGCCTAAGATCGGGATTTGCCGGTTATAGGCGAGTCGTGTGATCAGCATCTCTGGCAGGTCGCGCTCTGCATTGATGCCATGTAGCTTGGGTGAGGGCTCTTCCCCACACCAGAGTGGGTTGTAGTCAGCACCACCGCTAAGCAGCAGACCGTCAAGATGTTCCAAGGTGTTGACGATCACATGCTTGTCATCCACCGGTGGTACGATGACGGGTATTCCTCCTGCGGCGATCACCTGTTTGTAATATCGGTCGCGGAGGGTGGCATCACCTTCGGTAAAGTTACTGGTAATGCCAATAAGAGGCCGTGAGTCGGCCTCTGGGAATGTCGCATAGATTTTACTGAGATGCGACTGTAGGTTGAAGTTCTCCATGGGAAACTAATCCAAAGCAATGGGTATTTCTCGTTTGACACTCTGTTCCAGAGAAATGAGCGTTTCCGTGGCTACAACACCGGGGATATCCTGCAACTGACTGTTCAACAGATCCATCAGCTGCTCGTTGTCTCGTGCGTATAGTTTGACGAGCATGGTATAGGGACCCGTGGTGAAATGGCACTCCACGATCTCGGGGATGTGCACTAGACGCTCCACGACTTGTTTGTACATGCTTCCACGTTCAAGGGTGATGCCCACATAGGTGCATGTGCTGTAACCCAGTGACTTCGGGTTTACATCAAATCCACTGCCGGTAATCACTCCGTCTTCTGTCAGCCGTTGCACACGTTGGTGGATGGCTGCTCGCGACACGTTACACTCTGCCGCAACATCTTTAAAGGGAATTCTCGCATTCTTGGAGAGGATGCTCAGAATCTTCTTGTCCAGACTGTCAATCTTTTCCATTTCCTATCGCTAATTTTGTTAAAGGTATTCAAATCTGTTAGCAAAAATAGGCAATTAAAATGAAATATGCAACATTTTGACATGATTTTTGCGAAAAACCAGTCAAAATGTTGCAAATAGGGTGGAAAGGATAAGGTCAGGGCTTGTCTATTCCTACCAATTCGATGATGAAGATCAGTGTACTGTAGGCAGGGATGTTGCCAGTTTTACGCGGACCGTATGCCAGTTCTTGTGGGATATACAGCTCCCATTTGCTGCCAACAGGCATCATGGTAAGGGCCTCGGTCCATCCTTTGATCACCTCTGTTGGACGGAATGTGTTTGTTTGCTCTTCCCGTTTGTAGCTGCTGTCAAATACCGTACCGTCGATTAACCGACCTTCATATTTCACGATGACACGGTCGTCTTGAGTGGGTACAGGACCATTTCCTGCCACCAGCACCTTGTATTGCAGACCGCTGGCGGTGGTTTGCACACCCTCTTTCTGTTTGTTCTCATTCAAGAACTGCTCACCAGCCTTCTGTGTAGCCTCCTGAGCGGCTCGGATGGCAGCCTCCTGACGGTTTCTGAAGTAGGTGCGTGCCTCTTCTTCCTTGAAGAAGGTGGTATCTTTCTTCAGCGCTGCGATGAATCCCTTTTGGAACAGCGAGCCTTGGATGGAGTCGTTGGTTCCTTGGAAATCTGCAGAGACGGTGGGAATCATGCGCTCTTTGACCATCGTGGCAATCTGGATACCTGCACCATAGGCCTTCATCGGATTATCCACATTGCATTTCAATGCCTCCTCAAAGCCACGTAGGAAATCATCGAGGAAAGCCTCGTCCACACCATATTGCTGTTGCAGGAAAGGCAGTAGACCATCGGTCATGGTGGCTCCTGCAGCATAGCTCACCGAGTCGGAGGGGGTACTCAGCGTGACCGGTTCCACGACGGTCTCGGTGGTACCTTTCTTTTTCTTTTTGTCTTTCTGACCAGCGTGGGCTGTATAGAAAGAAGCACTCACCACAAGGGTGAGTGCTATCATCATGATTCTTTTCATGTCGGATTCCGATTATTTCTTCTCGATACCCAGCAGCTCAATCTTAAAGATCAATGCAGAGTAAGGCTTGATTTGACCCTGCATACGCTCGCCGTAGGCTTTCTCCTGAGGAATCACTACCTCCCAAACAGAGCCCACAGGCATGTGGGTCAGTGCAGTGGTCCAACCGGGGATTACCTGATTGGCAGCCAGGGTAACAGGCTCACCGCGCTTGTAAGAGCTGTCGAAGACGTTGCCGTCAACAGTCTTTCCTTCGTAGTTCACTTTCACCATAGAGGTATCGGAGGGGATAGCACCTGTTCCTTCCTTGATGACTTTATACAACACGCCACCTTCCAGCTTCTTCACGTCTTTGCCGGTAGCATATTTGGCAACGTACTTCTCACCTTCCTCTTTGTTCGGACCATACTGCTTGGCCATCTCTCTGGTCTTGATCTCGCCCATGAGCTTCTGAGCTACTTCACCAGCTTGCTCGACAGTCATCAGACCCTTGGTGCCGGTTGTACCACTGATGAAACCTGCCATGAAGTTCTTCAAGGAGATTGTCTTAGTGGAGTCCTCACCGAAGAGCTCGTGGTTAACACCCTTGATCATCTGGTTACCTACCTGCTGACCAATCTGGATACCAGCATAGTAGGCTGCCCTCTTCTTGTCATCACCTGCATTGGCACCTTCATTCAGACCTTTAATGAAGTCATCCATATAAGCGGTGTCGACATTGAGACGTTGTACGAGATAGTCTTTCAGACCCTGAGTCTGTGCCATACCAATGGCGTAGCTCAAACTGTCGAGATCACTCTTCAGGTTTGCCTTCGGAGTGGGGTTGCCGCAAGATGTGAAAACGGCGGCTACAATAGCCATAGCGGCTACGATTGTTACTTTTTTCATTGTTTTTCTTATCTATTTAAATTTACAAATTTACTATTTCACAATTAGACAATTTCACTATTTCACTATTTGACAATTGAACTAAGTCCAAATCATAAAGCTCAAAGTTCAAAGTTCAAAGTTCAAAGTTCAATGTTCAAAGAACTTCAATGAGTTCCACGTCGAAGATCAGGGTGGCGTAAGGAGGAATGCTGTTACCTGCTCCGCTGGGACCGTAGGCTAAGAGGTAGGGGATGTAGAAACGGGTCTTCCCGCCTTCTTTCATCAGCTGGAGACCTTCTGTCCAGCCGGCAATCACTCCGTCAAGGGGGAATACGGCAGGCTCACCACGCTGCACGCTGCTGTCGAAGACCGTTCCGTCAATCAGGAATCCCTCATAGTGACATCTTACCTTGTCGGATGATTTCGGACTCTTGCCCGTTCCCTCTTTCAATACCTGATATTGCAGGCCACTCTTGCAGGTGATCACACCTTCTTTCTTGGCATTCTCAGTCAGGAACTTCTCTCCTTCTTCCTTGGCTGCCTTGCCCTTGACCTCCCTTTCCTTGTTCAGCACCTCTTCTTGTTTCTGGAAAAAGGCCTGTACGATGGCCTGAGCCTCGCGGTGGCCAATCTGGGGTTCTTTGCCTTCAAGCACGTCTTTCACTGCTGCGGCGAAGTCATCAATGTGAAAGCCTTCAATGCCCATCTGCAGTAACTGCTGACCAATGCCAAGGCCTAAAGAATAACTCAGTTTATTCATCTTTTTACGTAAAAATTAATAATAGTGTGCAAAGTTACACATTTTCTTGAATTTAGTCGCTATTATTGAAGAAAAATGTGTAATTTTGTGCATTCTTAAGAATCAAAGACCTGTTTCCCCTGCTTTGGAGAACAGAATACTAACTAAAAACCAAGGATATGAAGAAGATCGTAGTGTTGACAGGCGCGGGTATGTCGGTGGAGAGCGGATTGAGCACTTTCCGTGATGCCGATGGCTTGTGGGAGAACTACCCAGTGAGTCGTGTGGCGACTCATGAAGGATGGGAGACGGATCCTGTGTATGTGAATAATTTCTATAACATGCTGCGTAAGAAACTAGTGGAGGCAAAGCCCAATGACGGTCACCGCCTCGTAGCGAAGCTGGAGGAACAGTATCAGGTAACGGTGGTCACGCAGAATGTGGACAATCTTCATGAGATGGCAGGCTCTACCCATGTCATCCACCTTCATGGGGAGTTGATGAAGGTATGCTCCAGTCGGGATGTGGATAATCCGCGTTACCAGAAAACGCTGGGGGGTGATGACTTGGAGGTGAAGCCAGGTGAAAAAGCGGGTGACGGTTCCTTGTTGCGCCCGTTTATCGTGTTCTTCGGTGAGGGCGTCCCCAATATCAGTCTGGCAGCAGAGGAAGCGTCTAAAGCAGATATCTTCATCATCATCGGTACCTCTCTGAATGTCTATCCGGCAGCAGGACTGGTGCAATATACCTCGCCAGATATTCCCATCTACCTGATCGATCCCAAACCTGTGATGGCAGGTGGCTATCGTAATATCCAGCACATCCAGAAGGGGGCCTCGGAGGGAATGAAGGAGCTGTGTGCCCTGCTGATGAAAGAATAAGGAAACTTGTAAGAGCGTTTTGTGAACGATGAAAACAGTACATGTAGAGAGAAAGACATTGTTGAAGGAACTGCGCGACTATGCGTTTATCACGGTGGCCATGTTATCCTATTGTATAGGATGGTCTATCTTCCTGTTGCCGAACGGTATTACCACAGGTGGTGTGCCTGGTATCTCCTCCATTCTGGAATGGAGTCCTCTGCACATCCCCGCACAGGTGTCGTATTTTGTGATCAACGCCGGATTGCTGGTGGTGGCTCTGCGCATCCTCGGGTGGAAGTTCTGCGTGAAGACGGTGTATGCCGTCATCGTGCTTACGGTGGCCCTCTCCCTTACCCGTGATTTTACGGCCAGTCTGCATCTTTTGCACGACCAGCCCTTCATGGCAGCAGTCCTGGGAGCTGTTTTCTGTGGCAGTGGTGTTGGATTGGGATTAGGTGCGAATGGCAGTACCGGCGGTACAGACATCATCGCCGCCATCATCAATAAATACCGTGACATCTCTTTGGGGCGTGTGATTCTTATCTGCGACGTGATCATCATTTCCAGCAGCTATTTCGTGCTGAAAGACTGGGAGAAAGTAATCTATGGTTATGTCGTGCTTTATGTCACGGCGTTCTGCATCGATCAGGTGGTCAACACCATGCGGCGCAGTGTGCAGTTCTTTATTATCTCAGAGAGGTATGAAGAGATCGGGCATCGTATCAACAACGATCCTCATCGTGGCTGTACGGTCATCAATGCGCAGGGCTTCTATAGCGGTCGCGAGGTGAAGATGCTTTTTGTCTTGGCGAAACAAAGCGAGAGTGCGAAGATCTTCCAGCTGATTGATGAGATTGATCCGAATGCTTTCGTCAGCCAAAGTGCTGTCATCGGTGTCTATGGTGAGGGCTTCGACCGTTTCAAAGTGAACCATAAGCACCCGAAGACCATTGCCAAGGCTGAGGATTTATAATGTAATAGATAATTGACAACAGATAAGTAAAAATGGAAGAGAAAAAGAATATCCAGCTCCCTGAGAATGCGTTCACTGAGCTGAAGGAGGGAGAACAGTATGAACCGGTCATGTCACCCATGAAGCAGTATGCTGAGGTGAACGGCTGGTCAGTAACATGGGGCATCCTGATGGCCGTACTCTTCTCGGCCGCTGCCGCCTATTTAGGACTGAAGGTGGGACAGGTCTTCGAGGCTGCCATTCCCATTGCCATCATCGCCGTGGGCGTTTCAACAGCGGCACACCGCAAGCAGGGACTGGGCGAGAATGTCATCATACAGAGCATCGGTGCCTGCTCAGGCTCCGTGGTGGCAGGTGCCATCTTCACCCTGCCCGCCATCTATATCCTGCAGGCGAAATATCCTGAGATGACAGCCTCGTTCATCAATATCTTCCTGAGCTCGTTGCTTGGCGGTATCCTGGGTATCCTGTTCATGATCCCGTTCCGTAAGTATTTCGTGAGCGACATGCACGGCAAGTATCCTTTCCCTGAAGCGACGGCCACCACCCAGGTGCTGGTAAGCGGTGAGAAAGGGGGCTCGCAGGCCAAGCCGCTGCTCATAGCAGGTATCGTGGGTGGCTTGTACGACTTCTTCGTGGCCACCTTCGGCTGGTGGAACGAGAATGTAACCACGCGTATGATGGGATGGGGAGCCGATCTGGCCGACCGTGCCAAGCTGGTGCTGAAGGTGAATACAGGTGCTGCCGTGTTAGGTCTGGGGTATATCATCGGACTGAAATATGCGTTTATGTGCCGGGCATGGCCCTCTTGTTCCCTCATGATATTCTCAACACCTGGGATCCCAGCATCACCACGGCAGTGGGGGATATGACGCCCGAGCAGATCTTCAAGCTATACGCCAAGTCGATAGGCATCGGCGGTATTGCCATGGCTGGTATCATCGGCATCGTGAAGAGCTGGGGTATCATCAAGAGCGCCGTCAGTCTGGCCACCAAGGAGATGAAGGGCGGCAGCAGCGAGAGCAAGAACCTGCTCAGAACGCAGCGTGATATTGCCTTTAAGATCATCGCCATCGGCTCTGTTGTCACCATCCTCATCACCTTCCTCTTCTTCTGGTTCGGCGTGATGGATAACCTGCTGTTTGCCGTTGTGGGAATCCTGCTCGTCACCGTCATTGCCTTCCTATTCACTACCGTGGCGGCCAATGCCATTGCCATCGTAGGCAGTAATCCTGTAAGTGGTATGACGCTGATGACCTTGATTCTTGCCTCTGTCGTCATGGTGGCTGTGGGCTTGAAGGGGTCTGGCGGTATGCTGGCAGCCCTCATTATGGGTGGTGTGGTATGTACCGCATTGTCTGTGGCAGGTTCGTTCATTACCGACCTGAAGATCGGCTATTGGCTTGGCACTACGCCGCGGAAACAGGAACAGTGGAAATTCTTGGGCGTACTCGTTAGTGCGGCCACTGTGGGCGGTGTGATGCTTCTGCTGAACAAGACCTACGATTTCGCCAGCGGTGAGCTCGCTGCTCCTCAGGCCAATGCCATGGCTGCAGTCATCGAACCTCTTATGAGTGGCGTGGGAGCCCCGTGGCTGCTCTATGCCATTGGCGCAGCCATTGCCCTCATCCTCACCTTCATCAAAGTTCCCGCCTTACCCTTCGCCTTGGGAATGTTCATCCCCTTGGAACTGAATATCCCGTTGCTGGTAGGTGGAGCCGTGAACTGGTACGTCACTACACGCAGCAAGGATGAGAAAGTCAACAAGGAACGTGGCGAGAAAGGTACCCTCCTTGCCAGTGGCTTCATTGCCGGTGGTGCCCTCATGGGTGTTGTCTCTGCCCTTCTCCGTTTCGTGGGCTTCAACCCCATCAACGAGACATGGCTGGCCAATCCCCTTTCCGAGCTCTGCTCCTTGATTGCCTATATCCTGCTGATAGTTTATTTCATAAGGGCTACAAGACAGAAGCAATAGTCTGCTCTTCCCAAAAACGGCCTTTTCAGGTTACAAAAACATTGTTTTTACACCCTGAAAAGGCCGTTTTCATACGCTGAAAACGTTGTTTTCGGAACCTGAAAACATTGTTTTTGGAACCTGAAAACGTTGTTTTCACCGATTACAATCCTTGGAACGTCAGATCACGACCGCGATAGAAGTCGAGTAGGGCATGCTGGTACAGGTATTCGTATTTAGCCCGTGCCAAATCACTCTCGGCCTTCATCAGGTTGTTCTTCGTCTCATTGAACTCGGTGATGTTCGCTTTGCCATACTCGTATTTGGCTGACATCAGACGGAATGCCTCCTCCTGACTGCGCTTGGCCTCCCCGCTGCTCTCATACTTCGCCTGTGAGGCCACGGCGTTGTAATATGCCTGCTGAATCTCTTTGTACAGTCCTTTCTTCACCTGCTCGAACTGCAGTTGCTGCTGGTACTGTGACAGCTGGGCGTTCTTGATGTTATTGCGCGTTTCGAAGCGGTTGAAGATCGGAATATTCAGGCTCAGTCCTAAGTACTGACTGAAATTGTTGTTCAGCTGCTTGAAGAAACCGTCGGAAGGGAACCCGCTCGTCTTGTAGTAATTGGATCCCAGTCCTGCCTGGAACGACAGTGAGGGGAGCTTGGCACTTTTAGCTATCTCAATGCTCTTTTCCGTCCCTTCCAAACGATACTGTTCTGCCTGGATTTCCGGCTTCACCAACAAAGCTTCCTGATAGATGGCATCGGGTGACAAGCCAGTCAAGTGACTGCTGAGTGAAAGCGTTTCCGGTGAGACACGTTCAATGGTGAAGCCTTCAGGGGAGGGAAGCTCCAATAGCTGGGAGAGTGTGAGCAGGGCAAGACGATAATCGTTATCGGCCTGTGTGACCGTTAGCTGACTTTGTGCCATGGCGGCTTCTTGCTGTACCACTTCAGTACCACTGGCCTTCCCATTTTTCATCATTTCCTTTAGTCGGAACACATGGAGCGAGTCGATACCCACCTGCCGGCGTGCTACGTCACACAGCTCCATGCTATATAAAATCTGAACGTAGGCCTGTGCCACCTGCATGCGTATGTCGTTTTTCGCTTTCTCCAGATCGGCGTTGGCAGCCTCCAAATTCAGCTTTTGCAGTTCGAGGGTTCTGGGAATACGGAATCCCGTGAATAGGGGGACACTGGTTCCTAAGCTGAAGGAGGTACTGCTGGTATTGGTGTTGGTATAGGTGTTCTCCGCCGTGAGTCCGCGACCGAAGGAGAAGTTTTCCGATACGGAACCACTCAAGTCGGGTAGTCTGCTGTTCTTGGCGGTGTTGACATCCACCTCCCGTTGCAGTCGGGTCACGTCTTGTTTCTTTACCTGGATGTTATGCTCCACGGCATAGTCAATGCACTGCCTCAGTGACCAAGGCTGCTGAGCCGCACAAGGTGTCGTCATACCCAGGAGTATGATCGGACAGAGGCATCGGAAAGCGAATGTGCCCAGTCCTGTCTTATTTGTTTTCATTCTTGCAATCATTTAGAATCCATAATCATTATTTATTCCTCTTCATTCTCAGCCACGATCTTGGGACCGCGAACTTTGTCTTTGATTGTAGCACCGCCCTTAATCTCGATGTTCACACCATCGCTCAATCCCGTCACCACTTGTTTGCGCTCGTAAGTCTTTTCCTTGTCATTCTCGCGGATGAGATACACGAAGGTGGAGTCGCCACTGAACTCGATGGCACTCTCAGGTACGGAAAGGGCATTCTTCACATGTGCCAACTCGATCTCTGCCGTAGCACTGTAGCCAGAACGGATCTTACTGCCTTTGAGTACGCGCACGGCGGCCTTGATCTCGAACTGGTTGGCTCCGTTGCTCTCTACAGCCTTGGGTGACACATATTCCAGGGAGGCATCGAAGGAGAGGTCTTGCAGGGCACCGATGGTAATTTTCATCGGCATGCCTGTTACCAGCTGTCCCACTTCCGTTTCATCGATATTTCCTCGGAAGATCAGATCGTTCATGTTCGCCACACTGGCGATGGTGGTACCATCATTGAAGGTGTTACTGAGAATCACACTGTTTCCCACTTTGACGGGTATGTCGAGGATGATGCCCGAGATGGTGGAGCGAACCAGCGTGGAGCTGGCCTTGGCATTGCTTTTAGACACACCGTCGCGTACCACGGCTAACGCATCATCAGCAGCCATCTTCTCCTCACGAGCCTGCTTCAATGATTGTTTCACTTTGTCAAACTCATCTGCACTGACAAGGTTCTGCTTGAAAAGGTTTTCCTCACGGTCGAAGTCAATCTCAGCCTGCTTGAGGTTGATAAGAGCCAGGCGCACACGACTCTCTGCACTGCTCAGCTGGTTCATGTCTGGAATCACCTTCACCTTGGCGATGATGTCCCCAGCGTTGACATAGTCGCCAGCCTCCTTGAACAGTTCGGAGATGATACCGCTAACCTGTGGCTTGATATTCACTTCGTTGCGCGGCTCTATCTTACCTGTGATAATCGTTGTCTTGACGATGTCGGCCGTCTTGGGTGTGAACTCCATGTAGGCAACAGGCTTCGGCTGCGATTTCTGATACAGGAACACGAAGGTTCCGATGAAAATCAATGCGATGATGATCGCCATAATCACTTTGCTGTACTTTTTCATTTTATTTCGTTTTTTATTTTGTTTTCTGTATAAAGCTAATGTAACAAGATTTATTCATCGCGCATGGCATCGACAGGCTTAATGCTCATGGCACGCCATGCAGGAGCCAGTCCTGCCAGTACCCCCATGAAACCTATCACGACGGCAGCGAAGATGGCTGTCCAGAAGTTTACCTGGAAATGGGCGGCAAGGATTCCGTCCTCGGTGTTGCCTAACTCCAGCAACTGAAGTACAAACACAGCGAAGAGGATGCCGCTCATGCCCGCCACAGCCGTCAGGATGACACTCTCTGACACGATCTGTGAGAGAATCATCTTGGGTGTGGCACCAATGGCACGACGGATACCGATCTCGGTGGTACGTTCTTTAACCGTCACCATCATGATGTTAGATACGCCGATGGCACCTGCCAGCAGGGTACCTAATCCTACAAGCCAAATCAGGAAGTTCACGCCCTTGAAAAGATTGTCCATCAATTGAAACAGCACCTCGGTATTGAACACCATCACCGCCTGTTCATCGTTAGGATCGATGGAATGTGCCCTTGCAACGACCTCTCGCATCCGTTGAGTGATGGAGGACATAACGACACCGGGCTTACCTGTCGTACAGATGAGATGCACTCCTTCCCCCATGTTGTAAGTCTGCTGCATCAGGGTGATGGGCACGGTGACAGCTTCATCCGAACTTCCATTGATATTGACGCCGCCTTCCTTATAGTCAACGCCGATTATCCGGTAATAGATGGAGTCGATGCGGATTTGCTTTCCTGTGGGATCGCCACCACCAGGGAATAGTTCTTTATATACTTTTTTCCCCAGTACGCAAACCTTGCGCCGTTGTGACATATCCACGTCGTTGATGTATCGTCCATAGTAGATCTTGGGCTCCATTACCTTCTTGTAGTCGGGTGTTACCCCACTCATGTTACAGCTGATGCGTTTATCCTTATAGACGGCGGAGTTTCCCCAGCGCGATACCATCGGTGCCACAACATCGAGTTCTGGAACCTGGGCTTTCATACGATCCACATCCTTATATACCATTTGCCAATTGCGTCCCTTGCGGAAACCCTTGTAGGCTTTCGTGGTAGGCTGTGAAAAGACAAGTGCTGAGTTGGTGGCGAATCCGGCGAAGTTGTCCTCCAGCAATTCCTTCAGACCTTGTCCTCCCCCAATGAGAGCCACAAGCATGAACACGCCCCAGAAGACGCCGAAGCCTGTTAGGAACGAGCGGCTCTTGTTACGTGTCAGCGTATCTAAGATTTCTCTGTAGTTATCAATATCTATTCTCATGTTTCTTTGGTAATGCTAGTGTGACTAGATTTTCTAGATAATCTAGATTTACTAGAAAAACGATTCTGTTTTACTCAGCTCTTAGGGCTTCGATGGGACGTATCCTGGCAGCCTTCCGTGCTGGAACCAGTCCGGCTATGGTGCCGGCGATAATCATCACGAGGGTGGCTTCGAAGCACACATCGAGTCCTACGGTAGGATTTACGAATAATGTGGTTTTGAAGAGTCCTGTATCAATGATATTATGTCCTAAAGTGGCATCCATGTATTCATTTGCCGCCACGCCCAACACCATGCCGATATAACCGAAGAAGGTGGTGATAATCACGCTCTCGATGATGATGAGCTTCAGGATCGACCACGGCTTGGCACCGATGGCCTTGCGGATGCCAAATTCACGGGTGCGTTCCTTGACGGTGATCAGCATAATATTCGACACGCCTACGATGCCACTTAGTAAAGTGAACAGTCCGACTACCCACAAGGCGGTATGGATGATCTTCATACCCATTTGCATTTGGATATTCTGTCGGTATAGGTTCCTGATCCAGAGAGCGTTGTCGTCATCAGGAGCCGCCTGATGGTTGGCATTGATGGTGGCGCGGTATCTCTCCTCAAAGTCAAGGTTCTCTTCCAGCGTCTCCAGTCCGTGGAAGGAGAACTCGAGATCGCCCACGCGGTCACCGCTGCCGTACATGGTTTTGATTGTAGAGAAAGCGATGAAAGTGGCGTTGTTCTGTTCAGAGTCGTCGTTCTTGTAGATACCCACTACGCGGTAGGCCAGGTTGCCGATTTTCACGAACTCGCCCACCAGATTGGCATAGTCGGGTCTCAGCTCTTTGGCTTGTGACTGACTAAGCACGACTGTCTTTCGCTTCTCGCGGAAGTCGATCTCATTGATGAACCTGCCATGGATGATCTCGCGCTTCTCGATCTTGTCGTGGTTGGGGTAGATACCTGTGAGCATGGTATTGACATACTGCTGTCCGTAGCTCATTGTCTGTCCTCCTTGAGAAAACACCGCACCCACCTCATCGACATTCGCTGAGAACTTGTGTTTCGTCGTTTTCAGATCTTTGTCGCGCAAGGGTACCCAACGCCCTTCCTTCAGTCCTTTGTACGCCTTCGACGTGTATCCTTCATACACCCTCATCGAGTTGGCAAGGAAACGGTTTGTCTGTTGCTCGTTGGCATTGATCAGTCCGTTGCCTGCCCCTAACAGTACGATGAGCATGAAGATCCCCCATGCTACAGCAAAGCCGGTGAGTGCCGTTCGCAACTTGTTGCGCTGAGCCGTTGACCATATTTCTGATATGATATCTCTCATATAATTCTAGTTTTACTAGTATTCCTAGTTGTTCTAGTATTCTTTATCTATTTCATAATGCCACCGATACCGAAAGGCGAGGCCTTGTGGTCGAGGTTCTCCTCGATGGCCCCGATGATTCCGTCTTTGATATGAACGATCTTGTTCGTCTCGTTGGCAACACCGCTTTCATGGGTCACCACCACGATGGTCATGCCTTCTTCCGCATTGAGCGTTTTGAGCAACTGCATCACCTCCACGGATGTCTTCGAATCGAGGGCACCTGTGGGCTCGTCGGCGAGGATGATCTGTGGGTGGGTGATGAGTGCTCTGGCAATCGCTACACGTTGTTTCTGTCCTCCTGACAACTCATTGGGATAGTGATCAGCCCAGTCGAGTAACCCCAAGCGGTCGAGGTAGTCCATGGCTAACTGATGACGTTTGCGACGGCTTACCCCCTGATAGAACAAGGGCAGTTCTACGTTCTCCACGGCAGTCTTGAACGAGATGAGGTTAAAACTCTGGAAGATGAAGCCGATCATGCGGTTACGGTATTCGGCTGCACGTCGCTCACTCAGGTCTTTGATGAGTGTATCGGCCAGTACATATTCTCCCGTATCGTAGTTGTCAAGAATCCCCAATATATTTAATAAGGTGGATTTTCCTGAGCCGCTGGCCCCCATGATACTCACAAACTCTCCCTTCGCAATATCGAGGTTGATGCCCTTGAGCACATGGAGGGGCTGCGCACCGAAATAGGTCTTGTTGATGTCTTTTAAATGTATCATTTACTTTGGATTGATGTTTCTTTGACGAGTGTTGCAGGGATAGGGTTGCAAGGTCTCGTCATCCAGTGGAACATTTAACTTTTCTTGGCACTTATCCTTTGAAACTGTTCCAAGCCTCATCTATCTCTTGGATGTCGATGCCTAACAGCTGCATGTGACGGAACATCTCGGGCAGTTTCTCTTTCATGAAGACCTTCTTACGTTCCCGCAGGATCTTCTTCTTCGCCCCCTTGGTGACGAAGTAGCCCAGACCGCGTTTGTTGTAGATGATCTCGCTGCGTGCCAGTTCGTCGTATGCCTTCACTGCCGTATTGGTGTTCACCTGCAGCAGTACGGCATATTCTCGTACACTGGGGATGCGCTCATCATCCTGATAGGTGCCCGCGAGGATCTCGTCGCAGAGGCGGTCGGCTATCTGAATGTAAATGGCTTTGTCGTTGTTGAATATCATAGGTTTGTTTTTTTATTGTTAATCACTTGGTAGTTCTTGAAGATACGGTAGGATAGCCGGTAATTGAAGGCGGCCCATATCAGTCCACAGAGAATGCAGAACCAGTTGATAGTCTTGATGACTGGCATGGGGATGTCCCATGTAAACGGTTCCACCCAGGATGGAAACAGGTATGCCATGATGGTGGCAAACAGAACCAATGCAAGGGAAACACTGAAGAAAGCATGCTTGCGAAGTCCCGCTCCTGCTGTGATGTACATCGAATGCACCCATACGATGCATGAGAACAAGGTGAAATATCCCATTACTTGGGTGACAGGGCTGTCAGATGGGGTGAAGATATGGATGCCACCCACAATATGAGGCAGATAAGATACCATGCCTACAGAGCTGAACAACGACATTACCAGCATGCGCAAGGTGTCGCCCAGGGTGTAGGCCAGGAAGATGCATACGGGATTGATCAGGAACACATAGATGAAGAGCACTGCATATTTCTCCGCATTCGAGGCAGGCAGTGTCAGGAAGGTCGTGGCGAAGCGTTTGTCGTTGATCCTGCCGAAGATCGTTGTCTGGATGAAGAGCAACAGGATCAGCATGCCGATGAACCAGGCGAAAGAGATGCCGTTGACGATCTCTGGATAGAATGGGGTCCATGATGATGCTTTAATCGACTTGGACGCAATCCACAGCATGCCCATCTCTCCGGCAAATACACATAACAGGGTTCCTGCCATCCATGCCAGTAATTGGTTGCGGTTCACCTGAAGATACCATCTGAGCACGTTCAGGAATCTATTGAATTGAAACTTTTCCATGATTAATGATTGATGAATTTACCGATGAGCTGACGACGGCAGAACAGCCGGAACGACAGCCAGTAGTTGAATACGATGATCGCACAGCAAATAGTATATTCTATCCAGTCGGGCACAATACTCTCTTTTTGGAAAGAGCCGGTATGATATACGATACTTACGATGATGGCAGCCACTATGATGAGTGTGACGCTGGTTAACAGCCATGCATATTTCGCGCTACGAAAGAGGTTGGCGCCAAGAAGAAAACAAGAGTGCAGCATGATCATGACTACGATGGATGCCAGTGCTTCCCCGAGCGGTTGACTTTCAAAAAGGGTGGGGTCGCTGATGGCATGACTGATAACCAGTTGTGCTGATGACGGCATGACGATCAGGGAGATGAGATACTGTATGATGTCGGCAAAGAGAAGCCCTACGATAACGCCCACTCCCATCAGCAGGGCAGAGAGGTAACGGGCAAGGAACTTCTCGAGGTTGCTGGCAGGTAACAGGTTCAGTGCGCGCCAGTCATCGCGTGTCTTCATCGTGTAGTGCATGTTACTGGCTGTACAGACAAAGTTGATAAACAGACAGATCATGATGACTAAGGAACCCGTTCGCAGAAAATCCCTGTTGCCTTGATCCGACCCCATGTGCAAGAAGATGAAGCAGAAGACCAGTCCTATCAGTCCCTGTAGTTGTGAACGCACGAATTCGTTCTTGTCGTGCCAGTAGGTCCAGCGCAGCAGCTTGCCGAAACGGCTCATATTGAAATTTTCCATTTTCATTGTCTCTACGTTCTTAAATCTTTCCTAAGGTCACAGCATTGAAAAGCAGTTCCAGGTTCAGTTGTGTCTCGGCATTGCCTTCTTCACGGTGGGCAATGACAGCATTGCCCTGCAGTGACGGCTCGGCATAGATGACATCATCATCTGCCTGTCCGGGCTGACGGAACTCGAAGGTATATTTCTCACAGAGGTCGGCGACGCTGGCATCGAGGAGCAGATGACTTCGGTCGAGAATCAGGATGTGATCCAGCAGCTGCTCCACATCGTGCACCTGATGCGTGGAGATGATCAGCGTGCGGTCATCGGTCATGTGGTTGGCCACAACCCTGCGGAACTGTGCCTTGCTGGGGATGTCCAGGCCATTCGTAGGCTCATCCATCAGCAGCAGTTTTGTCCCCGCCGCAAGAGCAAAGCTCATAAACACCTTCTTTTTCTGTCCCATGGAGAGAGTATTCAGATGGATGGAGGATGACAGCTCAAAGTCGGCTAAGCAGCTTTCAAGCACCTCACGACTGAAACGGGGATAAAACGGCTGGTTGATTTTGACATATTGTTCGAGAGTGACCTTGGGAAGGTCGAACTCCTCTGGTACGATGAACAGTTCCTGCAGCACCTCGGGACGACGGAGGCGTGTCTCAATACCGTTGAAGCGAATGGAACCCTCCTGAGC
This sequence comes from uncultured Prevotellaceae bacterium, assembly GCA_902768785.1. Lineage (GTDB taxonomy): Bacteria > Bacteroidota > Bacteroidia > Bacteroidales > Bacteroidaceae > Prevotella. Next base: position 28,630 of record CACXMM010000028.1, read on the forward strand.
GTGAAGCAGTCCGCTGATCAGATATAACAAGGTGCTCTTGCCTGTTCCGTTCTTACCTAACAGTCCGTAGATATTGTTCTCGTGCAGACTCAGACTGAAGTCGTTGAACACCTGCTGCTTGGCACCTGTATAGTGATAACTGATGTTTTGTATCTCTATCATAATGACTTTCTTTTTTTGATTTACTAATTGGTATGACGTTTCTCTTGATGTCGTATGAGGATTATCTCGTTGCCAGGAGTATTCCATCTGTGGGGTTCATCACGAACATGCCACCCACTGATTTGAAATCTTTCTTTTCCGAGGAGCGGCGAAAATAGTTTACGGCCATCACCTGATCGAAGGCATAGTGGTAAACAGCTTTTTCCATGACAGGCTCATAGGCTTGGTCGTTACTGCTCCAGTTCCGCATCGATACCTCATAGCCCTCTTCCGTGTATGACAGTTCGAGGCAACGCTCGTTGATCCACTGGCGACTCTGGCGGTCCCAACGCCTGATCTCTTTCTTCACCAGACGGTCCTGCTCGTCATACTCATAATGGTAAGCCACCTTGCCTGAGAGGTTCTGACCTTCTTCCGTAAATACGTACATGTTGGTCACCTTGCCGTTCTCCATGTCGGCATTGTAATAGTACTCTGAGTTGCTGTTCTCTGCTGCGTTCAGATACATGCTGAAGATGGCAGCTGCGGTAATGATAGTTTGCATAATCGTATTCTTTTAATTGTTTGACTTTCTTGTTTCACTCTCCCCATCATCACTCGTAAAATCAAGGTTGATTTACTGGTGTAATGGTGTACTACCTTAATAGTACACTGCAAAAGTAGTGTTTTTGTGAATACCCTCCAAATATTTCGGCAATTATTTTCATCGAAGCGTGTGTTTTTAACTTTTGTTTATAATTACACCTTAATATAATTATAATGTAAGCTCCACTTTTAGAAGCAGGAGTCAAGAAGCAAAAAGATTAGAGGCTTCTTGACTCCTGTCTCTTTCTTCTAAAAGTCGAAACTTGAATAAATTTACTCGAAGAGTCCGGGCTCCATGATGTTGCCAGTATAGGGGTTACGCCCATAATGGCGGTAAGCCAGTTCGGTGGCCATGCGTCCGCGTGGGGTGCGTTTGATGAACCCCTCCATGATGAGGAAAGGCTCATAGACCTCCTCCACAGTGCCGGCATCCTCACCGATGGCAGTGGCAATCGTACCCACGCCCACTGGTCCCCCCTTGAACTTATCGATGATGGTAAGCAGGATCTTGTTGTCGATCTCGTCGAGACCATACTGGTCGATGTTCAGGGCACTGAGGGCGATCTTGGTGATGTCGGTATTGATGCTGCCGTTGCCTTTCACTTGGGCGAAATCACGTACACGGCGCAGCAGTGCGTTGGCAATACGGGGCGTTCCTCTTGACCGACGCGCGATTTCCATGGATGCCTCGTCGGTGATGGGGACTTTCAGGATATAGGCAGAGCGCTTGATGATCTTCTGAAGCACCTCCGGTTCATAATACTCCAAGTGCATGTTGATGCCGAAGCGGGCACGTAGCGGAGCCGTAAGCAGTCCGCTGCGGGTGGTGGCACCAACCAACGTAAAGGGGTTCAGGTCTATTTGGATGGAACGCGCCGACGGCCCTTTATCAATCATGATATCGATGCGGTAGTCCTCCATGGCGGAGTAGAGATACTCTTCCACCACTGGTGACAAACGGTGGATCTCATCAATGAAAAGGACGTCGTTTGTCTCCAATGAAGTAAGGATACCGGCTAAGTCACCAGGCTTGTCAAGCACGGGTCCGCTGGTAATCTTGAACCCCACGCCCAACTCGTTGGCGATGATGTTCGACAAGGTAGTCTTACCCAGTCCGGGAGGACCGTGCAACAAGGTGTGGTCGAGCGGTTCACCGCGGTATTTGGCTGCTTCCACAAATACCTCCAAGTTCTCCACCACCTTCTTCTGTCCACTGAAATCACTGAAGCGGAGAGGGCGCAAAGCATTCTCAAACTCCTTCTCTGCCGACGACAGTGTCTCTCTTCTTATGTCGAAATCTTCATTCGTCATCATCTCTCTCATCTCTAATCCCTAATCCTTCATCTTTCATCCTTCATCTCTCATCCTTCATCCTTCATCCTTCATCCCCCTTTACATATACCCTAACCATCTGAGGATATCGTTCAGGTTAGCCACAATCATGAGGAGGATAAGGATGGTGAAGCCCACATATTCGGCCTTGATCATGAAGTTCTCGCTGGGCTTACGACCTGTGATGATCTCGTACAGGAGGAACAGCACATGACCGCCGTCGAGTGCAGGGATGGGCAGGATGTTCATGAAGGCGAGGATGATGGAGAGAAAAGCCGTCATACGCCAGAACATCATCCAGTCCCATACCGGAGGGAACAGGCTGCCGATAGCTCCGAAGCCGCCTAACGACTTGGCACCATCTGCTGTAGCCACATATTTCAGGTCGTTCACATAACCGCGAAGCACGCCCAGACCATATTTGATACCTGCTGGGAAGCTCTCGAAGAAGTTGTAGCGTAGCTGCGTGGGCTTGTAGTAGGAGGCGATGGATGTCTGGCTCACTCCTAAGCGCATCTCGGGAGAGAGCACCACCTGAGTCGTATCCGTTGCTCCGCTTTTCTTCGACTGGTAAACCAGTTGCACGGTACGGGTCTTCATACTGTCGGCACTGCTCTTCGCAGTAGAGAGAACATCGTTCAGGACTCCTATCTGATAGACGAACTCGTTCCAGGAGTCAACGGGCTTGTTGTTGATGGCAAGAATCTTGTCACCTTTCTCCATCCCGATCTTGGCAGCAGGGGTCTCTGGCAGTACGCTGTCGATCTCTGCGGGTACGAACGGACGGGCGAAGGCAGGATCGGCCTGCAGCATCTTGATCAGACTCATCTCCTCGGGCATCTGGATCGTTACCTCCTGACTGCCACGCTTCACCGTGATGTTCTGGGCATCGGCCAGATGACGGAACACATCCACATCATAGCGGTCAAAAGCCTTACCGTCGTAAGCCAAAAGAACATCATGGTCCTGGAAACCGATCTGTTTGGCCTCGGTGTTGAATTTGAATCCCATCGACATATCCTTCACGGCGATATACTCATCCCCCCAGTGGAAGAGCACCATGGAGTAGATGAATAACGCTAAGAGGAAGTTCACGAGAACGCCGCCGATCATGATGAGCAGACGCTGCCATGCCGGCTTACTGCGGAACTCCCAAGGTTGCTCGGGTTGTTTCATCTGCTCGGTATCGAAACTCTCGTCGATCATACCGGCGATTTTACAATAGCCACCCAGAGGCAGCCATCCGATGCCATAGGCTGTATCGCTGTTTTTAGGTTTGAACTCGAAAAGGTGAAACCAAGGGTCGAAGAACAGGTAGAATTTCTCTACGCGTACACCGAAAAGCTTGGCGAAAAAGAAATGGCCACCCTCATGGAGAAGAACCAGGAGAGAGATGGCGAGCATGAACTGTAACAGTCTGATCAAAAATACTTCCATTGTTTATTGTTTGTTTAATATTTCAGAGGCAATGCTTCGGGCCTCAGCATCTGTCTTAAAATAGGTGTCCAGCGACGGATTCTTGTCGAAGGTAGTCCGTTGCATGGTTTGCTCGATGATCTCTGCCATCTGCGGGAACGAGCAGCGGTCATGGCGGAATGCCTCGTTCACTACCTCGTTGGCGGCATTCACGATACAGGCCATGTTGCCACCTCGGCGGATAGCCTCAAAGGCCAGAGCCAGACAGCGGAACCGCTTCAGGTCGGGCTCGAAGAATTCCAGCGGATGCTTGAAGAGATCGAGACGGTCGCCCGATAAGGTCAGTCTGTCGGGATAGGAGAAGGCATACTGGATGGGCAGGCGCATGTCGGGCACACCCAGCTGGGCTTTCACCGATCCGTCGATGAACTGCACGGCACTGTGAACGATGCTCTGCGGGTGGATGAGCACCTGTATTTTCTCTGCGGGCACGCCGAAGAGCCATTTGGCTTCGATCACCTCGAAGCCTTTGTTCATCAGGGAGGCGGAGTCGATGGTGATCTTCGCTCCCATGTCCCATGTTGGATGGCGCAGGGCGTCAGCGGCTGTCACCTTGGCAATCTGCTCCTCGTTCATCAGTCGGAACGGACCGCCAGAGCAAGTGAGCAGAATCTTCTCGATGGGGTTGTCACCCTCACCCGCCAGACTCTGGAAGATGGCAGAGTGCTCGCTGTCAACGGGAAGGATCGGAGCATGGTATTCGTTGGCCAGCTGACAGATCAGCTCACCGGCTACCACCAGTGTCTCCTTGTTCGCCAGGCAGATCTTCTTCCGTGCCTTGATGGCATGAACAGTAGGGGAGAGACCCGCGAAGCCCACCATGGCGGTGAGCACCATGTCGATAGGATCAGCTTCCACGATCTCGTCGAGGGCTTGCTTCCCTGCATATACTTTGATGTCTGGCTCATCTGCCAGCAGAGTCCGCAGCTCCTCGTAGCGAGCCTCATTGGCGATGACTACGGCAGCGGGCTTAAAGCGCCGTGCCTGCTGTGCCAACAGCTCCACTTTGTTGTTGGCAGTCAGACAATATACTTCGTACAGGTCGCTATGCTCGGCTATCACGTCGAGGGCTTGCGTGCCGATGCTTCCTGTAGAACCTAAGATTGCGATTTGTTTCTTCATCATTCTTTTCTTATAATGACAATAATCCCTCGGGCAGATCCATGATGATTTCCCGCTGCTCCTCATCGATGTCATGTATCAGAGCAGGTGCGGCAGGAATCAGCAGATCCTTCCCTGTAGGACTGGTAACCTCCAAGAGCACATTCTCCGTGGTGTCATCGACCGAGTTGATGGTGCCTACCGGCACCCGTTCTGTCCCATTCACGATACGGAAGCCAACGATTTGTGCCCAGCTGATCCCCTCTTCTTGACTCTTGGCCAAAGCCCTGGGGAAGAACACCTCACAGTTCGTCAGTTCACGAGCTTGCTCTTGGGTGTCGATCCCTTCGAGTTTCAGTAACACGCTCTCGTCAGTACGAAAACGATACTCCTCGATGAAGAACGGTACCAGGATCCCATCAACCTGTAGGATCAGGTAGTCGGCATCCACTTGGTCGAACACATCGTCGCTGAACGTAAAGATGAGTTCTCCCTTGATGCCATGCGGACGACCGATGCGTCCGATATGATATACTTCTTCTTGACGGATCATGCTACGGGTTTACTCGTTGGATATGGGCGCCTAAGGCGTTGAGACGTGCCTCGATGTCCTCATAGCCTCGATCGATCTGTGCGATGTTATCGATGCGACTGGTTCCGTTGGCACTGAGGGCAGCAATGAGCAGGGCGATGCCTGCACGGATATCCGGACTGGTCATTCGTCCGGCACGTAGCCGTTTCTTATGATCATGTCCCACTACAACAGCTCGGTGTGGGTCACACAGGATAATCTGTGCTCCCATATCGATGAGCTTATCCACAAAGAACAGTCGGCTCTCGAACATTTTCTGATGGAAGAGCACACTGCCGCGGGCTTGTGTGGCCACCACAAGCAGCACAGAGAGCAGGTCGGGTGTCAGTCCTGGCCATGGTGCATCAGCCAGTGTCATGATGGAACCGTCGATGAAGGAGTCGATGACGTAGTGAGCCTGTCGTGGTATGACCAGGTCGTCACCCTCCACTTTGATCTTCACACCTAAACGGCGGAAGGCCGAGGGGATGATGCCGAGGTTGGATAAGGAGACATTCTTGATGCGGATGCCGTCGCCCACCATGGCGGCCATGCCAATGAACGAGCCCACCTCGATCATATCGGGCAGGATACGGTGGGAGGCACCATGTAGCGACTCAACGCCGACAATGGTGAGCAGGTTACTGCCAATGCCGCTGATTACCGCCCCCATCTGGTTCAGCAGGTGACAGAGCTGTTGGATATAGGGCTCACACGCAGCATTATAGATCGTGGTGGTACCCTTGGCAAAGACCGAGGCCATGATGATATTGGCAGTGCCGGTCACCGATGCCTCATCGAGCAGCATGTAGCATCCTTTCAGTCCGTTGGAGTGAATCTCATACACGTTGCGCTGCTCGTTGAAGTCGAAATGCGCTCCCAGGTATTTGAATCCCAAGAAGTGGGTGTCCAGGCGACGACGTCCGATCTTGTCACCTCCCGGTTCTGCCACGACAGCCTTACCGAAACGTGCCAGCAGCGGACCGATCATCAACACACTGCCTCGCAGAGCCGCACATTTGTGCACGAACTCATCACTCTCCAGGTAGTCAAGTTTAAGATCATCCGCCTGAAAGACATAGTCATTGCGATTCTCACGAGTCACCTTCACCCCGATCTCTTTGAGCAGCTGGATGAGGTTGTTCACGTCTAAGATGTCTGGGATATTCCGGATCTCCACCTTCTCCGTGGTGAGCAGCGTGGCACAGATCACCTGCAGTGCCTCATTCTTAGCTCCCTGCGGGGTGATGGTTCCTTTCAGCAGATGACCGCCTTCGATAATAAACGATTCCATGCTTAGTTACTTCTTTCTTTTGTTGCGAGGGTTCAGGTCGTCTCTTAACTGTACACGGTCGAACTTGAACGTGTCCATATCGAGCTGGATCACCCCGTCGGTGTAGCGAGCCAGATCATCGGCGATCTTCTCGTCGTCGTTGGCACCATGGCTCCACTGCATCAGATTGCGCTTCATCTGGTTGGCAGTGATGCGTGCCAGCTCATCGCGTTCTTCACCTGGAGGCATGCTTTTCAGCTTCTCGAAGGTCTCGAAGATCAGACTGCCATAGTGGCGTACAGGGATTCTCTTCATGGGATAGTCCAGTGGCTCGGGCTTGGTGGCGATTTTCATCGCTGAGCTGACATCGTAAGGGTAGTCGATGTCGAGCTGGAAGCCGCTCATGATGGCCAGATGATCCCATAGCTTCTGCTGGTAATCGGCATTCTCACGGTTCTGGGGGAACATACGCTCCATGATGCGGATGATGGTCTCGGCACACCGCTGCCGTTCTTCCTTGGTGGGAAGCGATATGGCATGGTCAACCATGTTCTGTACCTCTCTCCCATATTCAGGGAGGATGAGTTTCTCACGCTGGGTATTATAGTCCAATCCTTTGATGTTCATATTGATGGGGTTTAATGGGTTTAAAGGGTTGATGGAATGGAGTCACAACAGTTTCTTGGGCATCTTGGCCACGAAGTCCTTCAGGTAGAACGGAACGAAGTATGCCACATCCTCAAACTGTTCCAGCGCGATGCGCTTTTCTGCCAGAGGGAACATCCACTTGGCTAAGGGCTCTATGCCCTCAATGAAACGGGCGTTCGGATGCTGGAGAATCTCCTTGCACTTGGCAGCACCGTTGCCGAAGAAGTACATGGGGTGTGCCTCTAAAAACGGGAGGTAGGTGTCGGCCTCCACGATATCAGCCTGTACAGGGCGTAGAGGATGCAGGGCACGGTCATAGACGGCAGCATACACTTCCATCCTGCGGGCATCGATCATGGGACAGAGCAAGGCATCGTCTTCTAGTTCTTCGCGTAGCAAGACGGGCACGCTCATCAGCTCCAGTGTGGGGATGGCGATGAGTTTCACGTCACGACCATAGCAGATGCCTTTGGCCATCGAGGTGCCGATGCGCAACCCCGTATAGCTGCCAGGACCGCTGCTCACTGCCACTGCGTCTAACGGAATGGCATGGCTGTCAATGAACGACAGTGCCTCGTCAATGAAGATGCCCAGTTTCACTGCATGATTCGGTCCGCTATGATCTTCTTCGTTGAAGATCACGGCACCGTCCTGACTGGCCGAAACGGAGCATACATCGGTACTTGTTTCTATATTTAAAATGCACGACATATAAAATATCTTTCGAAATAAAGTGCAAAAATACGCATTTTCCAGAAATTATTTGTACTTTTGCATAAATTTAACGTCAAACAAGGTATGATACAGTCAATGACGGGCTACGGCAAAGCGGTCGTAACCTTTAAAGAAAAGAAAATTAATGTTGAGATAAAGTCATTAAACAGTAAGCAACTCGACTTGAACACGCGCATCGCACCTCTCTATCGTGAAAAGGAGATGGAGATGCGCCAGATGATAGCTGCCGCCTTGCTTCGTGGGAAGGTTGACTTCTCCATTTGGATCGAGAAAGACGTGGTGGTGGATGCCACTCCCATCAATGCAGCACTTGTTGAGAATTATTACCAACAGATCAAGAAGATTTCTGCTGTAACGGGTATCCCAGAACCCACTGATTGGTATAGTATGATCTTACGCCTTCCCGATGTGACCACCAAAACCGACGTAGAGGTGCTGGATGATGAAGAGTGGGAAGTGGCCCGTCAGGGTATTGAGGAGGCTTTAGCCCGTTTGGTGGAATTCCGTACGCAGGAGGGTTACGCCCTTCAAAAGAAGTTCGAGGAGAAGGTAGATAACATCGGCCGTCTGCTGACCAGCATTGAACCTTATGAGAAATCTCGTGTGGAGAAGATCCGTGCGAAGCTTGTGGAGACTCTGAAGAACATCCCCGAGGTGGAATACGACAAGAACCGTTTGGAGCAGGAGCTGATCTACTATATCGAGAAACTGGATATCAGTGAGGAGAAGCAGCGGCTGGCAAACCACCTGAAATATTTCCGCGACACCATGAGTGAGCAGGCTGGACAAGGTAAGAAACTTGGATTCATCGCTCAGGAAATGGGTCGTGAGATCAACACCACGGGCTCGAAGAGCAACCAGGCTGAGATGCAGAACATCGTGGTGATGATGAAGGATGAGCTGGAGCAGATCAAGGAGCAGGTGCTGAATGTGCTCTGAGTTTCTTGCTCCTGGCTTTTGAGAACGAGCTAAAACAAACATCAACTGATAAGAAACAGATGAAAGGGAAAATGATCATCATCAGTGCTCCCTCTGGCAGTGGTAAGAGCACGATTATCAATTGGCTGATGCAGGAGCATCCCGAGCTGAGGCTCTCGTTCTCCATCAGCTGTACGAGTCGTGCCCCTCGGGGTACAGAACAGAACGGTGTGGAATATTTCTTCCTCTCTCCCGAAGAGTTCCGTCAGCGCATCGAGAACGAGGAGTTCTTGGAGTATGAGGAGGTGTACGAAGGACGGTTCTATGGTACCTTGAAAGCACAGGTGGAGCGTCAGCGTGAGGCAGGAGAGAACGTAGTGTTCGATGTGGATGTGAAGGGAGGCTGCAACATCAAGAACTACTATGGTGATGAGGCCCTAAGCATCTTTATCCAGCCTCCGTCGATCGAGGAACTGCGCCGCCGACTGGAAGGTCGTGGCACTGATGCCCCTGAGGTGATCGACCAGCGCATCGAGCGTGCCGCCTTCGAACTTACCTTCGCCGAGAAGTTCGACCGTGTGGTGGTGAATGATGATCTTGCCACAGCAGAGCAGGAAGCCTTCGACATCATCCGCGAGTTTGTGGAATGAGTAATGTGGAATGAGGAGTGTGGAATGATCAAAACGGGCATATACGGGGGAACGTTCAATCCCATTCATTTCGGACATATCCGATTGGCCAAGCTCCTGTTGGAAAGGGCTGGCTTGGACGAAGTGTGGTTCATGGTGACGCCCCAGAATCCTTTTAAGGTGAACCAGGAACTGGTATGGGACCGTTATCGCTATGAGATGGTGGAAGGGGCGTTGCGACGTTACAAACGACTCATTGCCAGTGATTTTGAGTTCCGACTCCCGAAGCCCTCTTTTACGTGGAACACCCTGGAGGCATTGTCGAAAGACTATCCCGACCGTGAGTTCACCGTCCTCATCGGTGGTGACAACTGGGAGAAGATTCGTCTGTGGTACCGTCATGAGGATATCCTCGCCAACTACCATGTGGTGGTCTATCCCCGTGAGGGTAGTTCTTTTGATTTGAACAGCCTTCCTCCTTCCGTGCAGATCGTTGACACACCGCTGATTCCCATCAGCAGTACGAAGGTACGTCAGCGTTTGTCTCAAGGGAAATCCGTTGACCGTATGGTGCCCAAAGCGGCCTTGGCTTTTATTGAGTCACATGGGTTATATGGTGTAACCCCTAAGGAATAGATTCCCCATCTGTCAAAACCCATTCAAATGAAACGGAACATTGCCTTTTTCGTGTTTATGTACGCCTTGGGCATCGTGACGGCCTATGCCGTACTGCCAGAGACGCGGAATGCGAAGATTTACGAGCATCTCTTTACGGAGTTGTTCGTGGACGTAGGTATCCTGTTCCTCTTCCTCTCCCTGCTACCTCGGAAAATCAGTCTGTGGGTGAAGCGGCTGTTCTATGTCATCGCCTATGCCGTGGCCCTCATTGATGTCTATTGCTTCGTGAAGTTCGACAGTACCCTCACACCCACGATGTTGTTACTGGTGGGGGAGACAAACGGTCAGGAGGCTACCGAGTTCCTGCGTTCCTACCTCTCTGCCGATATACTTTTCAGTAAGGTGGGCTGGGTATTGCTGGTGTTGGTGGCGCATGGAGTGTGGAGTGTTATTTCGAGGAAGGACTTTTCGAGGAGTGTGGAGTGTGGAGTGAGGAGTGAGAATAGTACTGAGATACAGGAGTCATATACAAAGTCACTTGTTCCTAATAGCAAATCTCACTCCTCACTCCTCACTCCACACTCCTCAATAATTTTATTGTTATTCTTCCTTGCCATTTTCCTCTTCTCCCTCATCGACTGCTGGCAGAACAAGGTGGCATTCCATCGACTGATGACGTATGAGACCATTGGGGATGTGGAACATGAGCTGACGGAGAAGAACAGGGCTGTGCTGTACCAGCCGCTCTACCGTCTGGCCTTCAGCATCCGTGCCAATCAGCTCACCGCCAAGCAGGTGAACCGTCTGATCGCCGGCATCGATAAGGTGCAGGTGGACAGCTGCACATTCACCACTCCCCATATCGTACTGATCATCGGCGAGAGCTACAACCGCCACCATGCACAGCTCTATGGCTATGACAAGGCGACGACACCGCGACAAGTGGCACGTTCTAAACGTGGGGAGCTGGTGGCCTACCAGGATGTGGTGGCACCGTGGAACCTCACGAGCTTCGTTTTCAAGCTGCTCTTCTCCCTCTATACCGTGGGTGACCAGGGTGAGTGGTGCGATTATCCGCTGTTCCCAGAGGTGTTCCGACAGGCTGGCTATCATGTAACGTTCCTCACCAACCAGTTCCTGCCGCAGGCCAAAGAAGCCGTATATGACTTCAGTGGCGGCTTCTTCCTGAACAACCCGACACTCAGTAAGGCGATGTTCGATACCAGAAACGATAAGCTGTGGTACTACGATGAGGGTATGCTGAAGGAATGGGATGATATTCGAGGAAGGACGAAGGAGGAAGGAGGAAAGATGTCCTCAAAGCAGGGGGAACTGACAATCGTCCATTTGAAAGGACAGCACCTCGACTATCGTACGAGGAGTCCGAAGGACCGGTGGCATTTCAAACGCGATGACTACGACCGTCCTGACCTCCGCTCTGGTGAGATCCAGCGCGTGGCCTATTATGACAATGCCATCCTCTATAACGACTCCATCGTTGACCAGCTGATCCAACGGGTGGAGAAAGAGAAGGCTGTGGTGATCTATGTTCCCGACCATGGAGAGGAGTGCTACGGTCCTGGCGTGCATTTCTGCGGACGCATGCACAGTACGGAGATCACCTACCGACTGGCACATGAGGAGTTCGACATCCCCTTCTGGATATGGTGCTCACGGTCTTTCAGAACCGACCATCCTGAGCTGTATGAGACGATCGTCAAGGCGAAGAACCGCCGTTACATGACCGATGCCTTGCCCTTCCTGCTGATGCATCTGGCTGGTATCTCCTCGAAGGATTATCGTCCTGAACTGGATATCCTGAGTACGGAGTACCGCGAGCAGCGCCCTCGGATCCTGAAGAATACGACGGATTATGACAAACTGGAGAAAGAGAAATGAGCTATGAGTAAGACGGAATCAATGGCACTGCGCGGCTTGGCGATCTTAGGTATCGTGCTGCATAACTACTGTCATTTCCTGGGCTTTGCCGTGAAGGAGAACGAATACACCTTTACGGCAGAGAAACCTTTGCAACTGTGGGATAAGCTGATGGTGTTCGACAAGGATTTGTTCATCCATCTGTTTTCATTCTTCGGTCATTACGGCGTGCCTATATTCCTGTTCATCAGCGGATATGGTCTGGTGAAGAAGTACGAGGGTACGATGGAACGTAGGAACATCGCTGCGATGGCGCATGGGAACGAAAGCTCATGGCATTGGATATGGAAACATTTCGTGAAACTGTTCAAACTGATGATCTACGGATACCTGTTGTTCATGGTCGTGTATTTCCTGCGCTATGACAGTGCTCCGAAGGTGTTCACCCTTGACAGGATCGTGGCACAGCTCACCATGACCATCAATTTCCTCTATACCGTTCCCGATCAGGCCATACGTCCTGGTCCTTACTGGTTCTTCGGACTGATGGTTCAGTTGTATATCCTCTACCGACTGGTGTTCTACCGTTGGCGCAATGCCTTCCTGCTGGTGATGTTCGTGGTGGTGTGCTGGCTGTTGCAGACATGGGCCACACAATACAATCCCACATCGTATAACCTGCTGAACTATATCCGTTATAACTTCGTGGGAGGAATACTGCCTTTCTGCATGGGTATCGCCTATGCCCGTTATTTCCACTATACGCTGTCGGCGGTTCAGCTGACGGGCATCGTCCTGCTCTCTGCCGTGGCGGTCTTTGCAGGCAGCTTCTCCGTCTATACCTGGCTGTGGGTGCCGCTGTTCATCGTGACAGGTGCTGTCGCCACCGTGAAGCTCCTGCCGCAGTGGCTGATGAAACCCTGTGTGTGGTTCGGTGGTATCTCCTCCGCCTTGTTCGTGATGCATCCTGTCATGCGTGAGCTGATCATCGCCCATTACCGTAAGATAGACATCTACTGGGGCATCGTCATCTACCTGCTCTCAGCTGTGGCGTTGTCGATACTGTATGCATCGCTCCGCAGTGCGAAGGGTAACTAACTTGGGATCGCCTTCGGCGAGAATTGAAAATCGCCGCCTACGGGGAACCAACGGTCACTCAAAGCGAAGCGGAGAGAAAAATGCAAATCTTACAAATCTATCCAAAATCTTACAAAATCTATATTATTTATTTGTTTGATTATGTTCAGATTTTGTTGGATTTCTCGCCAAAGGCGACAAAAAAAGGAAAGAATATACACCGTTTTAGATAATAAACAAAGAAATGAAGAAGATAGAGTTCTCGGATTTCAGCAAGTATCGCAGTGAACTGATGGGCGCAGCGATGCTCTTCGTGATGCTCTTCCATGTATATATGCCGAAGAGCTACATGATGTACGGGGTAGTGCGCTGCGGCAATATCGGTGTGGATATGTTTCTCTTCCTGAGTGGTATCGGACTATGGTATTCGTGGACGAAGCAGCCGTCGCTGAAGCATTTCTTCTGGCGTCGCTATATCCGTATCTATCCTGCCTGGCTGATCATGGCGGCACTGTACTATATCCCCAACTACCTGACAGTCCCTGGTGGCGGATACAGTCCGAACATCGGACACCTGATTGCGAACATCCTCATCAATTGGAGTTTCTGGCGCATAGACGACCTCACCTTCTGGTTCATCCCCTCCATCATGATGCTCTACACCTTTGCACCTGCCTACATGCGACTCATAGAGCGCAATCCCTCCTACCGATGGCTTGTGGTGGTGGCGATGGTATGGGCTGTGATGGTGCAGTATTATCCTCCCGTACACCGCTCTGTAGGACATGTGGAGATCTTCTGGAGTCGCATTCCCATCTTCCTGCTGGGCATCAACTGCGGACAGTGGGTGAAAGAGAAGAGGAACATGGAGGGGGCTGCCCTCTGGGGAATCCTCATACTGTTCATCCTCTCGTTCATGATGTGCATCGAGTTCGAGAACCACTGGCGTGGTAAGTTCCCGCTCTTCCTGGAGCGTATGGTGTATATCCCGTGCAGCATCACGGCGATGATCCTGCTCTGTCGTGCCTATCACTATGCTCCCCGTTGGCTCCTCACCTTTCTCTCCTTTATCGGTGGGATTAGTCTGGAGCTATACCTGATTCACGTGCAGTTCGTGCTGAGATATGTTAAGGAATACCACCTCGGCTATTGTCTCACCGCCTTACTGATGATCGTCATCAGCATTCCATTGGCGTGGGTGCTGTCTAAGATAGTATCAGGAGTAATCATAATGTTCAAAGCTCAAAGTTCCAAGTTCAAAGCATAAAGTTCAAAGTTCAATGATAAAGAGTGCGTTAAAATTAATTCGCCCGAAACAGTGGCTGAAGAATGTCTTTGTGATGATGCCGATGTTCTTCGGTGGCAGTCTGATGAACACGCAGGCTGTCTATGCCGCCGTGGTCACCTTCTTCGCCTACAGTTTCATCGCCTCGTCGGTGTATTGCTTCAATGACATCATCGATGTGGAATACGACCGTCGGCATCCCGTGAAGTGTCACCGTCCGATAGCCAGTGGAGCCATTACGCTGTCACAGGCCTACGGTCTGATGGCATTGATGTTCTTCTTGTCGATGGCGACGCTGTTGCTGTTACGTGTGAACATGTGGGTGGTAGGAGGCATCATCCTGTTCTATTACGTGCTGAACCTCTCCTATTGTGCCTGGCTCAAGCAGCATGCCATCGTGGATGTGTGTGTGGTAGCCTTCGGTTTCGTGCTCCGTCTGTTAGCTGGTGGTGAGGCCACAGAGGTGACGTTGAGTAAGTGGCTGGTGCTGATGACCTTCCTCCTCACGCTGTTCTTGTCGTTTGCCAAGCGGCGTGATGATGTGATCCGCATGGAGGAGACGGGTGAGGCTCCGCGAAAGAATACTATCCGTTATAACCTGACGTTCATCAACCAGGCCATCACCATCACCGCATCAGTGACTTTGGTCTGTTATATCATGTACACAGTGAGTCCTGAGGTGACGGCCCGTGCCCATACCGAATACCTTTATCTTACTACGATCTTTGTGTTGTTAGGACTGTTACGGTATATCCAGCTCACAGTGGTTGACAAACGCAGTGGTGATCCCACGAAGATCATGCTACGCGACCGGTTCACGCAGGTGGTCGTCCTGCTCTTCGCCCTGTCGTTCTTCCTGATTATCTATCTTTAGTTTTTTTATTTAAACACAGAGATACAGAGATACAGAGGAAATATTTAGAGATAATCGCTCTGTGCCTTTGTGTCTCTGTGTTCCAAATTTAGTATGTTTTATATATTAAACACAGAGACTCAGAGACTCAGAGGAATAAGGTTACAGAGTACATGGTTTAAAAAAATCTCTGAGTCTCTGTGTCTCTGTGTTTTCAAAAAGATAAGATTCAAAAAGATAGTATCTTGTACAGACGATCCATGTCAACCTCTTTTCTTACCCTTTCTGCAAGCAGGTCGTATTGTTGCTCTTTGTAGGCAGCATAGTCGAACGACTGCCGTTGCTCTCCCTTCTCGGCAAACGGTGCCAGCAGGTAATCCACCACTACGGGATTGTCGAGGATGCCGTGCATGTAAGTACCGAAACATTTTGACGAGAGGAAGGTCCCTTCGCGTGTGCCGTCGGGGAGGGTGTTGAGCGTGGAGTGTGGAGTGTGGAGTGTTGAGTGTGGAGTGTTGAGTGTGGAGTGAGGAGTGAGGAGTGTGGAGTGTCCCATATGAATCTCATAGCCCTTGCACTCTTCCTCGAAGTCAAGGAAGTGGAAAGTGGTCTGTACGGTGCGTTTCTCCCCCTCCATGGTGGTACTGACGGGCAGCAGTCCCAATCCCGGCATCCGTTCGATATCCCCTTCCACATGGTCGGGATCGAGCACTTCCTGTCCCATCATCTGGTAGCCTCCGCAGATACCCACCACCGTTGTACCGTCGTGATGCGCTCTCAGGATCGCTTGTGCCACCCCATTGCGTCGCAGCTCCATCAGGTCGGCGATGGTGCTCTTCGATCCTGGTAGGATGATGATGTCTGCCTTCTGCAGCTCTTCGGTGTTGTTGGTATAGAACAGATGCACGCGTGGGTCGCGTTCCAGCGCATCGAAGTCGGTGAAGTTACTCAGGTGCCGCAGCATCACCACGGCGATATTGATCTTCCCCTCTGCCACCTCACGGGCTTTCAGCTCCAGTGACACGCTGTCCTCCTCCTCGATATGGATATCCTTGAAGTAGGGGAGTACGGCCAGCACAGGGATACCACAGAGTTTCTCGAGCATCCTCCTTCCCTCGTCGAAGAGGGATTTGTCTCCACGGAACTTATTGATGATGATCCCTTTCACCCGTTTCCGCTCTTCAGGTGACAGGAGCATCAGGGTGCCGTACACACTGGCGAACACCCCACCGCGATCGATGTCTGCCACGAGGATGACATCAGCTTTCGCATACATCGCCATACTCATGTTCACCAGGTCACGGTCCTTCAGGTTGATCTCCGCAATACTCCCCGCACCTTCCATAACGATGGGATTGTAACGGGCAGCTAACCGGTCGAAGGCCGCATGTGCCTCCTCTCGCAGTCTGTCACGGTCAACGCCCTTCCTCCTTACTCCTTCCTCCTTCCTCCGGAATCCTTCCTCCCTTCTTCTTCCTCCTTCCTCCCTTCTCCTTCCTCCCTCAAAATACTCCCTCGCGTGGTAATTCCCGATGGGTTTCCCGTTGAGCACCACCTGTGAGGTATGGTCGCTGTTCGGTTTCAGCAGGATGGGGTTCATGTCTGTGTGACAGCTGATGCCCGCCGCCTCTGCCTGTACTGCCTGTGCCCTTCCGATCTCCAGTCCTTCGGGCGTAGCATACGAGTTCAGGGCCATGTTCTGTGCCTTGAATGGTGCAGGATGGTAGCCGTCCTGTCGGAAGATCCTACAGAACGCTGTAGCCACGATGCTTTTGCCGACATCACTGCCGGTTCCTGCGAACATGATGGGGTGTAGTGGAGTCATTTCTGATGGAGTGGCACTTTCTTCCCTTTGAGGATAGCCTCGAAATAAGGTGGCTCATCTCTCAGCTGGATGTCATCGTAAATAAAGTCGGCCACCACCGTGTCTTTGCGGTCGGGTAGGATCAGTCCCATCTTCCCGTCTTTCTGTGCGATGATGGGCATCGTAATGAGGTCATCGACATAGGTATAGCAGGTGCGTAGGAAGTCATACTGCGGTGAGACGAGGATCTGTCCCTTGAAATCCTTGATGCCGAATTTCCCGTCTTGCTCAAACACCTCATGGTATTGGATGTATTTGCTTTTGATCCGTTTCAGGTAGAACTCCATCTTTTGTCGGTTGTTCACCATCTCCAGCATATAGTCGAAGGTGTCGCAGTAGTTGGCGATGGCACGTGCCAGTACCACTTTGAAGTCCAGACCGCTGATGGATTTTCTGTTCAGGTCGATATAACGTGCTATGGCTTCCTCTTTCTGTGGAACGGTGAGTGACGACAGTGCCTCCTCGAATTTCTCCATGATGCGCTTACTGCCGCTCATCCCTTTGATGTAGCGATGCATCTGGCGTCCCATCTCCTGGCACACAAATTTATCTATCTGTTGCACCTCAATGGGATCGACATACATCGATTCGAAGTTCTCTTGTGTTATTTTGCTCATGGTAAATCCTCCTGTTTTCTTTCGTTTGCTACAAAGGTACGCATTTTCTTCGAATCGACCAAAAAAGCATCGTATTTTTTATCATAGACTGAATGTTTCGCGTTTAATTTCAATTCTCCAAGGAAAACCTTAAGATTTTGATATTTCGTTGTGCATTTGGGTTCTTTGGCTCTAAAAATATGTTCTTATGTTATTATGTCTTTTTCCGTTATTCCGATATATTTCCGGTTCTTCAGTTATTTGATCTTTCGGATGTTTATGTAGATCGCCTACGGCGATTTTCAATTCTCGCCGCAGGCGATCCCAACAAACATCCGAAAGTTCAATAAAAAAAACTCTGTGTCTCTGAGTCTCTGTGTTAAAATAAAAATTAAACTCAATTAGGAACACAGAGACACAAAGGCACAGAGCGATTATCTCTAAATATTTCCTCTGTATCTCTGTGTCTCTGTGTTTAAATAAAAAAGGCTATTATATAGTTCCCTTATTCGAATAGTGACAGGATATTTCTGTCGCCCCAGTAGAGGTGAAGGTAGCTGGCGCGAAGATTCTTGTAAATGTAGAAAGGTGTTTCTGTGGGATGCCCCGTGGCATCACACACCTTTGCGTTCTCATGTCCTCGCACACCTGCACCTTCGCCCCGCACCTCCGAATAATGGAACTCATGACCCCGCCATGTCTGTCCGTTCAGCATCATTTCTCTGTAGCCGAGATGCAGGTGCATGTCCTGTAGGGTGGCATCTTGTTTCAGGATGCCGCACATGGGGAAGGCCACCCCTTCAGGATTGATGATCTGTTCGCACAAGTACATCATCCCCCCGCATTCCGCCAAGGTCTTTCCACCCTTTTCAATGTAGTCGTGCACCGACGCTCTCATCTCTTTGTTCGCACTTAATTCCTTCAGGAAGAATTCTGGATAGCCGCCAGGAAGGTAGAGAAGCTCCGTCCCCTCAGGGATCCTCTTATCACGAAGGGGTGAGAAGAACGTCACCTCTCCCAACGTCTTCAGCCTGTCGATATTCTCGCGGTACGTGAAGTTGAACGCTTCATCGCGGGCGATGGAGATGGGGATTCCGGAGGAAGGAGGAGGGAGGAAGGAGGAGGGAGACAGGAGACAGGAGTCTGGAGACAGGAGGAGGGAGGAAGGAGAGAGGCCTTCCACATCCACATATTGACTCACTGCATCTGCAGCATTCTCCACCAGTGTCTCTATCATCTGCTGGTTCTCCAGGGTCAGACCGAGGTGACGTGAAGGGATCGTGAGATTGGGCAGACGAGGGATCATGCCGAAGCACGCTACCCCCACATCCTCACAGGCCTCACGCAGTAAACGGGCATGCCGTTCCGATCCCACATTGTTGAAGATCACACCGGATAGAGTATGTGTATTTAGAAGATTAGAAGTTAGATTATTAGAGGTGAGAGAATAGTTTTCCGCCAAGTCACTTGCGACAGTCCCTTGTTCTTGGTCACTTGAACCAATGCCTTGCTCCTGTTTCCCTGAACCAATGCCCTGCTCTTGTTCACTTGAACCAATACTCTGTTCCTGTTTCCCTGAACCAATGCCCTGCTCTTGGTCACTTGCACTTAATACTATTCTCTCACCTCTAATATTCTCACCTCTAATATTCTCTCTTATCTTCTCACCTCTAATAATCTCATTAAACTTCTTGAACCCATACAGGATCGGTGCCACGCTATATGCCATGCTTTTGGCATTCACGATCAGGATCATGGGGATATTGAGGATTTCAGCAATCTCAGCACTGCTACCGTGCCACCGGTCGTAGCCGTCGTAGGCACCCATCACGCCCTCCACCACACAGACGTCGGCCTCTTGTCCATAGTGGTGGAACACCTCACGCAGATGTGCAGGCTCAGCAAACCATGTATCGAGGTTCACCGATTCCACTCCTGCGGCGATACGATGGTACTGTGTATCGATATAGTCGGGACCGCATTTGAACGGCTGCACCCGCAACCCCTTTCGCTGCAGGGCACGGAGCAGTCCGATGGTGATCGTGGTCTTCCCACATCCCGAGTTGGTGGCGGCAATCAGAAACTTTCTCATAGACTCTCTTTTGATCCTTCTATCCTACAAACGCATAAAAAAGGATTTCTCACATGTACCTCCCCTGTTTTTAACATTAATTCAAGTTTCTTGTCTCTTGCATCTTCTTTATCAAGAATTTGAGAAATCATTCTCTCATTGCTTTTCCCTTCGGCCAGCCTTTTTTTTTTAACACAGAGACTCAGAGACACAGAGGGTTATTTTCTCTAGATTTTTATCTCTGAGTCTCTGAGTCTTTGTGTTCACCACACCCTTCACTACGTCGGAGGTAAAGATCGTACCATGCTTCATCATGTGGCGGCAGAGGTCACTGGTGTTCACGGTGTCCTGATGAACCAGGCGGCTGTTACATGTTACAATGTTACAAAATCGGTGTCAACTTTCCCAGAACGAAGCGGGACTGCCCCCAATGATGAACCATGGCGCTTTTTGGCTCAAACCATGGCGGGTTTGGGTGAAAACCATGGCAGCTTGTGCCTGAATGTTAAAAATGCGGGTGTATGGTGAAATTATTTGACAAAGCACTTGCATATGTCCGAAAATTTTTGTATCTTTGCAGGCGAAAAGCAAAAGTGGTGTGAAAGATTCGACAAATAGTGCGCAGATTTGAAAAATCTTAACACAACGGAAGCTCAGCAAACGTTAACCCTGATTATTAACTTTAAAACTAACGATGATGGAAAGACTGCTCTCACTCCACACTCCACACTCCTCGAAAAGACTCCACACTTCTCGAAAAGACTCCACACTTCTCGAAACAAAAGTAATCATAGTTCAAAGTTAAAAGCACCAGTGAGTGATTCCTACAAACAAATCGGCCATGAATCCGTGACAGTCTTAGTCTGTCACTTTTGGGGGGCATTTCATCCGAAAAGATAAAGATGCATCACCTTCTTCAGGCGAGGATTCTCACGGCCAATCTCTTCAAGAGCATGGTCTATGACTTAACCAATCTCGGGACTCGACACCAACCAAATGACAGGTGTCTTGTCTTGAAAAACGTTGAATCTAAAACAACGTTTTTCAGGGCAAGACATTTATTTAGGAATTGATTCTGCTTGGCAAGATGGCATTGACGAAAATGCCGACGATGGCTGCGATGGCGAGGCCCGAAAGATGGATGGGACCGATGGCGATGTCGTCGTTGGCTCCATATTTCACGCCGATGGCCAGCACAAGGATGAGGGCCGCCACAAACACATTGCGAGAGTTCTTCAGGTCGACTTTCTCTTCTACGAGGTTATGCACACCCACAGCTGAAATCATGCCATAGAGAATCAGACTGACGCCGCCAATGGTGGCATCG
>CACXMM010000029.1:0-46634 GCA_902768785.1 uncultured Prevotellaceae bacterium
CCTTGTTCATCCGCTCTATGTAGAGGCTCTCGTCCACTTGGGCCAGTTCGCGTTCTATCTTGTCGATATAGTAGTCCAGACTGTCGGTCGTTGCAACCGTTGTTGAAGTTTTACTCTCTGAAACGGAGGCTTTTGACCGCTTATTAACCATAGTTGTTTTGGCCATAACAGCTATTTCTTCTTTAGCTATCTGTATGGGTTCCTTTTCTATAGGTTTTGGCTCGCTTCCCTTTTTCTCCGTCTTTTTCACCACCACTGGCTGAGTATTTGCCGGTTCTTCTTTAGGCTGCAGCGTCAGACCCACACCAATGATAATGAGCAGACAAGCGGCAGCAGCAACCAGTCTTCCCCAATAGGGGAAGCTTTTGGTTCTCCCTCCCTTTGGGAGGGTAGGGGTGGGCTTCTCCAAGCGCTCCATCAGTCGGTCGGTGAAGTCCTCTGGCAGCGTCATCCGCTCGGCGGCCTCATTCCTGCGCTGCAAGGCCTGGCGCAGTCCTTGGTCTTTATATTGCTTACTGTTATTCATTGTTTTCAAGTGTTTTGATGGTGATGGCCAGTCTTTTGCGTATCCATTGCAACCGCGAGTGGAGGTAGCTTTCTTTGTGCTCCGTGATGCAGGCTATTTCGCGCATCGGGCGGTTGTCAAAGTAGTAGAGGTTGAGCAGCATCTGGTCGTCGGGCTTCAGCGTTTCGATGGCTCTTTCCATGAGTTCCACGCGGTCGGTGTCGTCAAGCAAAGCAAGGCGTCGGTTTCATCGTCAGGGAAGGCATCGAGCCTTTGTTGTTCCACTTCCACCATAGGCAGCGACCTGTGCTTCTGTCGGTAGTGTTTCAGGGCCATGTGGTATGCAATGCGCATGAGCCATGTCTGGAAACTGGCTTGCCGGGCATCGTAGCGGCTGAGGCTTTGGAAGGCTTCCACCAGCGTGTCCTGTGTTGCCTCCTCGGCTTCTTCGGGCGAAGGAATCAGGCGGGCCACCATCCGCAGCACCTGCCCGGCATATCGGCTGGCAAGCTGACGGAACAGCGCGGTCTGTCCGTCGAGGATGCGGCTGATGAGCAGCATCTCGTCTTCTCTGGCTTTGGATGTATTGCCTATTGTTGTTTCCATTCGCTTGTTGTTCTCTACATAGATATTACCACTTATCGGGAAAATCTATAATCGCAGTACCAACTTTTTATTTCTTTTTTGTAGCAACAAAGGTACAAATAATCTTTCAATTACCAGTGCGTTATTCGTAATTATGTTATATTGGTAAAAATCTTATGTTAAATTTCTGAATGATCTTTACGAATTAACTTCGTTTAACGCGAAAAGCTGGCATTTTGGGAATCAACTGCCCTCTTGGTCGAAAAAACGAGATTCTCGCGAGATTTTGTAAGTTGTTGATAATGAGTGTGTTGCGATTATTCGCCGTTTCTGACTTGCGAAAACGTCGTTTTTAGACTCCAAAAACATAGTTTTTAGGGGTCAAAAACACCGTTTTTAGGTGGTGAAAACGTTGTTTTTGTGAAGCAAAAGGACTGAAATATCTTTTTGGGGGGTCGCCTTCGGCGATCCAAAGAACCCTCAATAGTTGAAACCACTCATTTTCGAAGAAGCGTCATCTAAGGGTTGTTCCGAACGGCGTTAACACCTGTTCCGACGGCATCTAACACTCGTTCCGACGTCATCTATAGGGGGTAAAGTGACGGCGGAACGAGTGTTAGATAACGTCGGAAAGGGTGTAAGTAACGTCTGGAACGATTACAAGTAACCTTTCCTTGAGTTTAAAGTAACCTTTACTTGCATGCGAAGTAACCTTTACTTTGAATCCAATGAGCCTTTACTTGCACAAAAAGTCCCTTTTGGACACTTTCATATACTCCGAACATACCCCATATCCCAATTAGAGAACTTTTGCAATTCTTAAATTTTTTCGAATTATCTTGACAATATCCTCACACTGAGTTAACGGAGTCAACGGAAAAAGGAGGGTGTGTCAATCTGACACACCCTCCTTTGTTATAATAGAGTAGGATTTATTATTCCTCCCAGTTCTCCTGCGTCTTGCGGACATAGGTCTTGTAACGCAGCTGGGCCATCTTCTGAGCCTCGGCGAAGAGCTCCTCGGCCTCGTTAGGATAAGCCTTCTTCACTGACAGGTAGCGAACCTCACCCAGGAGGAAGTCGTGGAAGTTCTCCCAGTTGGGCTCCTTAGAGTCGAGCGAGAACGGATTCTTGCCTTCTTCGATGAGAGCGGGGTTGTAGCGCCACAGGTGCCAGTAGCCGCACTCCACAGCCTTCTTCTCCTCAGCCTGGCTCTTACCCATACCGCCCTTAGCTTTCAGACCGTGGTTGATACAGGGAGCGTAAGCGATGACGATGGATGGTCCGTGCCATGCCTCAGCCTCGCGGATAGCCTTGAGAGTCTGGTTGTGGTCTGCACCCATTGCAATCTGAGCAACATATACATAACCATAGGTGGTTGCAATCATACCGAGATCCTTCTTGCGGATGCGCTTACCCTGAGCAGCGAACTGAGCGATAGCACCAAGAGGTGTAGCCTTAGAGGCCTGACCGCCGGTGTTGGAGTAAACCTCAGTATCGAGCACGAGGATGTTCACATCTTCGCCAGTAGCGATAACGTGGTCGAGACCGCCATAACCGATATCGTAAGAGGCACCGTCACCACCGATGATCCACTGTGAACGCTTCACCAGGTAGTGGTCGAGCGTGGTCAGTTCCTTGCAGAACTCGCAACCAGCCTCGGCACCAGCCTTGATGGCCTCGCGCAGCTTCGGAGCAATCTCCTTGGTCTTGTCGGCATCTTCCATGTTGGCAATCCACTCCTCAGCAAGAGCTGTGAACTCGGCGGGAGCATTTGCCTCAGCTTCCTTGAGCAGCTTAGCCACGCGCTCCTTCATCTTCTTGTTACCGAGAGCCATACCGAGACCGAACTCGCAGAAGTCCTCGAACAGAGAGTTGTTGAAGCATGGGCCCTGACCCTTCTCGTTCTTGGTGTAAGGAGTAGAAGGAATAGAGGCTGAGTAGATTGAAGAACAACCTGTAGCGTTGGCAATCATCTGACGGTCGCCGAACAGCTGAGAGATGAGCTTCACGTAAGGAGTCTCACCGCAACCAGAGCAGGCGCCTGAGAACTCGAACAGAGGCTGAGCGAACTGAGAGTTCTTCACGTTAGAGCGGATGTCAACGAGATCCTGCTTCGAAGGAACCTTCACCAGCTTGTCCCAGTCGGCAGCCATCTTCTTCATGTCGGCAGCATCGGGATTGAACGGAACCATTGTGAGAGCCTTGCCCTTCTTGGGATGACCCGGGCAGATGTCGGCGCAGTTGCCGCAACCCAGGCAGTCGAGTACAGAAGGCTCGATAACGAAGTGCATGCCCTTCATGGTAGCAGGAGCCTTCATCTCGAGGGTGGTCAGACCTTCGAAACCGGCCAGCTCGTCGTCGGTAAGTACGAACGGACGGATGGCAGCGTGAGGACAGATGTATGCACACTGGTTACACTGGATACAGTTCTCAGAGTTCCATGCGGGAACGAATGCCTCCACACCGCGCTTCTCGTAGGCAGCTGTGCCAACCTCCCAAGAACCGTCGGTTGTGCCGAACTTGGCAAAGTCGGAAACCTTCAGCAGGTCACCAGCCTGTGCGTTGATAGGACGAACCAGTTCCTTCACGAATGCGGGAGCATCATCCTGCTTCTCTGCGTCATCAGCGAGGTTAGCCCACTCTGCCTTCACCTCAAACTTCTTGTATTCACCACCACGGTCGATAGCAGCATAGTTCTTGTCAACCACATCCTGACCCTTGGCACCGTATGACTTCAAGGCAGCAGCCTTCATCTTCTCAACAGCCAGCTCTACGGGGATCACCTCGGTGATACGGAAGAAGGCTGACTGCAGAATGGTGTTGGTGCGGTTGCCCAGACCAATCTCCTGTGCAATCTTGGTAGCGTTGATGGTATAGACGGTGATGTTGTTCTGTGCGAAGTAACGCTTTACTTTGTTAGGCATGAACTTCTCCAGCTCAGCATCATCGAAGATGGTGTTCAGCAAGAAGGTACCATTCTTCTGCAGACCACGGGTCACATCGTACATGTGGAGGTAAGCCTGAACGTGGCAAGCCACGAAGTTAGGTGTGGTTACCAGATAGGTAGAGCGGATAGGTGTGTCGCCGAAACGCAGGTGAGAGCAGGTGAAGCCGCCCGACTTCTTAGAGTCGTACGAGAAGTAAGCCTGGCAGTACTTGTCGGTGTTGTCGCCGATAATCTTAACCGAGTTCTTGTTGGCACCAACGGTACCATCAGCACCAAGACCGAAGAACTTAGCCTGGAACATACCCTTGCCGCCGAGAGCAATCTCGGGAACCTCGGGCAGAGAGGTGAACGTCACGTCATCGACGATACCGATGGTGAAGTGGTTCTTGGGCTCAGGCATAGCCAGATTGTTGAACACAGAGATGATCTGAGCAGGAGTGGTGTCGTGAGAACCAAGACCGTAGCGGCCACCCACGATGAGAGGACGGTCCTCAACATCATAGTAGGCATCCTTCACGTCGAGATACAGAGGCTCGCCATTGGCTCCGGGCTCCTTGGTGCGGTCGAGCACGGCAATGCGCTTCACGCTCTTGGGAACAGAAGCAAGCAGGTGCTTGACTGAGAACGGACGATAGAGGTGAACGCTGATCATACCCACCTTCTGGCCCTGTGCATTCAGGTAGTCGATAGCCTCGCGGGCAGCATCGGTGGCAGAACCCATCAGGATGATCATGCGGTCAGCATCCTTTGCTCCATAATATGAGAAGAGGTGATATTCACGACCGGTAATCTTTGAGATCTCACCCAAGTACTTCTCAACTACTTCAGGTACTGAATCGTAGTAGGGGTTGCAGGCCTCGCGGTGTGTGAAGAATGTCTCGGGATTCTCGGCCGTACCACGTGTGATAGGACGCTCAGGGCTCATAGCACGGTCGCGGAAGCGCTTGATGTACTCCTCCTTAACCAGCGGACGGATGTCTTCCTGGTCCATGAGCTCAATCTTGTGATACTCGTGAGAGGTGCGGAAGCCGTCGAAGAAGTTAACGAACGGTACGCAGGTCTCGAGCGTTGCCAGGTGAGCAACGGCGGTGAGGTCCATCACCTCCTGTACGCCACCTTCGCAAAGCATGGCGAAACCAGTCTGGCGGCAAGCCATCACATCCTGGTGGTCACCGAAGATACAGAGTGAGTGGCTGGCCAGTGTACGAGCAGAAACGTCGAACACGGTAGGAATCAGCTCACCGGCAATCTTGTACATGTTAGGAATCATCAGGAGCAGACCCTGAGAAGCGGTGAACGTGGTAGTGAGCGCACCAGCCTGCAGTGAACCGTGAACGGCACCGGCAGCACCTGCCTCTGACTGCATTTCCTGAACAGAAACGGTCTGACCCCACAGGTTCTTACGACCGCGGGCAGCCCACTCGTCAACGTGCTCAGCCATCGGTGAGCTCGGGGTGATGGGGTAGATAGCAGCTACTTCCGAGAACATATAGCTCACATGAGCCGCAGCCTCGTTACCATCACAGGTAATAAATTTCTTTTCTTTTGCCATAATTGAATAATGTTAATGTATATGTTTATATTTGTTCTTGTCTATTCTTCTTTAATAGAGGAATCCGAAGAGCCATAATGGAATTTGGTTGTTCATACCTACCTCGGTATTATATCGGGCATAGATGGTATCCGGATTGGTACGGATCTTACTGCTTCCCTCAGCGTTGCAGATACGGAACCGTTTGTCACCGTCAACAATATAGAAACCGTCTTTTCCGCCCTGGTTGACGATATGGTCTTTCCACATCGAATTCACAAAGAATGTCTCCATGACATCCTGTCTTTCTATCTCAATAGGATAGATGGCATGCATCAGGTTTGTGTTGTGAAGCATCACCTTTGCTGGTTTCTTTGGGAAATCTTGTCCAGGAGGGTAGATGATATTGATGAGACGGGCGTCGGCCAGATATTTGATATAGTTCATGACCGTGGCCCGACTGGTCTCTATATCGATTGCCAGTTGAGAAATATTGGGGGCTTTGGGACCTGTAACAGCCAACTGGTAGAATAGTTTCTTGATCTTCGTGAGATATTTCAGTTCGATTTGCTTGATCAACAGGATATCCACCTCTGTCATCATGTTCATGGTCTTCAGCAGGTTCTCCGAGTAATTTCGATGCTCAAGGAAGAACGGATAGAATCCATGGTGCAGGTAATCTTGGAAATAGCGTAAGGGGGATACATGGGGGAGGATCTGACGGGTCAGGTGCTCATGGTCGTCTAAGATCTCCTCTAAGGAATAAGGCCGGAACTGATTTCCTGTTTGGAGATTCAGAAACTCCCGGAAAGAGAAGCCCCTCAGGTTATAGCTCTTCACAATACCATTTAGCTCGGGATTCTCTTCTTTCAGACGCATGACGCTGGATCCTGTGAAAACAATCTTCAAACCAGGGTATAAGTCATAGCACTTACGAAGCTCATGACTCCAGTTGGGCTCTTTGAATACTTGGTCGATCAAGAGCACCTTGCCGCCCTTTTCATAGAATGACCCGGCAAAATCCGCAATGCCTCTCCCTTGGAAATAGAAGTTGTTCATGTTGATATAGAGACACTTGCGGTCGTAAGTATCGAAATGTTCCTTGGCATATTGGAGCAGGAAGGTAGTCTTGCCGACACCACGCGTTCCCTTGATGCCGATCATACGGTCACTCCAATCGATCTCGTCCATTAATAGACGATGAACTGGGGCATTTACATGCTCCACAAGGTAAGAGTGTGTACGAAAAAAAGCTTCCATTTCCAATCTTTCCTGATTTGTTGTCGCTAAATCAAGTGCAAAGATAATATATATTTCGCAATTTGCAAAGTCAAGATAGCAAAATCTCGAAAATTTTTGTTAATTTTACATTGAATACAGATTATATTAAGGATTTATACTATATTTGCATAAAGAATTAGCCTACGATGAGATTACATGTTTTCAATCCGGAACACGATATAGCCTTGGCTTTTAATCGCCGTCATCTTACCATGCCACACGCAGCCCAGGAGTTGCGGATGAACTTGGGGTGGATACCGTTGCTTTGGGCTTCAGAGGATGATCTTATTCTGGTGGATGATGTTGCTTATTCCCAAAAAGCTTCCTGTAAGTTTAAGCGTGATTCCTCTGTACACTTTATCGGGTGGGACGAACTTGCTGGCATTCCTATTGAAGCGGTTGATCCGTGGGGATGGGACATTACGTTGCGTACGTCATTGGTAGAACATGGTCTTTCGCCTAAAGTGCTGCCTACAGAACAGGCACTTTCAGAAATCCGTAAGCTTTCCAGTAGGTATGAAACCCTTCGGGCTCTGGACGTCCTTCGTGACGGCCTTGTGAACGAGACTTGTGGAAAAAACCGTTATCTCTCAACAGAAGAACAAGTCTTGGAAACGATAAGAGAGTGGAGGCGCGTTGTGTTGAAAGCTCCATGGAGCAGTAGCGGACGGGGAATCCGCTATGTGTGCAATGAGATGACTTCTTCGGTATCTGGATGGGTGCGCAGGATCTTGGAGATTCAAGGTGGGGTGATGGCTGAGCCTTATTATAATAAGGTGAGAGATTTTGGCATGGAGTTTTTCGTTCATGAAGATGGTCTTGTGGACTATTTGGGCTTATCTGTTTTCCAGACGATGAATCATGCTTACACTGGGAATCTGATTGCCAGCGAGGAGGAAAAAGCACAAATACTGGGAGCTTATATCCCTCTCACGTTAATAAATACTATAAAATATCGTATCTGTGAGTATTTTTCGTCACGGATGCGTAATCATTATAAGGGTCCCTTTGGGATAGACATGATGATCGTTGCCCGTCCAGACAGTCAGGGCTTCCTCCTCCATCCTTGTGTGGAAATCAATGTGAGACGCACAATGGGGCATGTCGCCCTGTCCTTGTCTTCATCCGAAAACGCTTCCAGACAGCTGATGCGCATTGAGCATGATGTGAACTACCGACTGAAAGTGACACCTGCTCCCTGATGATTATTAACAACAATGATATCAATTCAAATGAAACAAACACTTATTACTATTCTGCTGATTGTGCCGATGATCCTGATGGCACAATACAAATCAAGTGCATGGAGTCCAGACAACGGCGATGGCACTTACACCAATCCAGTGATCAATGCCGACTATTCTGATCCTGATGTATGTGTCGTCGGCGAAGACTATTATTTAACAGCCAGTTCGTTTCAATGTACACCTGGACTTCCTATTTTGCATTCCAGGGATTTGGTGAACTGGGAAATCATTGGTTATGCCTTAGAAGAACTTTATGAGGGCGACAATGAGTTGATGAATCATTTTAGCACACCCCGTCATGGCGAAGGTGTGTGGGCTCCCTCTATCCGTTATCATGAGGGTGAGTTCTATATCTATTGGGGTGATCCGGATTATGGCGTTTATATGGTGAAAACGAAGGATCCGGCTGGTAAATGGGAGAAGCCTGTATGTGTGATAGCCGGCAAGGGGATGATCGATACCACTCCTTTGTGGGACGATGACGGACGTTGTTACCTGGTGAACGGCTGGGCTAACTCCCGTGCACGCTTTGCCTCTGTGCTTACCGTTCGTGAACTGAATGCAGAAGGTACGAAGGCGATCGGTAAACCTGTGATTGTGTTCGACGGCAATGGTACGGAAAACCGTACTTGCGAGGGCCCGAAATTCTACAAGCGGGATGGTTGGTATTGGATCATGTGTCCCGCTGGTGGTGTTCCGACAGGCTTCCAGTTGGCTATGCGATCCAAATCCCCTTATGGTCCTTATGAGCATAAGATTGTTTTGGCGCAAGGAAAGACAAAGGTCAACGGTCCTCATCAAGGTGGATGGGTGCATACCGCTTTTGGTGAAGACTGGTTCCTGCATTTCCAAGATAAGGAAGCGTACGGACGTGTGGTTCACTTGCAACCTATTGACTGGTCAAGCGGATGGCCTGTGATGGGAAAGAAAGGGGAGCCTGTGTTGACTTACAAGAAGCCAAAGAGTAACTCCAATACGATTGTGAATCCCGTTGAGACTGACGAATTTAACGCCACCGTCTTAGGTAAACAGTGGCAATGGCAGGCGAACTATGATCAGAAGTTTGGCATGCCCACAGCTTTCGGTACGATGCGCATCTATACGCATAAGATGGATGATGGTGCCGTCAATCTTTGGAATGTGCCAAATATGTTGTTGCAGAAGACACCGGCTGATGATTTTACTGCGACAGCCAAGATTCGTATGACATCCAAGGATCAGAATCAGTTGGGCGGCATCATTATGATGGGGCTAAATTACAGCGCATTGGCTGTGAAAAGAGTAGGGGATGCCTTCCAGTTGGTAAGACTCACTTGTGTGGCTGCAGACAAGGGTAAGGCAGAGATGGAGGATGTGATCACGACATTACAGCCAACAGAAAGAGATAAGGTTGATTACCAACCCGCTATTCATGAAGATATCTATTTGCGCATGGTGGTAAGTAATAGCCAATGTCGGTTCTTCTATAGCTTGAATGGAAAATCATTCAAGGAGGCTGGTGAGATGTTCCCGATGAAAGAAGGTAAATGGATTGGAGCTAAGATCGGGCTCTTGGCCGTTGAACCGGCAGGTCAAGCCAATCGGGGCTGGGTAGAGGCTGACTGGTTCCGTGTAACTCAATAGTTTTTATTGAGGATTGAAGAAATAGACGAAAAGACAGGTCAAAACTACGATCAGCGCAAGCACACAGGTGAAGCGGAAAAGGTACTTCTCTATGAGCTTGCGCCTTTTTGCTGTCATCAACGTGCGGTTTTTGAATTTTTCCGAACTGTCTTCATGATGATGGTGTTTGTGCTTCCCTGAAGATAAATGATGTGCTCCCGAACTGGAATGATGATGGGAGTGGGAACCACTGGAATGATGATGCTCTTGGACAGCTTGTCCTAGATGATCGTGGCCGTTTTCTTGGTTAGTGTTATTGTGAGAAGTCATTTCTTTGATATATCTATCTTGAGTATTGTGCTGCAAATATAGTAATTTGGTACATAACTACCAAGAAATCATTGGAAAAAATGATGGTTAGGTATTTCTTTTCTCTTATTTAATCAGAAAAAGGCTGTACCCTGAACTGTTTATGCTCAACTAAGGGTACAGCCTTTTTCGAATCGATTAAATGCCTTAAATGAACGCAACGGTTAATCCTGCCATCACGATGCTGACCATAGACATCAGTTTGATCAAAATGTTCAATGAAGGACCGGAAGTGTCTTTGAACGGATCACCAACGGTATCGCCCACGATGGTAGCCTTATGGGCAAAGCTGCCCTTACCCCCAAAGTTACCTTCTTCTACATTCTTCTTGGCATTGTCCCATGCACCACCGGCATTGGCCATGAATACAGCTAGGGTGAAGCCTCCTGCCAGACCACCAACCAGTAGTCCTAACACACCGGCTACACCAAGCACGCAACCTACGATGATGGGGATAATGATGGCGAGAATTGACGGGAAGATCATCTCATGCTGGGCTGCACGGGTGGAAATCTCTACGCAAGAACCGTAATCGGGTGTTCCCGTTCCTTCCAGGATACCTGCGATCTCACGGAACTGACGTCGTACTTCTTCCACCATCTTCTGGGCGGCACGTCCTACAGCTTCCATTGTCAGTCCGCAGAACAGGAAGGCAGCCATGGCACCGATGAAAGCACCCACGAGTACCTTCGGGTTCATCAGGTTCACCTGGAAGAACTCCATGAAGTCGGGCATGGTGGCTGTCTCGGGATTGAAGATCTTCTGTGTGAGCGGATGGATGAACTGCTCACCACTTTCCATCGCACGAATCATGGCAATCTTGATTTCCTCGATATAGGATGCCAGCAGGGCGAGAGCAGTCAGGGCCGCCGAACCGATGGCGAATCCCTTACCAGTGGCAGCAGTCGTGTTACCTAAAGCATCGAGGGCATCCGTACGGTGGCGTACCTCCTCACCTAACTCACTCATCTCAGCGTTTCCGCCAGCATTGTCGGCAATGGGCCCGTAAGCATCAGTAGCCAGTGTTATACCCAGGGTGGAGAGCATACCGACTGCGGCGATACCAATGCCATAGAGTCCATGGGAGATACTTTCTGCACTCATGGTGAGGTCGAAACCGTTGGCGCACATGTAACTCATCATGATAGCCACACCAATCGTGAGTACGGGAACACAGGTGGAGATCATACCTGTACCGATACCCTTGATGATCACGGTGGCAGAACCGGTGAGTCCTGCTTCTGAGATTCGCTGGGTGGGCTTGTAGCTATGAGAGGTGTAGTATTCTGTTGCCTGTCCGATGATGACACCAGCGGCCAGACCAGTAATCACTGAGAAGGAGAGTCCTTTCCAGTTGTCGATGCCCAAAAGATAGAGAATGATAAAGGAGGCCACGGCAATCAGCACGGCCGACACATTGGTTCCCAGTGACAACGAATGAAGCAGGTCTTTCATCGTGGCACCTTCCTTGGTGCGGACGAGGAAGATTCCCAACAGTGAGAGGAACACACCCACGGCGGCGATCAGCATCGGAGCGATGACAGCGCGCAGCTGCATGTCACCATTCATTGCAAAGGCTGTGGCACCAAGAGCTGCTGTTGAAAGGATACTGCCGCAGTAGCTCTCGTATAGGTCGGCACCCATTCCAGCCACATCACCTACATTGTCACCAACGTTATCTGCGATTGTGGCGGGGTTACGTGGGTCATCCTCGGGAATGTCTGCTTCCACCTTACCTACTATGTCTGCACCCACATCGGCTGCTTTTGTATAGATGCCGCCGCCCACACGGGCAAACAAGGCCTGGGTTGAAGCTCCCATACCAAAGGTCAGCATGGTGGTAGTGATGGTGATCAAAGCCATGTTCGAGCCCTGGTAGAAATAACTCAGTACGATGAACCAGATGGCTATGTCGAGCAGTCCTAAACCTACCACGGTGAGTCCCATCACAGCACCGGATCGGAAGGCGATCTTCAATCCGCCGTCCAGGCTCTTTCGTGCGGCATTAGCTGTACGGGCTGAAGCATATGTGGCTGTCTTCATACCGAAGAATCCGGCCAAACCAGAGAAGAATCCTCCCGTGAGGAAAGCAAACGGTACCCAAGGGTTCTGAACGCCCAGACCATAGGCCATGAAAGCGAAGAGTGCTGCCAGGGCAATAAATACGTAAATCACCACCTTGTATTGCTGCTTCAGGTACGCCATGGCACCTTTGCGCACATACTCGGCAATCTCTCTCATACGAGGTGTTCCCTCGTCGGCCTTCATCATGCTCTTGAAGAAGAACCAAGCCATACCGAGGGCCACAAGTGAGGCGATCGGCACAAGCCAAAATACTGTTGGAATATTCATAAGTTAATAGAAATAGTGAAAATGATCCTGATAGGAGAGGAGCATGACTTATATATGTCCTTCATATCATCGTCATGCTCCCCCAAATGCTACTGTGGAAAAGATTCTGCTTAGAATCTGAAGTCAAGCTCCATATCCACTAAGTTGTAGTTGTGCTTATCGGCTGCAAGGTTGCGGTCGTTCACATGGGAATACTCCAGATGGAGTTCCAGATTCTTGGTGAAGAAATAGTTCAGACCACACTCTACCTGATTGACAGAACTTCCCCATTCCTTCGATACGCGATAGGTCTGGTATCGGGCTTTGGCGTGGAGCTTCGATTTGATCAGAGGCACGATACCGAAGCAATACCATCCATCAGCCTTGTCGCCCAAATCATAGTTGATGACGTTACTGCCAACCACACCGGAGCCCCATCCTTGTGAGTGCAGATACTCAGCGCGGAAAGTGAATTCGTCCTTATCGTATTCGGCAGAGATACAGTAGCGGTTCAGGGGCACGTTCTCGTTGGTCCCCTCAATTGTTGTCATACCGCCATGACTTCCCTTCCATCCAAAGGCACCGATGCGCACACCCTTGATGGGCATCACCCAAAGACCACCAATAATATCTTTCTGATTATTTTTGTCACTACGGTTAACACCTTCACCGTTATAGACACCCACTTGGTAATGGAGCAGCTTGCGTCCATTGGCATTTGGCAGGATGTCACCAGACAACTGGATACCGATGTCGCGTCCACCACTGGATTTCTCACCGGCACGGTCACCGAAGCCTGAGAGACGGTTAATAACGTCGGCATAGCCTCTCCAACCTTGTGTGATGGGGTGTGTTGGGTTCTCAAAGGTAAAGGCGCGCTTGAACTGTCCTACACGAACTTTGAACTCAGGGAATTTCCTCCACTCTGCATAGAGGTCAACCAACTGTACGGTAGGTTCTGCGGGACCTTTGGCATTGGTGCCCTGAATCTGGGCGCGCCAGTCGAAGTCACCAATCTTACCATCGAGGATGAAACGGGCCAGTCGCAAGTTGAAGCTGTTTGTATGGGCATTGTCCTTGTCCTGGGCCTGATACTGAAGCATGCCATAACCACTGAATTTAATGTTCTGAACCCACTGAGGTAGTTCTATAGCCTTCTTCTCATTTGTGTTTTGTACTTCCTCTACTTCGGGATACGTTTCAGCACTGACTGACATCGTAAAGAATGCCAACAGCAGCATGAGCATTGTTTTTTTAATCATGGCGTATTATTTTAAGTTAATAGAATAGATGATTTGGTAATTTTCTGCAAATATAATTAAATATTTCGAAACTACCAAATTTATTTGGGTGAATAAGGTTAAATTTTTTGCAAGAGTGCC
Organism: uncultured Prevotellaceae bacterium; assembly: GCA_902768785.1. Lineage (GTDB taxonomy): Bacteria > Bacteroidota > Bacteroidia > Bacteroidales > Bacteroidaceae > Prevotella. Next base: position 13,784 of record CACXMM010000029.1, read on the forward strand.
ACATTCTCCACATGAGGAGTGTGGGGGAACATGTCAACCGGTTGAATGGCTGTCACCTGATATTGCTCACTGAGCAACTGAATGTCACGTGCCTGTGTGGCAGGATTACAACTCACATAAACGATCCGTTGGGGTGCTGCTCTCAGGATGGTCTGGATCACATCGGGATGCATACCGGCACGTGGCGGGTCGGTGATGATGATGTCAGGACGACCATGTCGGTTGATGAAATCGTCGCTCAGCACGTCTTTCATGTCACCTGCATAAAATAAAGTGTTGTTAATATGGTTGATCTGAGAATTGACCTTTGCATCTTCAATGGCCTCGGGTACATATTCGATGCCGATCACCTTGTCGGCTTGTCTTGCTACGAAGTTGGCAATGGTTCCAGTGCCAGTATAGAGATCGTAAATTAGTGGTAGCCTCATCTCTCCGTTCTCTGTTGGAGCCAGGGCAAACTCCCTCACAACCTTGTAGAGATGATAAGCCTGCTCAGTATTCGTTTGGTAGAAACTCTTGGGACCGACCTTGAACCGAAGGTCTTCCATTTGCTCGAAGATATAGTCGTTACCCTTAAATACTTTGATGTTCTGGTCGCCTATTGTGTCGTTTCCCTTTTGGTTGTCGAGATATAATAAAGAGCTGATCTGCGGGAACTTATCACCAAGATGTTGGAGCATAGCGTAAATCATCTCCCACTGTTCATCAACACTCATCTTCTCGTCTTCGTCTGTGTGGTCAGGGGTGATGGGTGCATGGTCGATGTGCATCTGTGCAATCACCATCCATTCGCCTGTGTTGGAATTTCTAACGATAATGTCTCGAAGCATACCTGTCTGCGCTCTGAGGTCAAAGAAACTAATACCATGTTCCAGTGCATAGTCGAAAACCTCCTGCCGGATCTGGTTCTGCAGGTCGTCCATCAGATAGCACTTCGTAATAGGAAGCACCTTGTCGAAAGCTCCGGTAATATGGAATCCCAGGGCGTCCCTTTGAAACTCCCTGCCGCTCTGTATCTCCTCAAGGGTGAGATAACGCCGGTTGGAGGCACCGAAGTCGAGCTTGTTGCGATACTCCCATTGATGAACGGAACCGAGAATGGGTCGGAACGGTGGTAACTTGATCTTACCGATGCGAGTCAGCTGGTCTTTTACCTGCTGCTCTTTCATCTTCAGCTGCTCCTCGTAAGGCAGGTTCTGCCACCGGCATCCACCACAGATACCGAAATGCTCGCATCGTGGAATCGCGCGTACCTTACTATATTTTATAAATCTGACAACCTCACCTTCAGCATAATTGTGCTTTTTCCTGCGAATCCGTACGTCAACAATGTCGCCAGGCACACAAAAAGGGACGAACACAACAAGCTCATTCCAGTGAAACAACGAGTTGCCAGCGGCGGCGCATGATTCAATCTCCACTCCTTCCAAAATGGGAAACGGTTTCTTTTTCCTGCTCATTTCGATTACTGCAATTTGGTGCAAAGTTACGAATAATCTTTGGTAATCTACAGAATATGCGGTTAAAAAATAAAAATCGCAAGATATTTCTAAAAATGCAAAGTCAACATAGCAAATTCATGTCTAAATATTTGGAGGTATCGGAGAAATTCTGTATATTTGCACGTTAAATACGACCAACTTAATATTATAGTAATACATTATAAATCTATGAGCGAAAAAAGAGTTTATCTTTTCGGTAATGGAAAAGCCGAAGGAAATGCACAAATGCGTGAGGCACTGGGTGGCAAGGGTGCAAACCTTGCTGAAATGAACCTGATTGGTGTACCCGTTCCTCCAGGTTTCACAATCACTACTGATTGCTGCAACGAGTATTATCAGGTAGGTCAGGAGAAGATCATGAAGGTCTTGAATGACGATGTGATGAATGCCGTTAAGCACATCGAGGAGTTAATGAACAGCAAGTTCGGCGACAAGGAGAACCCGCTGTTGGTATCTGTACGTTCTGGTGCCCGTGCTTCCATGCCAGGTATGATGGACACTATCCTGAACTTAGGTCTGAACGACGAAGTGGCTGAGGGTATGGTGAAGAAGACCAACAATCCGCACTTCGTTTATGACTCTTACCGTCGTTTCGTACAGATGTACGGTGACGTTGTACTCGAGATGAAGCCCGTGAACAAGACCGATATCGATCCGTTCGAGGAGATCATCGAGAAGGTTAAAAAGGAAAGTGGTGTTGTGCTGGATAAGGACCTCTCTGTTGAGGATCTGAAGAAACTGGTTCAGTTGTTCAAGGCTGCCATCAAGGAGCGCACAGGTAAGGACTTCCCCAACGATCCCATCGAGCAGTTGTGGGGCGCCATCTGCGCAGTGTTCCGTTCTTGGATGAACGAGCGTGCTATCCTGTATCGTAAGATGGAGGGTATTCCTGATGAGTGGGGTACTGCCGTATCCGTGATGGCCATGGTGTTCGGTAACATGGGTGACACCTCTGCAACAGGTGTTTGCTTCAGCCGTGATGCTGCCAATGGTGAGAACCTGTTCAACGGTGAGTATCTGGTGAACGCACAGGGTGAGGACGTTGTGGCTGGTATCCGTACCCCACAGCAGATCACGAAGATCGGTTCTCAGCGCTGGGCTGAGCGCCTGAATGGTATCCAGGATAAACTGGAGCATCACTACCATGACATGCAGGATATGGAGTTCACCGTTCAAGAAGGTAAGCTCTGGTTCCTCCAGACTCGTAATGGTAAGCGTACAGGTGCTGCTATGGTGAAGATTGCCATTGATCTGCTCCATGAGGGTATGATTGACGAGAAGACCGCCATCATGCGCTGCGAGCCCCAGAAACTCGACGAGTTGCTGCACCCCGTATTCGATAAGAAGGCTCTCTCTTCTGCTAAGGTGATTGCTCAGGGTCTGCCCGCATCTCCCGGTGCCGCTTGTGGTCAGATCGTGTTCCACGCTGACGATGCTGAGGCTTGGCACAACGATGGTCACAAGGTTATCCTCGTTCGTATCGAGACCTCGCCGGAGGACCTCGCCGGTATGGCTTCTGCAGAGGGTATCCTGACAGCTCGTGGCGGTATGACCTCTCACGCTGCCGTTGTGGCTCGTGGTATGGGTAAGTGCTGTGTATCAGGTGTAGGTTCGCTGAATGTCAGCTACAAGGACAAGACTGTCGAGATCGACGGCGTTGTCTATAAGGAGGGTGACTACATCTCTCTGAACGGTACCACTGGTCAGGTTTACGCTGGTGAGGTGCCTACGAAGGCTGCTGAGCTCTCTGGTGACTTCAAGGAACTGATGGATCTCTGCGACAAATATACCAAGCTGCAGGTTCGTACCAATGCTGATACACCGCGTGATGCCCAGCTGGCTCGTAACTTCGGTGCCAAGGGTATTGGTCTGACTCGTACTGAGCACATGTTCTTCGAGGACAAGAAGATCATTGCTATGCGTGAGATGATCCTCGCTGACAGTGTTGCTGGACGTGAGAAGGCATTGGCTAAGTTGCTGCCTTATCAGAAAGCTGACTTCAAGGGTATCCTCGAGGCTATGGACGGTCTGCCCGTGAACATCCGTCTGCTCGATCCTCCTCTCCATGAGTTCGTACCCCATGATCTGGCTGGTCAGGAGACTATGGCTAAGGAGATGGGTGTCAGTGTAGAGGATATCAAGCGCCGTGTTGACTCTCTCGCAGAGAACAACCCGATGCTGGGTCACCGTGGTTGCCGTCTGGGTATCACATTCCCGGAGATCACTTCTATGCAGACCAAGGCTATCTTGGGAGCTGCCTGCGAACTGAAGAAGGAAGGTAAGAACCCGATGCCGGAGATCATGGTTCCACTGATTGGTACTCTCTACGAGCTGAAGCAGCAGAAAGAGGTGATCCAGTACGCTGCCAAGGAAACCTTCGCCGAGTATGGCATCGAGGTTGAGTTCGAGATCGGTACGATGATTGAGATCCCGCGTGCTGCCTTGACAGCTGATCGTATAGCTACAGAGGCTCAGTACTTCTCATTCGGTACCAATGACCTGACTCAGATGACCTTCGGTTACAGCCGTGACGATATTGCTTCGTTCCTGCCCGTATATCTTGACAAGAAGATTCTGAAAGTTGACCCGTTCCAGGTACTCGACCAGACAGGTGTTGGTAAGCTGATCAAGTATGCCGTGAAGGAAGGTCGCGCCGTACGTCCGGAACTCCGCTGCGGTATCTGCGGTGAGCACGGTGGTGAGCCCAGCTCTGTGAAGTTCTGTGCTAAGATAGGCATGAACTATGCATCTTGCTCTCCGTTCCGCGTACCTATCGCACGTCTCGCCGCCGCCCAGGCTGCAGTCGAGGAGTAATAGAAGGATTCATATAATTAGCAAAATACGAGGCAAGTACTTGGCGAACAGGTACTTGCCTCGTTTCTTTTTGCTCATGAGGGTGTGTTGACACACCCTCAGAAAAGCACTATGGTAATTGTTTCACAGTGTTACTTTAATATCTGTGCACTGATGGTTGAGATTTCAGTGGTGGCATCAGTTTCATTCTGCCCCTGCTCTACCTTGATGTTCTCGTATTTCCAGTTACCCACTATCTTGTTGTTTTGATTGGGGTCGATGGCTTGATAGGTGAGGGCATATGTACCTTCGGGCAGGCTCTTTTTCGCAACTTCGTTCATGTTGTATGAACTGGATATTGTTGCATAGATGGGCGCATCCACTCCCTGTGCAGTGAACTCCGGCTGCTTGTAGATCTTGATGTTGCCTATGGTGTAGGATGATGCAGCATTCTTTAGGGCGATCATACCCCATGGTGTACGGTCGGGATTAGGTAGTTTATCTGAATGTGTAAACCAACCATCGGGGCTGACAATGTAGCCGTTGTAGGTCTTCTTGTTGCTGTCGTAGTGTTTGGCTCCGCGCCAATGGTACCAAGATGCGAAGACGGGCTTCACCTTCACACACAGGTTGAAGTTGACAGGGCTGTTATCATCGACTCCGAGGTTGCTGCTACGTGGCACACGCCATATCCAAGCGGTGTTGGCAGAGAACTCTGTGTGGACGATAGCTGGGAAGTTAGCGTTGGTGGCAGCTTCACTCTCATAGTCATCGTCTTCGAGTTGCACATTCTGGGCTGTATAGCGGAAGGATGGATAGGTAGAGATTGTGTTGCGCTCGTAACCGATCGATTTGAGTGAGTAGCTCACATCGCTCGTCCACTCGAGATTGAAACCTACGTTGCCAGAAGCTTTAAAACCTTCTTTGCCGTATTCACCTGAGAGGGAACCGTTGATTCCCCAGTTGAAACCATTGGAATAGGAGTATTCGGTATTCTGATTGTCGGGGATGGGGTGCTTGTAGTACTGAATCTTGTCGGCGATGGAATTGTTGTTGGCATCGAGCAACTCATATTCCACGGTCATGTTATCAAACCAATAAGCGTAGATGCGGCATCGTCCCCAGCTGAAGAGGCCTCCCTTCCGGGCTGCTACCTCCCACAGAGGCTTGATGTGAGGCGTGATTTCGCTTCTTACCATGTAGTAATCGCCTGCCTTGCTCTGCCCGTTGCTCGACAGTATATAGGCAGAACTTACCCAGTACTTGAAGGTCACCGAACTGTTTTTGTTCCAGTAGTAATCCTTCTCGATGCAGTGGTTCAGGCTGATAGGGATGTCTTTCACGAAGAAGTAGCCGTCTTCCACTTCCATCTTCATTTCACTGCTGTCATCGCCGGCACGTGTGGCTTTACGTGAAGTGTCTTCGCTGATGTCTTCAATGAAATCGATGAAGGGGTCGAGACGTGCCTGATAATAGTTATAGTTCTGATCATAGTCGTTGTCGTACAGATACTCCGTATTCTTCATCTCCGAATTTGCAGGGAACTGCTCGTTGTACTGACGAATAGATTCCCATTCATCAGCCGACATCTCCTTGATTTCGTCTGTGTATTTCCCATCAAACTCAGGCTCCTCATACATCGTGTAATGCTGCTCATACTTATTGTAAGCAAAGAAAACCTCATCCATTTCCTGGTTGTCACAGAAATCCTCGCTGTCATTATCATCATCGTCCCAGTAACCTTCCTCGCCGTCGTCCTTATCATCCAGATAATCATTACCTAAGGCGTCGAAGCCATCTTCCGAAGGACGCATCATGACGATGAGACCACCACGTCTGTAGAAATCGCCCAGTTCCTCGAGTTTTGGAAGTGCAGTAGAGGTGCTGACGAAAGCGACCTCAGCCTCACGAAGGTCTTGGGTCTGATTGGGGAAACGTTGACGGATGACATCCTGCAAATCGGGGTCTTCATGTTCGATGCCTGAAATGTAGGTGAGTTTGTTACATGGTTCCCACTCCTCCAATTGCTGCTGTTTGATGTCGGTTTTGTCATTTGATGAAGTGTCGTCATCGTCAGAGCACGATGTTATCACACCTGTGCCGCAAATAGTCAGGATGGCAGCAAGCATCCACAGAATCTTTCTATTCATATACTTTATGGATTAATTTTTCAGGTTTCCAATACGATAAAATCATTCAGTAAATCATTTACTTCCATCAGTTTGCAAAAGCAGAGTAGGGTAGTTCCCCTAAAATCTGCTCATCTCTCCCCACAACGGATTAATTCGGTGCAAAAGTACATAAATCCTAACACTTTTTGCATCATTAAATGGAAAAAACTACTTTTGGAGTCAAAATTTCTTTCTTTACCTCTTTTTTTGCAACGAAATGAACAAGAAGTTACTACGTAGCCAGAAAAAAGATGGCAGAAAAGCATTTGATTGTTATGATTCGTTATCAGGTACGAAGGTAGGATGGTTCAGTCTCCTTCTTTCGAAAAAGGCGCGAGTCTTCAGGTAGAACAGCATACTTCCTGCTACCTGTGCAGCAGCAGCCATCCAGAAAGCGGTTACATAACCAAGATGCTCAGCAACCACTCCCCCCAGTAGCACGCCTATTCCCATTCCCACGTCCCATGATAGCAGAATAGTGCTATTGGCGGTACCCCGTTGGTTGTTATATGCCATGGCTATCATCATGTTTTGGAATGCAGGCCATACACGGCCGTTGCCCAGTCCGATAAAGATTGCCGAGCCGTAATAGCCGAAATCATTTGGACAGGCCACGAACAGCACATAACCTATCGATGAGAGCAGCACACCCTGTTTGGCATTACTTGTCAGTCTTCCTTCTCGCAGTCCTTTACTGCCTTGCAATCGTGTAACGATGAGACCAACGGAGAGGAGGGCGAAGTAAACACCTGTTCCTCCTGTCCTTCCCATCACTTCCTTGCAATAGATGGCAAGATAATTGCTCAGTACTCCGAAGCAGAAACCGTAGAATGCCATGTTTGCCGCTAATAACCACCCGTTTGTCAGGAAGAAACGGTCGAGACGAATCAGGCCTGTAGAATGTTTGAGTTCTTTTGCTGTTGAGTCTTTGTGCTTTTGGGTATTTGTCCTCCCCTTTGAAGTGGGATTTAGGGGTGCTCTTTTAGAGGGATTGGATACAGTGGGCTTTATCGTGGCATCCACGCACAGTCCTATTCCTGCTATTACCAGTGCCAGCCAGAACAGCAGTTCGAAATTGTGTGTTTCGTGGTAGATGAACAGTCCTGCAGAAGGGGCAAAGGCCATCCCCAGATTATTGCCCAAACCATAGTAGCCGATTCCCTCATTACGTCTTGACGGAGGCAGCACATCAATAGCCATGGTAGAGTTGGCTACCGTCACACTTCCAAAAGGGGCACCGTGGAGTGTTCTTACGATGGTGAATAGCAACAGGGTGGAGGCCGCTAAATAGCCGGCAAAAAGAATGAAAAACAGGAAGAAACATATCATCAGGACCTTCTTGCGGTTAAAGGAATCCACCAAATAGCCGCTGAACGGACGCGAAAGCAATGCCATCACTGTATAACCGGAAAGAACAATGCCTATGACGTCTTTTGTGGCGTGGAAATGTTCGCTCAGATAGAGTGGCAACAAAGGTGTCAGTAAATAGAAGGCGAAGAACAGCGTGAAATTCGCCGTCATCACTTTCCAGTAGTTCCCGTTCCATAGTTTCTCTTTCACTTCTAAAGTAAATGACTTTGCTCTATCACAAAATAGACCTTGCTTTTATCTTGAATTAGACTTTTCTTTTCCTTTTGTCTATTGGACATACATGCTAAACCTCTTCTTCTTCCGTTCCTCGAAGGATAATGCTGGTGGCACCTATGGTAAAGAGCGTGCCGTTTTCGATTCTTCGACGTTCACGTGGTTTCAATTCCACGTTGTCAACGAACGTGCCCGTATTACTGTTGTTGTCGGAGAGTGTATAGCAGATATTGCCCTGCTTGTCGTATTTGACGTTGATGGTGCAATGGTTCAGATCGACACTGGGATCGACAGTCTCGAAAGGAGTGTTGACGGGGTTCCCCTTCTGGTATCTGCCGATCACGTTATCGCCTAATTGCAGGGGTATCACCTGTTTGTAGTGGAACACGTTCTCGATGACGATAATCGATCCGAACCCTTTCTCGTTGGCATTTTCATCGGGGTTCTCGTCCTTCTGTCGGTTGCGTAACTTTGACACACCGATGCGAATGCCGAATTGCTTGCCGCACTCGGGACATTGGAACACCAAGCTCTGTCCTTCCTGATACTGCGTCTCATCGAAAGTAATGTAATTGTCGCATTTGGGGCATCTTACTCGCTTCATGCTCTATCTGTATCCTGTTAGTGTTTTCACTGAAAGGAGTGAAAACGATTATTTCACTTCATACACCCATGCCTCGCGGAATGCCGAATGACCTCGCAGACCCTTGAGTGCTTGATAAGCCTCCTGCTCTGTGCTGTAGGAGCCGTAGATCACGCGGTTGCCGCTTTTCCTTGTGAGAACCTTTGCCTGTGAGAATCCCTCTTGGGTGAGTTGTCCTGCAAAAGCATGGGCATTTTTAAGACTCACCTTACTGGCTAAGACAATCGACCAATAATGAGGTCGTGGGGTAGGATTCACTGTTTCTACCTGCTTCACATCCGTCTGAGGTGTGGCGGCCTTCGCTGTCTCCTGTCCTGACTCCTCTTTCAGAATGTTTTCGTTTTGCAGCTTGACATCAGTCTTGGTGGAAGTCACCTCCTTGGGCATCACCCGATAAAGCATACTGTTCTCGATGTTACTGAGATTCATGCCCGCCTTGTCTTGTGTCCCAACGGGCGTAGTAATCAGGAAGAATGCCAGGATGGCAGCAGCGATGGCCACAGCGTTACGGATCGCACTGACACGGATGCTGATGGTCTTGGCAGAAGGCTCTTCAGCAGCAGAATCCTGCTCTACGGTCACGGTCTCATCTGCCGGGTTCTCCTGAGTCACAACGGGAAGTGCTGACGGTTTGTTCACGCTCATATCGAACGAGCTGAGACCATATAGCTCTGGTGTAAGGATACCGGCCTCACAGGGCATGAACTCGTAGTTTCCGTCCTCGTTCAACGATAAAGTACCGATGTCATTCAGCTCGTAAACGCCCTCATTCTGAAGGATTTGCTTCAGTTCGTTCACCTCATCCTCGATGCGGTTCATAGCTTCGGGATAGCTGATGTCGTAGGCCTCGATATACGACTGTGCGAGCAGGGAATCGTTCAGACGGAGTTTCGGATTGAACCCAAGGGTGCGTGATGGCGGCAAGAACAGCATGTCGTTGTCGTCATAATGCGCCTCGACATGATGAGCCATGAATCCTCCCAGATTCGGGACGATTACACAGTCATTGTCAAGAAGCAGAATCTCTATATGTCTTTCGAGTTCAATCATGCTGCAAAATTACTTGTTTTCTTCTAATTTTCCAAATAAATTCATCGTAAAAAGAAAAAAAGCAAAAAATATCATTCATAATCGAAATTTTATGATTACTTTTGCAGGTATGGAATACAAAGCTACTGAAATCGAGGGCGTGTATGTTATCGAGCCGCGAGTATTCAATGATGCCCGTGGGTATTTCTTCGAGGCTTTCAAGCAGGAGGAGTTCGAGAATCATATCGGTCAGGTGAATTTCATTCAAGACAACGAGTCGAAGTCAAGTTATGGGGTTTTGCGCGGCCTGCATTATCAGAAAGGTGAGATGTCACAAGCCAAGTTGGTGAGGGTGATTCAAGGTCGTGTCATCGACGTGGCTGTGGATATCCGTAAGAGTTCACCGACCTTCGGAAAGCATGTGATGGTGGAGTTGAGCGGTGAGAACAAACGCCAGTTCTTCATTCCCCGTGGCTTTGCCCATGGCTTCCTTGTGTTGAGTGATGAGGCGGTGTTTACCTATAAGGTGGACAATGTGTATGCGCCTCAAGCTGAAGCAAGTATTCGTTTTGATGATCCCGACTTGGGGATAGAGTGGCCTATCAGTGAGAAAGACGTGCTGACGAGTGAGAAAGACTTGAAGGCAGACTCTTTCAAAGAGGCGGAACTATTTGACTGATATTCATCTGCGTTTATGACACGTATCGTATATATCCTGTTGTGTTTGGCTTTTCTTACTGCATGTGGCGGTAAGAGACAGACGGATCAGTCGGCTATGCCCGAAGAGGACAAGCAGGCCAAACAACTGATGCAGGGTATCTGGGTGACCGCAGGAGATGAGGAGCCGGCTTTCCGGGTGTCGGGTGACAGCATTTTCTATCCTGACTCCACCAGTCTTCCCGCTCATTTCATGGTGATTGCCGATACGTTGGTGGTGAAAGGCGGCACTGTGGTAAAATATCCCATCGTGCGACAGTCGGAGCATCTCTTGGAATTCAAGAACCCCAATGGTGAGCTGATTGAGCTGGTGAAGAGTGAGAATACCGAGGAGGATCTGGAATATTTCGAGACAAAGCAACCGGTGGTGCTTAATCAGAACAGGACGATCAAACGCGACACGGTACTAACCTATCAGGGCGAGCGTTATCACTGTTATGTGCAGGTAAACCCCACCACGTACAAGGTGATCAAGTCATCGACCACCGATGATGGGATGGAGGTGGCCAATGTCTATTACGACAACACCATCCATGTGGCAGTGTTCCAAGGTGCTGTGAAGAAATACTCGCATGATTTCAAGAAGCACGACTTCTTGAAATTCGTTCCCCAAGACCATATCAATCAGATCATCTTGAGTGATATGATCCTCATCAAGACCGATGCTGACGGATTTCATCATCAGGCACAACTCTGTGTACCCGATTCCCCCAGTAGCTATGTGGTGGATGTGGTGGTATCAGCCAACGGCAAGATGGTGATGAAGGAGATTCCCTGATTAATAGACTACCACTTTCCTACCACGGACTACGTAGATTCCTTTGGGTAAAGATGAAGAATCGCTACCTGCAAACCGTCCGTCAACTGTATAGATCTTTGTCTGTTTTTCTGTATCCCGCAGGATGTCACGGATTCCTGTGGTGCCATTGTCATAGTAGAACGTGATGACACCGTCTGATTCCTCTATCGACTCAATGCGTGCCTTCATGGTTCCCGTGTAGGTGGTGAACAGTGGAATATCATGAACATCTGCAGTGCCAGGGTAGGGGTCGCCGGCATGATTCTGATAGTAATCTGTGGCGGTTTTTCCCTTGCCCACCTCATACCAGTTGAGAAGGTAGTTGTCGGCGGGAACCACGGTCATCCTGCTCCTTCCGATGGTGTTGTTCACACTGTTGCTGCTAAGCGTGAAGGCATATTGGTCATAGTCCACATGGGTCACCAGCATGCCGTGTCCATACATCTTATGGTTCCATCCGCTCTTCTGGATGTTCTGCAGGATAAAATACTCACTGGGGTTTTCATCGTTCACGATGCGATAAGCATGGCCGTCAGGCTCGTCGATATTCCTTAGCTCGTAAGTGCCGGACGTTTTCAGCGTATCGATCTTAAACCATTCAAAGGCCTCACGTTCCCATGCCGTATAGGCTGTCGGTGAATAGCCGTTCTGGGCATATTCACCGTTGTCCATCAAGCTCCACATCTCCATGCCGGGGTTCATGGCATTCTGTGCTGATTTCGAAGTTGGGTAGAAATCGGGCATTCCCATGCAATGGGAGAACTCATGACAGAACAGTCCGATGCCCGCGATACGTTGGAAAGGTTCACTGGGCCAGCAGCCAGGAAAGCCGTTCAGCTCGGCGTTCACTCCATAGCGGTAGATTCTCTTGCCGCTGACATTGGCGTATGTGACCCCGGACTTCGGCCAGATACAGGTGGATGTATTCCCGCTGATGCTCTCGGCATAGCCGGCATAGATTACATAGACGAGATCAATGATACCGTCGTCGTTGGCATCGTATGGTGAGAAATCAACACCTTCCTCGGCTGCGAGGGTACACACATCTGGGATGAAGAGGCTCATATCGTCATTCCCTTCACCGTAATAGGCAGTGGGGTGGGGCAAGGTGACGGGTCCGTAGATGTCAAACTGCGGCTTGAACAATCCTCCGCTCATGTCCTGGAAATATTTCCTCACACTACCGTAGTTCTTTCCTACGGTCTGGTTGCCTACGCTGTTGTCTATCACCTCCGCATTCAGGTATTGGTCGAACACGCTCTTGGGGTCTTCGTCGATGAATTTGTCATCCGAGAACTGGGCAAGGATCACCACCACCTTCGGTTGTCCGCTGTGAGGAAAATAGGTATGGGAGCGGGCATCGATAGGTTCGCGGCGCCTTGATATTCCATTCTGATGCCGGGAAATATACTCCTCGAACTTTGCTTTGTCCTGCTCATTGATGGATTGCTGCTCCTGCTCATTGCGGTTCTCTTTCTCATGAGCCAACAGGGTAGTGGCACTCAGTGATCCGTCATCATTCACCCGAGCAATGAAAAAGTCATTGCCCTCGTGACACAGCAATACGCCGTCGGTGGTGAGGTAGTAGTGTAACTCCTCATCCCCTCGGCCAATCACCGTGAGCTGGGTTCCGTCCGATTGCCTTACCACAACAGGTAATGGGTAGGCTTTGGTAGCCCTGACCTGACAGGTAAGGAGAAGGAATAGAAGAGCGAGCAGACTTTTTTTCATCGAACAACCGTCTTTTTCCCGTTGACGATATAGATGCCCTTGGCCAGCCCCTTGAGTGAGGAGCCGATATAACGACCATCGAGGGTATAAACCTGCACACCGTTCTTCGTCTTGTCGTTAACCGTCGATGCCGTGTTCATGTTTCTGATGGCGGTAGCGATGCCACGCTTTGTACTTTCACAGAAATACATATCCTCAACGAAAAGGATGTCGCCATCGGTTTGCTCATTGTCGTTGGTTAGAACGACAGCGGAGATATTGGAGAGGTCAACACCATGGGCTTCAGCCGTAGAGAGCTGGATGGCAATGGTTCTCCATTCACCGGCTTCCAAGTCAAACGACTGTGAATAAGAGCCGTCACCCACATCTGTCGCAGTGGCTCTTGTCTCAAACTGTGCCTTGGCATTGCCAGCCTGGACGGCACCAGACAACAGGGTGATCTTCAGTTTCATGGCCTTCAGGGCTTTCACGCAATAACTCAGGATGTTACAATCGGAGACATCGGTAGGACCTGCGAAGTTGACTTCTTCGAAGTTTTTCACCTGATAGCCATGGGTTATGCTTTCATTATCATGTTCCCACACGTAGGTCTTAATGATCTGGTTTGCTGTTGACTCAGTGGCTATCGTCAGTTCTTCCGTTTTATTCTCCTCACTGTTGTCTTCCACCTTCTGAGCAGGTTCAAACAGGTAATAGAAAGAGATAATCATATTCTTTTCCTGAATATTCAAAAGGGGCTTGTCCATTGGTGTTCCCGCCTCGATCATAGGTATGCTGTACAGATAATGCACATCACTGGTGCCAGGGAAAGGATCACCCCTATGGGAGAGAAGGTACTGGTTTTTGGTATAGGGTTTTTCTGTTCCTGCCAAATAGGAACTGATGAACTCGTTATCCGCCGGGATGATGGTCATCCGAGAATGACCAAGGACGTTATTCGGGGAATGATTGCTAAGAGAAAAAGCATCGGCATCGTAATTCACGTAGGTAATGAGTAACCCGTGACCAAGATTCGAGGCTAACCAATTGTTCCATCCGGATGCTTGGATATTCTGAATGCACACATATTCATTACCGTTTTCATTATCGTCAGGAAAGATCTTGTAAGCAATACCACCTGTTGCATCAATATGTTTCATGGTGATCTGCTGTCCGATCATATTGTCTTTCAGCACTTCCATTTCTTTCCATCCCATATACTCACGTTCCCAAGCTGTATAGGCCGTGGGGGAATAGCCTCCCATCAGCGTGCCGGACTGGCCATTAACGGTTATCTTGACAGAACCTGAATACTCGCCTCCATCCATCACGTCCCAGAACTCCATGGCGGGATTCCCGGCATCTTGGATTGCTTTATAAGTAGGATAGATGTCGGGTAGTCCTAAGCAGTGCGAGAACTCATGACAGAACAGACCGATGCCATTGATTTGTGGAACATTGTTAAAACCGCCCTCGGTGGAGGAGGGGTTGAAGTTCAACTCCGAATGCACACCATAGCGGCATACAATTTTTCCATCGAAGGTCCCAAAATTGCTTTCTCCATCCGTAGGACCACTCTTTGGCCAAATGGTATTATCATCTCCTCCTGTGCTCTGTCCATAGCCCGCATAGATCACATAGACCAAATCGACATACCCGTCATTGTCTTCATCATATTGAGAGAAATCGACCCCAGCCTCTTGTGCCAAAGTACAGACTTCAGGGATGAATTTGCTCATGTCGTCGTTTTTACCGGGGCCATAAACTGCCATATTCTTAGATAGATGCACGATAGTACTAAACAAGTCGAATTGTGGTGTAAAGGCACCACCACTCATGTCTGAGAAATACTTTCTTACGCTGCCGATATTTCTGCTAAGGGTGGCATCTTCGGTATGGGTGGGTTTACCTTCAGCGTTCAGATACTGGTTGAAGATTTCCCATGTCGTCTGCTCATCATGTTTGAACTTCTGGTCCTGAAAGTCGGCAAGGATTACCAAAGCCGTAGGACTTCCTGTGTGTGGGAACAGGGTGGTGGTATTGTCCGTCATCTGTACCCTTCTAAGGACTTTCTTCGCCTGGTTTGCATCGGCAGCCGTAAAGAACCTGTTCTTATCCTGCTTACCAATAAGGGTAATTTCCTCTGCTGTGCGCTGTCCGGGATTATGGGCCAGTATACCGCTCGACTTCATCTCACCATTTTCATCGATTACGGCGATGTATAGATCCCTGCCCTCCTGATAGAGCAGTACGCCATCAGTGGTGGCGGCATAGTTGAAATGCTCGTCACCATACAGTTGGTAAGTCAGCTGCTTGCCGTCTTTTTGTGTAATGGTGAAAGGTTCCGGGTAGGCTTTTGCTCCCCAGATATGGATGGTTGCCAAAAGTCCGATCAGTATTGCAATCAGTTTCTTCATTCTTCTTTACGCTACTAATTTTACTAATTTGTCGTATTATCCCCTTTAAAAAAATATTGTCCTTTATGCTTCGTTTGTCGTCCGAACTCGATGGCATGTACCGGACAATGGTGGTAGCAGGCGAAGCAGGTAAGACAATGTCCGTTATGCTTCCACACGGGTATTTCCCCTTTTGAACCTTCTATATTATCTACAGGACACATACTGGCACAAGTGCCACAGCGCAGACAACGTTCTTCTGTTACATGGAAGGGCTTGTCTCTGACGATCCATTTGATGAACGCCGCTCCCAGCACCTTGCTGTTTGTTCGCGGCCAATGTCCACGATAGGTCATGCAAACACCCTCTTCTCTCCGAGCAATCACATCAATCACCTTCGAGAGCTGCTGTCGTGCCGCCGTGATCTTAGCTAGTTCCTTCTCTGGGCGGTCAACATCCATAAAGGGTAGTCCCACAAAACTCTCGGGCATGATCAGTGAGAAAACGCTGTTAGTCCGCAGTCCATGTTCTTTCAAGTCGCGGTTCAGATAATCCATGCTCAGCCCGATATCATCGCCCGCTGTGCACAATGCCCAGCAGAAAGATTGTGACTGCCGAGGCATCTCGATGTGCATCTTCTGGATAAACGAACGCACCAACAGCGGCGGCCGCCATCCATGAACGGGGAAGCAGAATCCGATACGCTCATCACCTTCCACCGCATAGCGGCAGTCTCCATAAATCTCTTCGGCGATGTTGAGCAATCGTTCACCCGTAGCAGTAGCCAGTTCCTGGGCTGCCCATCGGGTGTTACCTGTCCCCGAGAAATAGAAAATCATTCTTTCTGTAACTCTTATTGAAATATTTCGATGCAAAAATACACATTATTTATATATTGACCAAATATAATCTGCCAACAGCCCTTGTTTTTAAGTGAAAATAACTATTTTGTACGATGAGACCGGATACAATAAAACGACTTGTTTGGGTTCTCATGAACAACATCCACAAAGAGTGGGGACTGTTCCTGGAAACCCAAACAAGTCGTTTTCTTGTGATAAATGACCCGGTTACGTGTCTTTATTTACCTTCTTCCATCTCACCGCAGATATAGAGACGGGTCATCTCGCTTTTACCGTTGGTACGGATGGTGATGGTTTTCTTGAAGTAGCCTGGGAACTTACCCTTGCCATTGTAGGTCACGCTGATGGATCCGCTCTTACCCGGCTGGATGGGCTCCTTGGTATATTCGGGAACGGTACAGCCGCAGCTGGCCACAGCCTGGTTGATGATCAGAGGGGCGTTGCCCGTATTGGTGAACTTGAATGTGCATTTCTGTACAGGCGAGCTCTCGGGGAACGTACCCAGGTCGATCGTTGTCTTCTCAAACTTGATGTCTGCCTGCTTCTGCTGCGCATTGGCGTAGGTGAAGGCGCAGAACATCATCAGTGATATGAGCAAAAACTTTTTCATGTCGTATAACTTTTATTGTTTGTTCTTTTTATTTCTTAGACGATATTTGGGAGCAAAAGTAGTAAAATAAATCAATATATGCATGATACATTATTAAATATTAACGTTTGGATGTCTATTTCGTGGCTTTAGGTGCTCATATTTCTCGGTAGCAACGAAAAAATGCTGAAACAATGATGGGTTTATCCTTGTTTTTTTGTAATTTTGCAGGAAATTTGTAATTGAACAAAAGACATGTATAGAAGTAACACATGTGGAGAGCTTCGTCTCCAAGATGCCGGTAAGGATGTGACACTGGCAGGATGGGTGCAGCGCACCCGAAAGATGGGTGGTATGACATTCGTTGATGTGCGTGACCGTTATGGTATCACACAGGTTGTTTTCAACGAGTCGGACAACGCCGATCTATGTGCCCAGGCCAACAAACTGGGCCGTGAATATTGTGTGCAGATCAAGGGAACGGTGAGTGAACGACAGAGCAAGAACGCGAAGATGCCCACAGGTGACATCGAGATCATAGCCAGGGAACTGGTTGTGCTCAGTGAGAGCATCACACCGCCTTTCACCATCGAGGATAATACCGACGGTGGTGATGATATCAGGATGAAATACCGTTATCTGGATTTGCGGAGAAATGCTGTCCGAAAGAACCTGGAACTGCGCCACCGCATGACGATCCTGATCAGGAACTTCCTCGACTCGAAGGATTTCATCGAGGTGGAGACTCCTATCCTGATCGGTAGTACACCAGAGGGAGCACGCGACTTCGTGGTGCCTTCCCGTATGAATCCCGGACAGTTCTATGCGCTGCCGCAGAGTCCGCAGACCTTAAAACAGCTGTTGATGGTGAGTGGTTTTGACCGCTATTTCCAGATTGCCAAATGTTTTCGTGACGAGGATCTGCGTGCCGACCGTCAGCCGGAGTTCACCCAGATAGACTGTGAGATGTCGTTCGTTGAGCAGGATGATGTGATCGATCTCTTTGAGGACATGGCCCGTCATCTGTTCAAAGAGGTGAGGGGAGTGGATCTTCCTGCCAAACTGCCGCAAATGACCTGGCATGAGGCCATGCGCCGCTTTGGTAGTGACAAGCCTGATCTCCGTTTCGGCATGGAGTTCGTGGAGTTGATGGATGTACTGAAGGGAACAGGCACCTTCCCCGTGTTCGACAGTGCCGAGTATATAGGTGGTATCTGCGTGCCGGGATGTGCTAACTATACCCGTAAGCAGCTCGATCAGCTGACCGACTTCGTGAAGCGTCCGCAGGTGGGTGCCAAGGGTCTGGTCTATGTGAAGTTTAATGAAGACGGTACTGTAAAATCGAGCATTGATAAGTTCTATACGCCAGAGGTGTGGGCAACGCTGAAAGAGAAGATGGGTGCCAAGGATGGCGACCTGGTACTGATCCTTAGTGGTGACAATGCCAACAAGACACGTGTACAGCTCTGTACGCTGCGCTTGGAGATGGGCGACCGTCTGGGGCTGCGTGACAAAAACAAGTTCGAGTGCTTGTGGATTATCGACTTCCCCTTGTTCGAGTGGAGTGATGAGGAGCAACGACTGATGGCGACACACCATCCGTTCACGATGCCGAACCCTGACGATATCCCACTGTTGGAAGAGCATCCTGAGAAGGTGCGTGCCAAAGCCTACGACTTTGTGTGCAACGGCATCGAAGTTGGTGGTGGATCGCTGCGTATCCACGACGGGAAGTTGCAGGCGAAGATGTTCGATATTCTGGGCTTTACCCCAGAGCGCGCCATGGCACAGTTCGGCTTCCTCATCAATGCCTTCAAGTATGGAGCTCCCCCTCATGCAGGACTGGCTTTCGGTCTGGACCGTTTCGTGAGTATCATGGCTGGTCTTGACAGTATTCGCGACTGTATTGCCTTCCCCAAGAACAATAGTGGACGCGACGTGATGCTCGATGCTCCAGGCGAACTTGACCCCAAACAACTCGATGAATTGCAGCTCGTAGTTGATTTACATCAAGAAAAAGCCTAATTTATTGGATTTCAGCCATTAAGCGGTAACACCACTGGTAAAAAATGATTACCTTTGCACCGTAAAAAACAATAGGATTGATTTTTAGGTATCAACCAGTATTAAATTATTTACTAAAATGGCAGAAAAGAAAGCAACAAAGGCAGCTGCAACAACCAAGAAGGCAGCAGCTCCTAAGAAAGAGACAGTGAAGAAAGCAGCTCCCAAAGCAACAAAGGCAGCGCTCGTTATCAATGCAGAGAATGCAGGTTTCAAGGCTGGTGATGTTTATAACGCACTTGCAGGAGCAGAGAAGGCACTGACCGTAGCAGAGATTGCTAAGGCAGCAAAGATCAGCAACGAGGAGGTAATCCTGGGTGCAGGTTGGTTGCTCAAGGAAGGCAAGATTAAGGACGCTGAAGGAAAGATCGTTTTGGCTTAATCGACAACGAAACATAGGAGAAGGGCTGGATGCTGGTGCATACCGGCCCTTCTTTGATTTTAACAAGTAGTGTTTATTGGCAACGGGTTACGACGATAAAATTTTAAAAGTACTGACCGAGGCAGGGAAGGAAGGACTGAGTGTGCAGAAAATCGCATACCATGTGTTCAATGCCTCGAACACGTTCTTCGAAACAGTGAGTTTCGAAGAGGTACATCGCTATGTGCAACAGTATCTGCTGCGTAACTCCAGACATACCGATTCGATTATCGAGAGCACGGGCACACGCGGTATCTATCGTATCAACGAAAAATCCTCCGCCTCGCAGCAGCTCATGCTGATGTTCAGTGATGAGGAGCCGGAGGCGGAGGAAACGAAACCGGTCATCGACCAGTCATTGTCTTTATTCTGATTCTTATTTGATCAGGTCAACGCTGCGTTTGAGGAAGGTGTCGAGGGCGGCGCCTTTCAGCATGCCGTTCTGTAACAGGGCGAGGTCGATGAGCTGGTGGACAATGGCATTGCCTTTGGCATAGTCGGCAATCACCGCTTTCTTCTTGTCTTTCTGTTCATTGAGTGCTTTCTCACTGGCTTGAAGGTCGTCTTTCTCTTCCTGGGTGATCTCATCATATTTCTTCTTGTTCTGCTCACTCCTCAGTACGTCAACACGTGCCTGCTGTCCGCGAATCTCACTCTCGATGGGCTTGAGCTGCTCACTTACCTGGGCCGTTTCGTCATCCACCACTTTCTTGATCAGCGGATGGTCACTGTTCAGGATGAGGTTATAGCTGTCGGGCATCTGTCCGTAGAAACTCATTCCCTGCTGATAGCGGCTCATGTCCTTCATTCTGCGCATATACTCACTCTGTGTGATGATCACTGGCTGGGCGGTCTCACCTAACGACTGAACCTCTACCATGAACTCTGCTTTCTCCAACTTAGGCATCTGTGAACGGAATGCTTCTGACAAATTGTCACGTATTCCTTCTTCGAGATCATTCTTCGGAGCATCCTCCTTCACAATGAGTCTGTCAATGATGTCTGCATCCACACGGGTGAAGCGGCTCTTCTCCAGCTTCTGCTCGAACATGGAAACGGTGGGTGTGTCAAGTTGTCCGTCCATCAACAGTACATTGTATCCCTTTGCCTTGGCAGCTTCGATATAGGAGTATTCCTCTTCTTTGTTGTTGGCATAGAGGTAGATCAAGTTGCCGTCCTTGTCAGTCTGGTTGTCCTTGATGAGGGTCTTGTATTCATCCAAAGTGAAATACTTGCCATCCACATCCTTCAGCAGACAGAAGTCCTTGGCGCGGTCGTAGAAATCTTCCTGTGAAAGCATACCGTAATGGATGAAGAGCTTCAGGTCATCCCATTTCTCTTCATACTCCTTGCGGTTCTCCTTGAAGATACTGTTCAGGCGGTCGGCCACCTTCTTGGTGATATACGTACTGATCTTCTTGACATCGCGATCGCTCTGCAGGTAGCTTCGGCTCACATTCAAGGGAATATCGGGTGAGTCGATCACACCATGAAGGAGGGTGAGGAACTCAGGAACGATTCCTTCCACCTGGTCGGTAACGAAAACCTGATTGCAGTAAAGCTGAATCTTATTACGTTGAATATCAATATTGTTCTTGATACGGGGGAAATAAAGGATTCCCGTGAGGTTGAACGGATAATCAACGTTCAGATGGATCCAGAAAAGGGGCTCGTCCATCTGCATGGGGTAGAGGGTGCGGTAGAAACTCTTGTAGTCCTCATCCTTCAGCGTACTGGGTGTCTTGGTCCATAACGGGTCAACGTTGTTGATGATATTGTCCTCGGCTGTCTCCACCTGTTTGCCGTCCTTCCACTCTGTCTTCTTTCCAAAGGCGATGGGAATGGGCAGGAACTTACAGTATTTATTCAGCAGCTGCTCTATCTGGCCCTTTTCCAGGAACTCCTTGCAGTCATCGTCAATATAAAGGATGATATCACTGCCACGGTCGGCCTTCTCTGTTTCCTCAATCGTGAACTCAGGACTGCCGTCGCAGCTCCATTTCACTGCTTTGGCATCCTCCTTGTAGCTCTTGGTGACAATCTCCACCTTCTTGGATACCATGAATGATGAATAGAAGCCCAGACCGAAATGACCGATGATTGCATTGGCGTTGTCTTTGTATTTGTCGAGGAAGTCATTGACTCCAGAGAAAGCGATCTGGTTGATATATTTGTCAATCTCCTCTTCGGTCATACCTATTCCTCGGTCACTGATGGTCAGCGTACCCTCTTTCTCGTTCAGCTTTACCTGTACGGTGAGGTCACCTAACTCACCTTTGAAATCACCACGATCGGCCAATGTCTTCAGCTTCTGTGTCGCATCAACGGCATTTGAAACCATCTCACGTAAAAAGATCTCATGGTCGGAATACAAGAACTTTTTGATAACGGGGAAGATATTCTCGGTTGTAACCCCAATATTTCCTTTTTGCATAATGTATAATAATGTTTATATTTCCATTTTCCTCTTTTGCAAAATCCATGCCAAAGGATAGAAAGTTATTGCATTTGTTGCCAAAATGCTATAAAAACGTATCATTTACATTTTTTATAATTAATATTCATAGGGTGAAAAGATTTTTTCATTATCTTTGCATAGCTAACGAAAGAGATGGCGACAGTCATGAAAGTACATCAAGGTAAATTTGAAATTATTGCTGACTATTACATTGCTCATTATGATGAATTATTAGGATTTGTCAAAAAGCAGTTGCAGTATGCTGACGAGGCGGAAGACATTGTGCAGAATGTTTTCCTTCGTCTGTTAAGTACTGACAAGATGATTTCACCCGTTACCTTACCCTGTATGGCATATACCATCGCCCGGAACTTAGTTTACGACTATTGGCGCCATCACCAGTCGATAGAGGCTTACGAGCATTACCTGAAGTATGCAAGGGTAGTGGATGACCTCGACGTGGGAAGTGTTTATAGCGTGGTGGAGATCTATGAGATCCTGGAACGTGGCATGGCCCGTCTCTCCGACACTCAGCAGGTGGTTTACCGTATGAATTTTTGTGAGGGTCTTCCCGTATCGGAAATTTCCAAGACTTTACAGATGAATTACAAAAGTGTAGAACATCGGTTGGGTACAGCTCGCAAGGTAATGCGTCAATACATTGAAAAGATGTTAGCATGAGTCATCATGCTGGCATGAACACAGACCAAGAAGGTTAAGATATAACCTATACGCATATCGATAGGTAGGTTTTTAAGGTTAACAAGCTCCTGTTACGTAGTGATACGTGTACAGGAGCACTTTTTTTAGTTCTCTTTGACGGCCATCACACCATCTTCCAATAATTCCGGGTGCAGGTAGATGGTGCGTACGAAAGTATCTTTTTCATGGATAATGGTTGTCTTGAGATATCGCAGTTCACCCAGTTCCTTGTAAGCTCCATAGCGGATAGGGTGTTTGAAGAGCTTGTCGCCAATAGATGCCTTTTGCATCTGCACCAGTCTGTGTTGATCGAGCTTACGGGTAGATCCTAACTTCCCGTAGCTCGTCCGATACTCACTGTTCACCAGATTGGCATCGAGGAACTTCTCTATGATCCCTTCTGCCTTATGTTGCTCACCGCAGGCGGTGAGCAACAGGGCAGTCAGGCATGTCATCAGCAACTTTTTTCTCATGGCACTCATGCACTAACAGGAATATTCTTCAGGATCTCCAGCAGGTGGTCCCATACCATCTGCACCGTAGGAATGAGCAGTCGCTCATCAGGAGAGTGTACACCGCGAAGGGTAGGACCGAAGCTCACCATGTCGAGGTCGGGATATTTCTCTGAGAACAGTCCACATTCCAGTCCGGCGTGGATACCCAGTACTTTGGGCTCTTTGTTGAACAGCTTCGTGTATGTATCAACCACCAAAGCGGTGAGGGCGCTGTTGGGGTTCATCTTCCAGGCAGGATAACCGTCACCCTGCACCACATCTGCGCCAGCTAACTGGAAGACGGCCTTGATGGTGGCAGCTTGGTTGTCGAGGGCACTCATCACATTACTGCGCTGTGAGGCAACGATGATCACCTCGTTGTCACGGCTCTCAACACTGGCGACATTATTCGAGGTCTCCACCATCCAGGCAAGGGCCTCGTCCTGACACATGGCGAACACACCGTTGTCAACAGCCTGTAGCGCCTGAATGAGCTTGGTGCTTGTGGTGAGATCCATCACTGGAGCAGCCTCAGTACTTTCCATACTGAACTGCATCGATTGTTCCGTCACATGGTACTCTTCTTCGATCTGTGAAACGAAGACGTTCCAGTCGGCCCGCACATTCTCCTTCACATCCTGGGCTACACCGAAGATGATCGCACCGTCACGAGGGATGGCATTGTGCAGCTTTCCTCCATTGAAGCTCACAAGGCGCAGACCGTAGCGTTCTTGCGTCTGGTAGAGGAAACGGCTCAGGATCTTGATGGCATTACCACGTTTCTTGTTGATGTCATCGCCAGAGTGTCCACCCACCAATCCTTTGAGGGATGCCTTTAGGAAGAAGAGTCCTGCCGGTGCCTCCTCACGCTGACAATGGAAGGTTGCCGTGGTGTTCCGTCCTCCGGCACATGATACGAAGATCTGTCCTTCATCCTCTGAGTCGAGGTTGATGAGCATCTTACCTGTCATAAACCCTGGCTGCATGCCTTCAGCACCCGTCAGACCAGTCTCTTCGTCACGGGTGAAGACACACTCTAACGGACCGTGTTGAATATCGTTTGAGTCGAGGATCGCCAGTTCGATGGCACATCCGATACCATCGTCTGCACCCAGTGTGGTGCCCTTGGCTGTCAGCCACTCACCATCCACATAGGTCTGGATGGCATCTTTATCAAAGTCGAAATCGATATCTACCAGTTTCTCGCACACCATGTCCATATGACTTTGCAGGATCACGGTCTCGCGGTTCTCATATCCCGGTGTGGCTCCCTTGCGGATGATCACATTGCCCGTTTCATCGACAACAGTCTCTAATCCATGGCTTTCACCAAAGCTCTTCAGATACTCAATCATTTTCTCCTCACGCTTACTGGGGCGGGGGATTTGGTTAATCTTTGCGAATTGCTCAAATACGCAAGCAGGTCTTAAATCACTTTTATTCATAGATATTTGTTCTTTTATTGTTGAATCATTGGTTGTTGATTCTTGTATTTCATATCTTTAACTTTGTTGAAGATACTTTCGTTCGGAAAAAATCAAATAAATTTGTTTTTTCTCTCACTTATTCGTATCTTTAACGTTGTTGAAGATACTTTCGTTCGGAAAAAATCAAATTAATTTGTTTTTTCTCTCACTTATTCGTATCTTTAACGTTGTTGAAGATACTTTCGTTCGGAAAAAATCAAATAAATTTGTTTTTTCTCTCACTTATTCGTATCTTTGCACCCGATTTATTCATTGAATGCTTTTGCAAAGTTACAAAAAATGATAGAAACTCTTGTCATTACCGTGTTAATAATTGCTATAAGCATAGCTTTATTATGCATCAAACTGCTTGTCAAGAAAGACGGGGAGTTTACCTCGATGCACATTCATGACAGTAAAGCTATGCGTGAGCGGGGAATCCATTGTGTGATAGATCAAGACAAGGAAGCACGGAATGCAAACAAGGCCTATTAGTCATTAGCATATTAAAAACAATAAAATATAAAGGAAAAATGAAGAAGACATTCGTATTTGCCGTTGCCGCTGCATGCGTGCTGGCATCATGCAACAATCAAGCTCCTAAAATGGACGAGAAGACCCAGACTGCCGAGACTGCAGCAACAGACATGAAGATTGCTTATGTTGAGGTTGACTCGATCATGTCACAGTATAAGTTCTGCAAGGAGTACACCAAGATCCTGGAGAAGAAGAGCCAGAATATCCAGAACACCATCAACCAGAAAGGTCAGAGCCTTCAGGCTGCTGCCGTGAAGTTCCAGCAGGATATTCAGAACAACAAATATACTCAGCAGCAGGCTGAGGCCGTGAATGCTGGCTTACAGAAGCAGCAGGCCGACCTTCAGGCTTTGCAGCAGCGTCTGGGTAATGAGTTCCAGGCAGAGACAGACAAGTTCAATGCTGCTTTGCGTGACAGTATCCAGCATTTCCTTGCCAGCTACAATGCTAACAAGAAATATGCCTTGATCATCTCCAAGGCCGGTGATAACATCCTCTATGCTGACAAGACCTATGATATCACAGCTGATGTCATCAATGGTCTGAACAAAGCATATAAGAGCAAGGCCGCTGCCGAAGAGAAGAAAGAGACGAAGAAATAATTTCTCCTATTATAATATAATAAGGTGTAATGTGCATGCATTACACCTTTTTTCTCCCCATACCTATGAAAAGGAAAGAACGATACACTTATGTCCTGGACTATTACCGTCAGCGTATGCCCCACGTAAGTACCGAACTGGAGTTCGGAAGTGTGTTTCAGTTGCTGGTGGCAACTTTGCTCAGTGCGCAGTGTACCGACAAACGTATCAATAGTGTCACACCGGAACTGTTCCGCCATTACCCTGATGCAAGAAGCATGGCTCAGGCGGAGCCCGAGGATATCTTGGAATACGTCAAAAGCGTGAGCTATCCTAATTCCAAGTCGAAGCACCTTGTAGAAATGTCAAGGATGCTGGTCAGTGACTTCCATGGTGAGGTCCCGCAGGAGATGAGTGATCTGGTGAAGTTACCTGGTGTGGGACGTAAGACGGCCAATGTGATACAGGCTGTGGGCTTTGGCCGCAGTGCCATAGCCGTTGACACCCACGTGTATCGGGTCAGTCATCGGTTAGGACTGGTTCCTGCTACTGCCAATACACCTGCCAAAGTGGAGATGATGCTCCGGAAGAATATTCCCGAGGAGGATCGTGCCGATGCCCATCACTGGCTCTTACTCCACGGACGCTACATCTGTCAGAGTCGTCAGCCTCATTGTGAACAATGTCCCTTTGACTCTTTCTGTCCTAAGATCCTTGAACATTCAAAACTGTAGAACCCCAACTCCCTTTTATGCAAGCGCAAAGAATCCTTAACTATCTCCGTGAGATCGCGGCGAACAATAACCGTGAATGGTATTATGAACATAAAGATGAGTATGATGCGATACGGAAAGACTTCAACGATGGTGTCGCCCAGGCCATAGGAGAAATTGCAGCCTTTGATTCCAGCATCGTCCATCTTACGGTGAAAGACTGTACCTACCGCTTTAACCGTGACACCCGTTTCTCTCCAGACAAGTCACCCTACAAACGTCATCTGGGTGCCTATATCTCTGCCCATGGAAAGAAATCCCTTCATGGCGGTTATTATATCCATTTGGAACCAGGACATTGCATGCTGGCCGTCGGCACCTATTGGTTGCCAACGAATATCCTTACCTCCTGCCGTAACGAGATCATGGCGAACATCGATACATGGAGAGGAATCGTGGAAAGCAGGAAATTTGTGAGTTTCTTCGGCAGACCTGGTGAAGGCTCCACGGAGCAGGAGGGAGGGGAATATGAAATGTCCTCACCCAAAGGCTTCGGCATCATGCACCTGAAATCCGCACCCAGCGGTTTCCCCCGTGACTATGAGTTCATCGAGTATCTGCGGATGAAAGACTACTGTTGTTGGAAATGCGTTCCCGATACCTTCTTTGAAGGTGACCGCTGGCTTGGTGAGATGGCAAAGGTGTTCAAGGTGGGGAAACCTATGATGGATTTCATCAACAATGTCGTTGATGATTACGAATAATCCCCAGTCTTGTCATTAATGGGTTGCCTCCCACCAACCAGTCTTCGTCTTGTGATTGATGGCATTCGGGTTCTGTGTGGGATCGGAGATCGTGATTCCTGAGAACGTATTGATCGGGATAAATAGTTTATCTCTGAAGGTGGGCTGAGAGAAGAATTTCTCTGTACACCGCTTGTAGGGAACGAGCTTGGACATCTGTGTCTCGAACGACCGATAGAGCGTCTCGTCCTTGCAGAGATGTTTCACATAGTCACCCATGTCGTAGAAGATGGTGGGAGTATAGCCGTCCAGAATCTGGATGTCATTCAGGTCGTCTTCGAACGAGAACTGACTGTTGATCTTTTTCATGATCGTCACAATCCCATCCACCTCACTGGTCTTCGTCACGCCAATAGTACCGTAGTTCCTTAGCTCACCATAGTCGTTCACGTAGTCCTTGTAGAAATTATAGAACCCTTCTACAACACCGTTGTAGTTCTTGTCAAGCAAAGAGGAACCTACCGTGGCGTAGGGCATTCCGGCCAACATCACCTCACAGGTAGAGGCAATGAGATAGTCGGTAGCCTCTCTCAACCCATAGGCCACCTCAATGTTCGACATATAGCAATCGTCGAACAGGATGTATTCCGTATGTCCGAACGAGTTCTTGATGGCGGTTGCCAGCGTGGAGATGTCGGTTTGGTAGGTATCCAGACCAGGGTTCCCAAACCAACGGGTCTCCCATAGGGGCAGGTCCTCCTCCCTGCTTTGTGCTCCCTTGGCCATGAATATTGTCTGCTTGGCAGACACCTCCTGTCCTGCAGGTATCCATCCACAGGCATGACTACCGACAATCAGTGAGTAGGATCTTGCCGGCGCTTGTTGTTTTACATCATTGAAGAAAGAAGTGAGTCCTGCCACTGAAGAGTAGCTGCCACCATTGAGGTCCGTGTAGGTCTTAATAGTATCGTTCACGCAGGCCCCTTTCTGATATTTGATATCTATCAGATAGGCACGGTTCTCGTTGGCTGCTATCAGCACCATGAATCTCTTGTTACTCAGTCCTTTCCTGTATTCAATGGCTGTCTTCATGCCACTGATATTCTTCAGGAAATACGAGTAAATGTTGTCGTTCGGAGCGGATTTTGACCAGGGCATATACATCAGCACGGTCATCTCCGACTCGACAACAGGATCGGGCTCGTCATGTTTCTTATGACATGACACCATGATCAACGTGGTGAGGAGCAGCAGGAGTACTTTTTTCATATTGCTTTCTTTAGAGTTTCTTGCGGAGTTCTGCAATGCTTTCCTGAAGGGCGGCAATCTTCTCCTCAGAGTCACTTTGTTTCTTGCGCTCTAAGGCTACG
Organism: uncultured Prevotellaceae bacterium; assembly: GCA_902768785.1. Lineage (GTDB taxonomy): Bacteria > Bacteroidota > Bacteroidia > Bacteroidales > Bacteroidaceae > Prevotella. The sequence goes on from CACXMM010000029.1 coordinate 42,129, forward strand.
ACGGCCTCTGGGGCATTAGCCACGAACTTCTCGTTGGCGAGCTTCTTCTTCACACCCATCAGGAATCCTTCCAGGTGCTTCAGCTGTGTCTCTGCCTTTTCCAGCTCGGCAGCCACATCGATCATATCGCCCAGGGGAACGGCAAATTCATCGGTTCCCACCATGAAGGCACTGGCATCGGCACTCTTCTCGTTCACCACCTGAATAGTCTTCAGGTTGGCCATCTTCGAGATTACCTCATTGAAGGCCTCGAAGTGATTGACGTTCACCACTAACAGCTCCAGCTGTTCTTTGGGTGCGATGTTCTTCTGACTGCGTACCATGCGGACACCGGAAACAATCTGTTTCACTTGTTCGATCTCCTCGGTAAGTTGAACCTCCTCAGCGGTGGGGGCATCCATCTTCAGACAGTCGCGCATAATGCTCTCACCTTCCTTACGGTCATAGAGATGCTGCCAGAGTTCCTCGGTGATGAACGGCATGAACGGATGGAGCATCTTCAGCAGGTCATTGAAGAATCCGAGGGTGGCCTCGTAGGTCTGCTTGTCGATAGGCTGTGCCTCACCGTTGATGTAGGCAGGCTTCACCATCTCCAGATACCAGCTGGAGAACTCATCCCAGAACAGTTTATACACTGCCATCAAAGCCTCTGAGATACGGTATTTCGAGAACAGATCATCGATCTCTGCATTCACCATCTTCATCTTGGCAGCAAACCAGGCGGTGGCTTTCTGACAAGCCTTGGGCTGTTCGATGTCGGCGGTGTTCCATCCCTTCACCAGACGGAAGGCGTTCCAAATCTTGTTATTGAAGTTTCGTCCCTGTTCACAGAGTGCCTCATCAAAGAGGATATCATTACCGGCGGGGGCTGAGAGCATCATACCCATGCGTACTCCGTCGGCACCGAATTTCTCAATCAGTTCGATGGGGTCGGGGGAGTTGCCAAGCGACTTCGACATCTTGCGTCCCAGTTTGTCGCGTACGATACCCGTGAAATAAACGTTCTTGAAAGGCATATCTCCAACATATTCATAGCCTGCCATGATCATGCGGGCCACCCAGAAGAAGATGATGTCCGGACCTGTTACCAAGTCGCTGGTGGGGTAGTAGTATTTAATCTCCTCATTGTTGGGGTTATTGATACCGTCGAAGAGTGAGATGGGCCACAGCCAGCTGGAGAACCAGGTATCAAGGGCATCCTCATCCTGACGCAGGTCGGCATCCGTAATCTTCGGGTCTTTCTGCTGAGCCAGATCCAAGGCCTTCTCACGTGTTTCAGCAACCACGAAGTCGCCTTCCTCATTATAATAATATGCAGGAATGCGGTGGCCCCACCACAGCTGACGTGAGATACACCAGTCCTGAATGTTCTCCAGCCAGTTCTTATAGGTGTTCACGTATTTCTGTGGATAGAACTTCAATTCTCCGTTTAACACCGGCGGCAGGGCAATGTCGGCAAAGTGCTGCATCTTCAGGAACCACTGCAGGGAGAGACGGGGCTCGATAGGTGTGTCGGGATTACGCTCTGAATAACCTACCTTGTTCACATAATCTTCCACTTTCTCCATCAGACCGGCTTCCTGGAGGTCTTTGGCAATCTGCTTACGGCAGTCCATACGGTCCATGCCTACATAGATCGGACTCTGCTCTGAAATCGTACCGTCGGCATTGAAGATGTCAATGGTTTCAAGGTTATGAGTCTTACCCAGCATGTAGTCGTTCGTGTCGTGGGCAGGTGTCACTTTCAGACAGCCCGTACCGAACTCGATATCTACATAGCGGTCTTCGATGACAGGGATCACGCGGTTCACCAGTGGCACAATCACCTTCCGACCTTTCAGCCACTGGTTCTTCGGATCCTTGGGGTTGATACACATGGCCGTATCGCCCATGATGGTCTCCGGACGGGTGGTGGCCACTACGGCATAGTAGCCTTTCTCATCCTTGTGGATGATATTGCCCTCAGCTTCTAATGCTGCTTGGTTGTCAAGTTTATCAAGACCATCAACATAATATTTCAGATGGAACAGATGACTTTGCTCCTCCTTATAGACCACTTCCTCAGTGGAGAGGGCTGTCAGGGCTTTCGGATCCCAGTTCACCATGCGCATGCCACGGTAGATCAGTCCTTTGTTATACAGATCTACAAATACCTTGATCACACTCTCGGAACGTTTCTCATCCATGGTGAAGGCGGTACGGTCCCAGTCACATGAAGCACCTAACCGGCGTAACTGCTTCAGGATGATACCTCCATGCTCATGGGTCCACTCCCATGCGTGCTCCAGGAACTGGTCACGTGTGAGGTCGTGTTTCTTAATACCTTGCTCAGCGAGTTTCTTCACCACCTTCGCTTCCGTGGCGATAGAGGCATGGTCGGTACCGGGCACCCAGCAGGCGTTCTTGCCTTCCATCCGTGCGCGACGCACCAGGATGTCCTGAATGGTGTTGTTCAGCATGTGTCCCATGTGAAGCACACCGGTCACGTTTGGCGGTGGGATTACGATGGTGTACGGTTCACGACCGTCGGGTTTTGAACTGAACAGCTTGTTGTCAAGCCAGTACTGATACCATTTCGATTCCACTTCCCGTGGATCGTATTTGCTTGCTAATTCCATTTATCTTGTATGTTTTATTCTTTGTCCTTGAATACTATTTCCTAAAACAAATATGCGGACTGAACGAAGTGACTTGCCTATCACTTAAGCAAGGGTTCTATACACTTTGTGCAACACCTCTGCACACTTTGTGCAACGGTTCTGCACAATCTGTGCAACTATCCTGCACACTTTGTGCAACGGCTCTGCACACTCTGTGCAAAACAATGTCTCATCCACCGCAATTTGTCATTATCATTTCTGTTCCGGAACACAGATTCTGTGTTTATAGAAAACAATGGTGCAAAGTTACGAAGAAATGCTGAGATGGCAAAGCGAAATTGGAAGTTTATCGCATATCTGCCTGCAAATCTCTGTTGCTTCATCATGACTTTCACTTCACGGCAGTCAATTTTTTGGACTATTGCGAGGCTGTATTCGAATAAATGCATAACTTTGTGCTTTAAATCCTTTATGATTACAAAAAAAATCGGATTTCAACTTAACTTTGGTGGTTGACGTTCGCTTATATGGCAGATGACACAAGAAGAGTTTGAACATATCGCCCCGATGCTCCGAGAGTTAATGCTTTCGGTTGGCCGCAGTTTCTTCGGCAATGATGATGATGCCGAGGATGTAGCGCAGGAGGGACTGGTGGCTCTTCTCAGGTACATGGACAGGATGGATTCCGGTGCACAGCATGATGCTCTCGCCATCAGGGTGGCGAAACATTGCTGCATGGACAAAGTGAGGAAAAGAAAGGCCAGCCCTTTCGTGACGACCCAAGCAAATGAGAGGTTTTCTCCACCGGATAGGGATGTGGGCGCTTCACCTCACGAAGTGTTGGAAGCCAAGGAACTGCATGAAGCCGTGAACAAGGCAGTGCAGCATTTGAAACCGAGCGAACGACGACTGTTCGAGATGAGGCAGATAGAAGGACTGGAGCTTGACGAGATAGCAAGGCTGACCAACATCGCGAAACCCTCGATCAAGAGCATCGTTTCTGCTGCAAGAAAGAAAGTGTTTGAAGAGATTAAAAGGTTAAGGACATGACATACAAAGACACCGAAATATTGATTCAGAAATACCTCAACGGCGAGACAACTGCAGAGGAGGAGAGGCTGCTGGCCCTGGAGGTATCCCGCGAAGATGCTCCAGACGACTGGAAGGTGATTGCCGAGATGCTTGGTGAGCTGACTGTCGATGAAGCGCTTTTTGATCAGATGATGGAGGAGCGCAGTCGTAAGTCTCGCATCGTGAAGCTATGGCCTTGGGTGGTTGCTGCCTGTGTGGCCGCCTTACTGATCGTTTTCCTTAGTCCACCGAAAGAGAATGTCTCTTCTCAGCCTCAGATAGCGAAGGTGGCGAAAGATCAAAAGCAGGTTCAATATAAAGTGGAGGTAACAGAGGTTAATCAGTTGAAAACCAAGAAGGAAAAGTCACCAGTCATGGAAGAGAAGCCTCGGCAAGTCCATCGGTCGAAGCATCGGATGAACACTTCCAAACGTATGACAAAGGAAAGAGTATCCGACCTGCAGGAACACGCTACTGATAGAGAATTGAAAGAAGTGGAGGAAGGCGACATTGTTCCCTACGAAGATCCGTACATTCAATTTGCAGAACAGGCAAGAGCACTTCGCGAAAGAGGCAATCGCGTGATTCAGCGCGTATCCATGAATTGTTCGTATGCCCTCAACAACACGTCAATAACACCAGATATTTATCCATTAAACGATTTATAAAAATGAAAAGAATCATCATAGCAATAGCATCAGTCATTCTGTCTGTAGCAGTTTCCGCACAGGACAGGACACCCATGGACAAGATATGGGAAGAAATAGAAAAGATAACAACTGCGCGCCAAGACAGCAAGATGAAGGTCAACCACGGAGGCGGCCAACTGCTATAC
>CACXMM010000029.1:46710-47119 GCA_902768785.1 uncultured Prevotellaceae bacterium
CAATCTCGGAAGAGAGTTATCACTTCGAGTCACATAGCCACGATGCTGACACTATTACCTATTCACTATGCCTAAAGAACGGAGGAGACTCTATTGCGAAGATCAGGGCAAACGACGGCACGATGTTTTATCCTGACGCTCTCGAAACCGTGTTTCTCAACTATACGGCAAGTCCGAAGCCATGCGGTAAGCACATCAGAGGTTTCGGGACGTTAGGATATAACAAGAGACTTCCCTTGCCTGGCGGAAAGAGTTATTATTTTGACAAGCAGCCATATCTGGACAAAATCATACCCGTTCTCAAACGAAAGGACATCAAATCATGGAGTTTCAAATGGGCACAAAGTGATGACTATGACATAGATGCCCATCACGACAAGGAGATTTATTCTGCAACAAGAGTCCATCT
>CACXMM010000030.1 GCA_902768785.1 uncultured Prevotellaceae bacterium
CTCTTTCCTGAGCGTTGACCGCCCGTAATCAGTATGATTTTCTTCATCCTGATGCAAAAGTACGCATTTTATTCCATAACGCGAAGCATTCTGTTGCAAAAGTCATGGTCGTTACTTACAAATTCCTCGTTTCTACTTAATTAACCTTCAAATTTGTTGGTGGTGTGCTGAAAACTATGTATCTTTGCAGTCATTATTTATAATAGAGAACGAATAGAAAATGAAGCATCAGTTGAGAAGTGCGGTATGCACTGAAGGTAGGAGGATGGCTGGAGCACGTGCGCTCTGGGTGGCCAACGGTATGAAACGTGAGCAGTTTGGAAAGCCCATCATTGCCATTGTCAATTCGTTTACTCAGTTTGTGCCCGGACATACCCATTTACACGAGGCCGGACAAATTGTAAAGAAAGAGATAGAAAGACTTGGTTGCTATGCCGCTGAGTTCAATACCATTGCCATCGACGATGGCATCGCCATGGGACATGATGGTATGCTCTACTCCCTGCCCTCTCGTGATATCATTGCCGACTCGGTAGAATATATGGTCAACGGTCACAAGGCCGATGCCATGATCTGCATCTCCAACTGTGACAAGATTACTCCAGGTATGCTGATGGCAGCCATGCGTCTGAACATCCCCGCCGTTTTTGTCAGCGGAGGTCCCATGGAGGCAGGACAGTACAAGGGTGAGAACCTTGACCTTGTCATCGCCATGATCAAGGGTGGCGACCCTACTGTCAGCGATGCCGACCTTCAGGAAATCGAGAACCGTGCCTGTCCTGGTTGCGGTTGCTGTTCGGGTATGTTTACCGCTAATTCGATGAACAACCTGACGGAGGCCATCGGTCTCTCTTTACCAGGCAATGGCACCATTCTGGCTACCCATAAGAACCGTGTACGTCTGATGCAACAGGCTGCCCGTCAGATTGTGAAGAACGCGTTGGCCTATTACGAGGATGGTGACGAGAGTGTGCTGCCACGCAGCATTGCCACCCGTCAGGCATTCATCAATGCCATGACCATGGATATTGCCATGGGAGCCTCTACCAACACCGTACTCCATCTACTTGCCGTAGCCCAGGAGGCAGGGGTAGATTTCACGATGAACGACATCGATGCCCTTTCTCGAAAGACACCCTTCCTCGTTAAACTGGCCCCCAACAGTCAGAAATACAGTGTTCAGGAGTTTGGTCGCGCCGGTGGCGTGATGACCCTGATGGCTGAACTGGATAAAGGCGGACTCATCGATACTAGTTTGAAGCGTGTGAATGGACATACGCTGGCCGAGGACATCAATCGCTATGCGATCAATAATAATGAACAACTGACCATTGAGAATGATTCATGTGATTTGAGTCCTGCTCAAATCTATTTGAGTGCCCCAGCAGGTAAGTTCTGTAACGAATTGGGTGCACAGGATACCTATTACAAGAGTTTCGATACCGACCGCGAGAACGGTTGTATCCGTGACATCGAGCATGCATACACCAAGGATGGCGGTATGGCTATTCTCTTTGGTAATATTGCTCAGGACGGCTGCGTGGTGAAGACCGCTGGCGTGGCTCCTGAACTCTGGCACTTCGAAGGTCCTGCCGTGGTGTTCGACTCTCAGGAAGATGCCTGCGAGGGTATTCTCGGTGGGAAGGTGAAGAAGGGCGACTGTGTGGTCATCACCCACGAAGGACCGAAGGGTGGACCGGGTATGCAGGAGATGCTGTATCCCACCTCGTATATCAAGAGTATGCATATGGGTAAGGAGTGTGCCCTGATTACCGATGGTCGTTTCTCTGGCGGTACTTCTGGTCTGAGCATCGGACATATCTCTCCCGAGGCCGCTTCTGGAGGAAATGTTGGGAAGATTCAGGATGGTGATATCATTATTATCGACATCCCCTCGCGTTCGATCAACGTTAAACTCTCTGATGAGGAACTGGCAGCACGGCCACAGCAGCCGTTGAAGCGCAATCGTGTGGTGTCTAAGGCACTGCGTGCATATGCCCAGAGTGTTAGCTCGGCAGATAAGGGCGGTATTAGAATCATTGAATAGAAAACCTAGTAATACTAGTAACCCTAGTACAACTAGTACAAATCAGAAACTATGGCAAAAGAAAAGATCACAGGATCAGAAGCATTGATGCTGGCACTGAAGGCTGAAGGGGTAACGACCATTTTCGGTTACCCCGGAGGTAGCATCATGCCGGTATATGATGCGCTCTATGACTATACACGAGGTGAGAAAAAGGCATTCGATCATATTCTCGTCCGTCATGAGCAGGCGGCGGCACATGCCGCTGAGGGCTATGCACGGGTGAGTGGAGAAGTGGGGGTGACATTGGTGACAAGTGGTCCTGGTGCTACGAACACGCTGACGGGCGTGGCCGATGCCATGCTTGACTCTACGCCGATCGTCGTGATAGCAGGACAGGTGCCCATAGCGGCCTTGGGAACGGATGCCTTTCAGGAGGTTGACCTGGTGGGTGTGGCACAGCCAATCTCGAAGTGGAGCTACCAGATTCGTCATGCCGAGGATATTGCTTGGGCAGTAAGTCGTGCATTCTATATCGCACGAAGTGGCCGTCCGGGTCCTGTGGTGCTCGATTTCCCGAAGAATGCACAGACGGAGTTGGTGGAGTTCCAACCGCAGAAGGTGAACTTCGTGCGTTCATACGTAGCTTATCCCAAGCTGGATGAGAAGGCGATCCATGAGGCTGCCAATCTGATTAATCAGGCTAAGAAGCCCTTGGCACTCGTTGGACAGGGTGTGGAGTTAGGCAATGCCCAAAATGAACTCTTGGCGTTTCTTGAAAAGGCGGATATCCCTGCAGGCCGAACAATGCTGGGACTGTCTGCACTCCCTTCCACCCATCCGCTGAATGTGGGTATGTTGGGTATGCACGGTAATTATGCTCCGAACATCAAAGAGCAGGAGTGTGATGTGCTCATTGCTATCGGTATGCGTTTCTCTGACCGTGTGACCGGTAATCTAAAAACCTATGCCAAGCAGGCGAAGGTGATCCATTTGGATATTGATCATAGTGAGATAGATAAGAACGTAAAGACCGACGTGGCAGTCATTGCGGATTGTAAGGAGTCTTTGCCTGCCATCACGGCACTGCTTCACCATGCAGATCACAAAGAGTGGCGTGATTCTTTCAAACCCCTCGAAGAGAAAGAACGTGAGAAAGTCATTGAGCCGGCCATTCATCCTACGGAAGGACCCTTGTTGATGGGTGAGGTGGTGAATGCCGTTGCTGAGGCTACCCAGGGAGATGCCGTTCTTGTGACCGATGTTGGACAGAACCAGCTCTTTGCCACGAGGTATTTCAAGTATCCGAAGAAACGTAGCATCTGTACCAGTGGCGGTTTGGGTACCATGGGCTATGGCATGCCAGCAGCCATCGGCGCCACCTTTGGCGCACCGGAACGTACCGTCTGCTGTTTCATGGGTGATGGTGGTTTCCAGATGTGTATTGAAGAACTGGGTACCATCATGGAGCAACAGGCTCCTGTGAAGATGATTCTGATGAATAATCACTATCTCGGTAACGTGCGCCAGTGGCAGGACATGTTCTGGCAACGTAGAAAATCTTTCACAAAGATGATGAACCCCTGCTATGAGCTGATTGCTAAAGGGTATGGCATCCCTTATCAGGCTGTGGTTGATCGGAAAGATCTGCAGGCGGCCGTGGAGAAGATGCTCCATACCCAGGGACCGTTTATCCTCGAATGTGCCATCCTTGAAGATGATGATGTTCTGCCGATGACACCGCCGGGAATGAATGTGGATGACATGATGCTTTCTATCAAGGAAGAGTGAAAAGTGGATAATTTGCTACCGCAATAGTTTATGGAAGAGAAGAAATTTTATACCCTTTTAGTATATTCTGAGAACATCGCGGGTATCTTGAACCAGATCACCGCCGTGTTTACACGTCGTCAGGTGAATATCGAGAGTTTGAACGTGTCTGCATCGAGTATTCCTGGTGTACATAAATACACCATTACCGCTTGGAGCGACGAGGATCAGATTGTGAAGATCACCCGACAGATTGAGAAGAAGATCGACGTGGTGAAGGCGAATTATTTTACCGATGAACAGCTCTTTATCCGGGAGTCTGGCTTGTATAAGCTTACTACGCAGCATGTGTTGGAGAACCCTGAGATCTCACGAACCATCCGACGGTTCGATGCTCATATCATCGAGGTAAATCCCACTTATACGATTGTCATGAAATATGGTGTGACAGAAGAGATCATCGAACTGTTCCGCGCTCTTGATGCATTCGGTTGTGTGTTGCAATATACACGCAGCGGACGAATCGCCGTTACTCGTGGTATGCAAGAGCAGGTAAGTGAGTTCTTGGAAGAAAGGGAACAGCACGAACATAGAAAATGATTGGAACGATTGTCAATACTGCCACCATCATTGCAGGAACTGTCATTGGGACGATTCTCCATCGTGGGGTGAAAGAACAGTATAAGGAGGTGCTTTATACAGGATTGGGCCTGGCTTCTCTGGCTATTGGCCTGAATGCTACAATCAGTCATTTCCCACAATCGGACTATCCTGTACTGTTCATTGTTGCTTTGGCCGTTGGTGGGGTTGTAGGAACGATGCTTGATATTGACGGACGGTTCAAACGACTGATTGACAAACTCAAAAAGGGAGGGGATCACGGAGAAAACCGACTGGCTGACGGGTTGGCAACGGCGATCCTGCTTTATTGTATCGGTCCGCTGTCCATGCTCGGCCCGGTCATCTCTGCCTTGAAAGGCGATCATACCTTCCTCTATACAAATGCCACCCTCGATTTTGTCTCGTCGATGGTGTTTGCTTCTACATACGGCATCGGTATGATACTCGCAGCACCTGTGTTGTTCCTCTGGCAGGGAATGTTCTGGTTGGTGGCTCATGTGTCAAGTACTGCCGTCAGTGATGCCTTGATGGCAGAGCTGTTGATTGTGGGCGGACTGCTCATTACGGGAAGCGGACTGGCCTTGTTGAATCTGAAAGATTGTAAGACGTTGAACCTTCTCCCCGCCTTGTTGGTACCTGTACTTTGGTTCTTGGTCAGGTCCTTGTTTTAAAGGCATTTCGGGAAGAATAACAAAAGTAATATAGGAAATGATGTTAGATAAAGTAGGAACTTACGAATTCCTGGCAGAGCCGTTTCACTGCGATTTCAATCAGCGGCTGTTTATGGGTCATTTAGGTAATCACATGCTTAATGCGGCTGATTTTCATTCCAACGACCGCGGCTTTGGCATGAAATACCTGCTCTCAGTGAACCGTGCATGGGTGCTCTCCCGTCTGGCTATTGAAATGGACGAGATGCCTGAGATGTACACGAGATTCAACGTAGAGACATGGGTGGAGAGTGCCATGCGTTACTTCACCAACCGTAACTTCCGTGTGGTGGACAAGGAAGGGAAGGTCTATGGTTACGGGAGAAGCATCTGGGCAATGATCGATACAGAAACACGCCAGCCCTGTAACTTGCTCGAAGTGCATGACGGATCAATTCTCGGGTATATAGAGAAAGAGAAGACCAATCCGATGGACCGCCTGTCACGAGTGAAGATGGATGATCAGGCTGAACTGGTACGAACTATCGACACCTATTATAATGACGTGGATATCAACGGACATATCAATTCTGTAAAGTATATCGAGCATGTGCTCGACCTCTGGGATCTCGACTGGTACCGAACGCATCGCATTCACCGCTTTGATATTGCCTATGTGGCAGAATGCCATCAAGGCGACCGTCTGAGCTTCTATCGTGAGCAGACGGGTGAGAACGAATATTGTATTCGCATCTGCAAACAAATCACCTCCGAGGCTGGAACACAGGAGGAAGTAGAGGTGGTGCGTAGCAAGGTCTTGTTCATCTGATCCACTTCCCCTTCGTATTGACTTGCAATCAGGCAAGACTCCTATAGGGAATGGCTTTCGCTGTATTGTTACGGGGAGTACGATGTTCCCTGACAAAAGCGTATTTATAACTAACAAACTATAACAAATCAAATGAAAAAGGGAATTGTTTTATTCAGTATGCTATGGACATTCGTAACACCATTGCTGGCACAGCAGGTCGTTGACGAGTCTTTGAGTCGGCATGATTTCTTCTATGCAGGACAAAGTAAGCGTTTGAGAATGTTTATTGTGAAAGAAGGAAAGGTGGCGTGGGAGTATGACAATGCCATGCTTCCTGATTCTGAACGGTTACGTGGCGAAATCAGTGATGCTGTATTGATGACTGATGGACACATCCTGATGGCCCATCAGTATGGGGTTACGGAAGTTGATGCCTCGGGAAAAGCGGTATGGTACTATGATGCACCGCAAGGTACGGAGATACACACCGCACAGCCGATAGGACGAACCCATGTGGTCTTCATTCAAAATGGCCGACCTGCAAAAGGGGTTGTAATGGAAATCCCGTCGAAGCGTATCGTACGCGAATTTGTCCTTCCCACATCAGAGAAAGGATCGGTACATGGACAATTCCGCAATGCCCGTCTGTCCTCCCGTGGAACGTTGCTGGTGGCCAACATGGCACTGGGTTGTATCTGCGAATATAACAGTGATGGTAAGGAGATAGACCGATGGGATGGCTTCCTGCCTTGGTCGGTTCAGGAATTACCTAAAGGAAACCTCCTCATCACAGGCAGGAAGGGGCAGATTCAGGAGATTACCCGAATGGGAGAGACCGTATGGGAGATGAACACCACATCCTTTGGAGTGACTCAGCCTCAGAAGACTGTCAGGATGAAGAATGGTCATCACCTGATCAACAACTGGTATAATGAATGGAACAAGACACCGATGGACAGTGCTCATGCTCCTGTTCAAGCCATTGAAATAGACAAGGATGGAAAGGTGGTATGGCAGCTTCGAGCCTGGAAGGATCCTGATTTAGGACCTTCCACCACCATTCAGCTTCTGGATGAGGCCGTCAATCGTGACCGTTTGTTCTTTGGGGAATATAATCCCGTAACCCCCAATTTGTTTGTGCAACCGAATACCCCCCTTGGCATAGGAAAAGGCATCTGTCCTGGCAGGGTGGCTTGGGTACATTCCCCTGGCGTGGCCCAATGGGACGGTAGGACAGGTCTTTGGGTGGAGGACAGATGGAACAATCAGGAAAAGGCAGATGCCATGGTGCGTGAAGCCGTTCTTCAACTAACGGGAGCACCAACGGTGAAAAAGGCATGGAAGTCTTTGTTCCAGCATTTTAACAAGGAGCATGGTCGCGGCAACCGAGGATACAAGAAGGGTGAGATGATTGCCGTGAAGCTGAACATGAACAATGCCATCACCCACCATGACACCATTGAACTGAACTCTTCTCCTTTCGTAACTCTTGCACTGGTGCGTTCCCTAGTACGTGACGGTGGTGTGCGCCAGCAGGATCTCGTCCTCTGTGAGCCCAGCAGGGCAATCACAGATAGCATATATAATAAGGTACATAGGGAGTTCCCACGGGTAGTCTTTATCGATAACATCGGTGGTGAAGGACGCCAGAAGTGCGAGTATTATCCTGAACAGATCACCTATTCTACTGATAATGGGAAGATGGCCAGAGGCTTGGCGAAATGTATTGTGGATGCAGACTACCTGATCAACAGTGCGTTGCTGAAGACACATACAGGACCAGGTGTGACACTGACGGCAAAGAACTGGTATGGAGCGACCGACATCTCACTGATGTGGAGGAATAATGCACATAACAATATCAGTGCTGACAAGCGACATGGGAAGCCAGGTTACAAGACATTCGTTGACTTCATCGCCCACAAGGACTTGGGACAGAAATGTATGCTGTTCCTAATAGATGGAACCTATGGCTCCCGGGATGTAAATGGTGCTCCGGCCCCGAAATGGCAGAAAGAGCCTTTCAATGGTGACTGGGCCTGCTCTTTGATCGTGTCGCAGGATGAACTGGCATGTGATGCCGTCGGCATGGATATCCTGATTGGTGAATGGCCAGAGTTCGGGAGCCTGAACTATTGTGATGAGTATTTGCGTGAGGCGGCAATGATCCCGAATCCCGTCAGTGGAACTGTCTATCAGCAGGACGGTAAGCCCCTGACGGCACCCCTTGGCTTGATGGAACATTGGAATAGTCAGAAAGAGAGAAAGTATGTGAAAATAGACTTAAAATACATCAAGTTGTAGGATGAGGAAAATACTGATTACTGCTTGGATGATTGCTTTGTCAATCATTGTCCAGGCTCAGGTGACAGATGCCTTCCAGGGTATTCTTCCCGTTACGGATCCTGCTATGATGAAGTGTCTGAACGGGGTGTGGAGCCTGAAGGTCACAGAGGGAGTCGAGGACCTCCCTTCCGTTCCCGAAATGGATGATTCCTGGGGAAGTATCCCAGTGCCAGGCTGTTGGGAGGCTTATGGCTTCTGTCAGCCGAAATACGACAGTCCGCAACCGTTGACAGGTTATTACCGCACCACATTCTCCGTACCCAAGGAGTGGCGGAAGCAACAGGTGGTGCTCCGTTTCGATGGCGTACTCTATGGCTACGACCTGTGGATCAATGGTAGGAAGGCCGGATCGTGGTGCTCAGGATATAATACCGCACTCTTCGACATCACCCCTTTCTTGAATAGGAAGTCCGACCAACAGGAACTCGCCTTGAGAGTAGTCTCTCAGTTCCGAGGCAGTGACTTTGACTATAACGATGATTGGGCGCCGAATGGCATCATCCGTGATGTGACGCTGATGACCGTTCCCAAGACCCATCTGAAGGACTTGACCATCCATCCGAAGCTCACGGGTGAGGTTGATGTGGTAACTGAAGTGGAGAATGGCAACCAACATACCAAGGTTGTTCATGAGATCTTCGATGCACAAGGAGTGATGGTCGGTACGAATCAAGTCAGGAACCCGCACCTCTGGACAGCGGAAACACCATACCTTTATACACTACGCACCCGACTGGTCCAGAAGGATAGAACCCTGCAGACCTTTGAACACCGTTTCGGATTCCGTGAGCTTACTATAGACGGGAACGTACTGAAGCTCAATGGACAACCCGTCAAATTGCGGGGCGTTACCTGTCATGCTACTGATCCCAAGACCGTGAAGGTTATTGATGAAGAACTCACATTGAAGGACATGCGTATGATGAAGGAGGCTTCGGTGAATTATATCCGTACCAGTCATTACCCGCGAGAGCCCCGCTTCTATGAGCTGACCGACTCCCTGGGTTTCTATGTCATCGACGAGGTGCCTTTCGGCTTCGGTGACAAGAACCTCTATGACTCCACGTTCTATGAAGTGCTTCAGCAACGTGCTCAGGCAACCATACGCCGTGACAAGAACCATCCCTCTGTGCTGATTTGGAGTCTGGGAAATGAAAACCCGCTCACCGACATCTGTGTGAGATTGGGGGAGTATGTCAAGAAGGAACTCGATCCCACACGTCCGATATGCTATCCACAGGTAGGCTCCTACTTCCGGGGATTCAATTACCAGTTCCCCAAAGTGGCCGATATCTATGCACCCCACTATCCCACAACGGGTCAGATAGCCGGTTTCTACCAGCATGCCGACCGTCCTGTGATCTTCACAGAGTATTGTCATTCCCTGGGAATCTCATTGGAAGATCATGACCGTCAGTGGGAGATCATTGAGCGTACGCCATGCATTGCCGGCGGTTCCGTATGGGAGTGGGTTGACCAAGGTATGCCCTTCCGTGAGGAAAAGGGGATGGATGGCGATCTGGGATACGGTTACGAGGAACGGGTATTTACCTCTCCTAATGGTGGCTTCGAGATGTTTGGGAACAAAGGGACAGATGGCTTGCTCTATGCTGACCGTACACCGTTACCGAATTACTTCGAACTGCAGCAAAACTATGCCCAGGCGGCTGTTATCGATAGTATTCTACCGTTTCCCCCAGCAGGAGGGACACAGACATTGATGCTGCATGTCCGTAACCGCTATGACTTTCTGAATCTCAAGGACAACGTAACTTTCCGGTGGTTCCTCTCGCAAGACCGTGACACCATTGCCAGTGGCATCTTCTCGCCTGACTGTCCTCCCCGTCATACTGTCACCTATCCGCTCTTGCTCTCATCAGCGTTGGACACCACTAAGATCTGTCTGTTACAGCTGGATGTCTATGATGCCCATAACAGGGTAATGAACCATCAGTCCATACCAATAGGCAGTGCCAGTCTTGTTCAGCGTTTCATTCGTTCACTGACGGAGAATACGTCTGATCCGATGCGTGTCGTGCAAGATGGTATCCTGATACGTGCTGGAAGAAAGGCTACGATGGCAGAAAAGCTAAAGGTTGGGAATCAGCGTCTGGAACGGTATCTTCTTCATTTATCATCCGACGGCAAGCATGCCGGTGCAATTGCTACGGAAATCAAACAGAATAGGGTGGGGAATGTCACTCACTATTCTTTCACACTCACTCCCGATACCACGAATACCTTCCTTTCGGAGATGGGCATCGCCTTTCTACTGGATCCCGCCATCGACCGAGTGCAATGGATAGGCAACGGTATGATGCCTACCTATCCTGGAAGATACAGGGCAGGAAGGTACGGATTCTGGTCATTAAAACGAGGTGATTTGTATTTCGAAGGTAACCGTCAGGGAGTGGATGCAGCGTTGCTAACCGATGAGCGAGGCGATGGACTGCTCATATTCTGTCAACGAGGGAATATCAGTTTCGAACAGACAGATAAGGGAATTGTGCTGACATACAACGCTGCCGTTTCCGGTGAAGGTCCTAAGTTCGCACGTACAGCGTTCCCCGTCATTGCCAAGGAGGTGGGAACGGTCTCCGGTGATTTCTATCTCTACAGGTTGGAAGCCGATAAGGTCCCCCAACTGGTGCATGAGCTCTTCGACTCTCCCTCGACTATCCAGTCACCTTTCCGTCCGTTCCTGACGCAGTACGATACCTATCTGATGCGTTATGATGATATCGTGGATCGCAGTGAATGAAACCGTAAAGGCTTAATGAGTGCTAATTTGATGGAAATAATCCTATCAGACAAAATAAATCGTAATCTATAATCCGCGTTTCATAATTATTTCGTACCTTTGCAAACGTTTCAAGAAAGTAGTCCTGCGCCGCTCTTTCGTGAAGGAGGGGATGGATCAACAAGACGACTGCTCTCGGGTAGGGCGGGCATGATTCATAAGGATAAGTATCACAATTAAAACAAAAGCATTTATGGCAGAAATGAATTTCGGTGGCGTGATTGAGACTGTTGTCACCAGCAAGGAATTTTCATTGGAAAAGGCACGCGAAGTGCTGAAGAACGAAACAATCGCCGTGATCGGCTATGGTATCCAGGGACCAGGTCAGGCATGTAACCTGCGTGACAATGGCTTCAATGTGATTGTCGGTCAGCGTCAGGGTAAGACCTACGACAAGGCAGTAGCTGACGGATGGGTACCGGGAAAGACCCTCTTCTCCATCGAGGAGGCTGCAGAAAAAGGAACTATATTGTGCATGCTGCTGTCTGACGCTGGTCAGATTCAGGTATGGCCGAACATCAAGAAATATCTTACACCCGGTAAGACACTGTATTACTCTCATGGCTTTGCTATCAACTGGAGCGACCGTACAGGTGTGATTCCTCCCAAGGATATCGACGTGATTCTTGTGGCTCCCAAGGGCTCAGGCACTTCTCTTCGCACAATGTTCTGCGAGGGACGCGGATTGAACTGCTCGTATGCCGTCTATCAGGATGCCAGCGGCAAGGCAGAGGAGAAGACCCTGGCTTTCGGTATCGGTATCGGTGCCGGTTATCTGTTCAAGACAACCTTTGAGCGCGAGGCAACTTCCGACCTTACTGGTGAGCGCGGTTCACTGATGGGTGCTATCCAGGGACTGCTGCTGGCACAGTATGAGGTGCTTCGTGAGAATGGACACTCTCCTTCGGAGGCATTCAATGAGACAGTTGAGGAACTGACACAGAGCTTGGGCCCGTTGTTCGGTGCCAAGGGTATGGACTGGATGTATGCCAACTGCTCTACTACTGCACAGCGTGGTGCTCTTGACTGGGCTCCCCGTTTCCATGATGCCATCAAGCCAGTGATGCAGCAGCTCTATGAGAGTGTGAAGAACGGTACTGAGGCACAGATCTCCATCGACTCCAACTCAAAGCCCGATTACCGTGCTGGTCTGGAGAAAGAACTGGAGGCTATGCGTAATCAGGAGATGTGGCGTGCAGGTGCTGTGGTGCGCCAACTGCGTCCTGAGAACAACTAATAGTATTTCTTCTCAATAACAGAGCGGGCTTGGATGCCCGCTTTTTTTGTACCTCTTTTACAAAGGAACGACTCTCTCTGCTGAATCAAGAACAATAGAATATGTCAGGAAAAAGTGCCGGATTTTAACACTTTATTTTCGAGCAAAATAGAGAAGATAACAAGGAGTATGCGGGTAGTTTTTCGCAGTTCATGGACTTTTGAACTGCAAAACCATTGTTTTGAGATGCCAAAACAGCGTTTTCAGTGTCCAAAAACACCGTTTTAGGTAGCCGAAAACACCGTTTTTGAAGTGCAAATAGACTATGATTACATTGCAAATAGACTATACTTGCACTGCAAATAGACTATACTTGCACTGAAAATAGACTATACTTGCAACCAAATTAGACTATACTTTGGCATGGAAAGCAATGTGCTTTCATAACAATCTCATTATCAGTAAGTTTTAAAAATGCCAAAATTGGAGCATTTTTGCGACCGAATGGCCAGTTGGAAGCAAATAAACGATTCTGGAGAAGCGCTTTGTAAAATAAAATCGGATTATTTAACAATTGCAAGTTTGGGCTGAACTATTCAACTCTCAACTTACTGCCATTGAGGATGATGATCTCTTCATCAACCAGGTTTTGGAGGGCTGTGTCAACGAGTTCTGTGGGCAGTGGTAAGGTGTTCAGCTCATGGATCCAGTGTTCACGACCATCGGCAAGGAAAGCTAAGATGCTTTTCCTGGCCTTTTCCAATGCCTCTTTGGAGAGATGATCATTTTGATGACTGAGACAGACATCACATTGTCCACAGTCTTTCGATCTCGTTTCACCGAAATAATCGAGCAACTGTCTGCTACGACACACTCTCTCGTTGTTGGCATAGCGGATAACGGAGGAGATACGCAGAGCGAACTGTTCTTTCCGTTGCTCATAGACATTGGGGGGAATGATCACCCTTTCCGGATCTTCCCGTCGTTGGGTATAGGTGATGTGGGGTGTCTTTCTCTGTGGAATGAAATGCAGGATATGTTTGTCTGAGAGGTTCTTCAGGATCATATACACCTGCTGCTGCGTCTGCAGTCCTGCCTGCTTAGCGATAAAGCTCTCGTTGATGTAACCGTAGTCGCTGAACAGTCCGCCGTAGTTCCTCAGCAGTGCGGTAATCACATTGTTTTCATTGACCGTCAGGGAGTCCAGACGGTAGAAGTCGTTCCTGTCAATAAGGAAATGCACACGTGCCTGACTCTCTTTCTCTTCACTGTAATCGAGATAGCCGGAGCGCATGAGGATCTTCAAGGAAGAATCCACCTGAACGGGGAAATGCTTGAAGGTGTGACAGAATTGATCGATATTGAACTCAAAGGAGGCTCCGTTTCCGCTCCCTACACCAATCTGGTAGAAGTAGGCAAGATGTTCATAGACCTTTCTGATATAGTCTTTCTCTGGGTAGTTCTCGGAGATTCGTTTCTTGAGTTTCCGTTCATCACTGTCATTGTAGAGGAGGACGGCATACGATTTCTTGCCGTCGCGTCCTGCACGTCCTGCCTCTTGGAAATAGGCCTCCAATGAGTCGGGGCAGTCCATGTGGATCACCATCCGAACATCAGGTTTATCGATGCCCATGCCGAAGGCGTTGGTGGCCACCATCACCCGCACACGGTCGTCATGCCATTCGTGCTGTCGCTCATCTCTGACCACACTGTCCAATCCTGCGTGGTAGGCCAGTGCCGAGATACCGTTTTTCATCAGGAACTCCGCCATTTCCTTGGTCTTCCGTCTGCTACGTACATAGACGATGGCACAGCCGGGCACCGCATTCAGGATATGCAGCATCTGCTGTTCCTTATCCGTGGCGGTACGTACGATATAGGCAAGGTTCTTCCGTTCATAGCTCATACGGAAGACATTCTTCTCTTGGAAACAGAGACGTTCCTGGATATCATCAATCACATTCGGGGTCGCCGTGGCTGTCAGGGCCAGTACCGGAACGTGGGGCTTCACCTTCCTGATCTCAGCAATCTGCAGATAGGAAGGACGGAAATCATATCCCCACTGACTGATACAGTGGGCTTCATCCACAGTGATGAAACTCACTTTCATGTGGCGCAACTTGGTGAGGAAGAGGTCGGAAGCCAAACGCTCGGGGGAAACGTACAGGATCTTGATACCACCGAAGATGCAGTTCTCCAAGGTGGCCACAATCTCCTCGCGACTCATGCTGCTATAGATAGCTGCAGAGAGAATCCCAATCCGATGGAGGTGGGCTACCTGATCTTTCATCAAGGCGATGAGGGGAGTGATCACGATGCACACCCCGTCCATGGCAAGGGCAGGAACCTGAAAGGTGATGGATTTACCGCCACCCGTCGGCATCAGTCCTAACGTGTCCTTTCCCGCACCGATACTCTCGATGATTTCCCGCTGAATACCTCGGAAATCATCATAGTGCCAGTAGTGTTGAAGAAGGCTTCTGTAGTCTTTTCCCATCAGTCCTCTTCTACCTCTGCAGGACGGATGTCCTCGATCTGCAGCTGAACGTCGTTATGCTTGTATATATTATCTTCGATGGTATAGGCGATGTCAAAGCTGCGTTTGCTCTTGATATAACGGGCCGAGCCACTTTGTCCGAAAGCGATGCCGTTCATCACGTTGTTGGATTTGGAATCAACCAGTTCCAGCTTGATGTGTTCCTGTTCACGTCCCACCACCTTACTCGTACCGAAGTCATACACGTCGATGGTGCAGAACAGCGGTTTTTGGTTGGCGGGTCCGAAGGGGCCGAAACGTTTCAGGTCGTTATGCAGCTTCCGCGTGATGTCCTTGAAGTCAATCTGTGCATCGATATCGAGGATGGCCTCAATCTGCTCAGGTTGGATGTGCTCCTCTACATATTTCTGGAAACGGCGGCGGAACTCTGGAACATCTTTCCAGAGTAAGGTGAGTCCGGCGGCATAGGTATGTCCGCCGAAATTGAGCAGCAGGTCGCGACAGCTCTTGATGGCGGAATAGACATCGAAGCCGGTGACGCTGCGTGCCGACCCTGTGGCATAGATATCGTCACGCGTCAGTACGACGGTAGGACGGATATAGATTTCCGTCAGACGGGAGGCCACGATGCCGATGACACCTTTTTTCCAGTTCTCATCGTAGAGAACGATACTGGAGTGGCGCTTCTGACTTTCGATACGGGCCACAATCTGGTTCGCCTCTTCGGTCATCTGTTTGTCGATATCTTTCCTTTGCTCGTTGTACTGGTTGATATGCTTAGCCTTCTTGAGCGCAATACCGAAATCCTTCTCCACCAGCAGATCCACTGATTCCTTACCGTTCTCCATGCGACCTGAGGCGTTGATGCGTGGTCCGATCTTGAACACGATGTCACTCATCGAGATATCACGACCGTTCAGTCCGCAGATATCGATGATGGCTTTCAGACCGATATTCGGGTTTTGGTTCAGTTGTTTCAGACCATGGAAGGCCAGGATACGGTTCTCGTCGGTGACGGGAACGATATCAGCGGCGATGGCCACAGCCACGAAATCGAGTAAGGGAATGAGATTCGAGAAGGGGATACCGTTGTTCTTGGCGAAGGCTTGCATGAACTTAAAGCCCACGCCACAGCCGCAAAGGTGTTTGAAAGGGAACGAGTCATCCTCGCGTTTCGGATTGAGAATCGCCACAGCGGGCGGCATCACCTCATCGGGCACATGGTGGTCACAGATGATAAAGTCGATGCCTAAGCTCTTGGCGTAGGCGATCTCATCAATGGCCTTGATGCCGCAATCGAGGATGATGATCAGTTTGACACCTGTCTCATGAGCAAAATCTATTCCTTTCTTGCTGACGCCATAACCCTCATCATAGCGGTCGGGGATATAGTAGTCAACATTTGAGTAGAACTGCTGCAGAAACTTATACACCAGCGCTACCGCGGTGCATCCATCTACATCGTAGTCACCATATACCAATATCCGTTCTTTACGTCCCATGGCATCATTCAAACGATCCACCGCAATATCCATATCCTTCATCAGGAACGGATTGATGAGATCGTTGAGTTGTGGACGGAAGAATCGTTTGGCGGCTGATTCGGTTGTTATGCCGCGTCTGATGAGGATCTGTGCCAAAATAGGACTGATACTCATCTTGTTGCCTAACGCCTCAGCTGCCTCCTTTTCTTCTGGTGATGGTGATTGATAATTCCATTTAAAATGCATTTATATTGTTTTTATTTTCTTTCTCGATGTAGACGGATTAATCCATAATACAATAATCCGCGGTCAAAGTTAGTAAATAAAAACGAGAATAAAGACATTTTTACAAAATTTTAGAATAAAAAGAGGAAACTAGAGGAAGGATGGAAGATGATAGATGAGGGATGAGAGATTAGAGATTAGAGATTAGAGATGAAAGATGAAAGATGAAAGATGAAGGATTAGAGATGAGGGTTTATTACTACTCAGGGCTTGGCCTTGGAATTCCCCGCCCATTGTAGGGGCGGGGTTGGGGGACGGGGTCAGTAATCCTCCCCATCCATCCTCCCTCCTCCCTCATCCCTAATCTCTAATCTCTCATCCCTCATCTATCATCTATCATCTTTCATCTTTCATCCTTCCTCCTTCATCCTTCCTCCTTCCTCTCTCTCAAATCCCGAGCTTCTTCCGTATATCCTTCGGGATGGCATTCTTGTTCACCATGAAGTCCATGGTATTGGCGGCAATGAAGGATTTGGTCATGTACCAGATGCCTTTATAGTCACCACTCTCGCCCCAAGAGTTCTTTACCATGTAGTACTCCTTACCGTTCTGGTCCTTGGCGATACCGTAGATCAGCATACCGTGGTCGTCGGTCAGCTCCCAGTTGTCGTAACGCTCCTGGCGCATCTCCTGTGTGGGTATAACCTCGGGAACCTTACAGCCTAAGGAGTCGATGATACTGGCTTTCTTGGTGGCAGTCAGCTTCAGCCATTTGGCCATGTCACTACCGGCAAGACTCTCCGTAGCCTTGGTGTCGATGGCGTAAGCCAGACCCTGACGGGTGAAGCCCTCTTCTGATACATCACCACCCCAGGCAATGGTATAGCCCTCTTTCACGGCATTGTCGATCACGCGCATCATCTCATCCATCGGCAGGTTCCAGCTCAGCGGATTGCGCCAGTTGTCCTGTACCTCCACGGCAAAGCGTGTATAGAACGGATGGTGGGTGTAGCTGGTCACCGTTACATAGTCGTCGAAGTTCAGTCCGAGACTGGCAGCGAACGACTGCGGGGTGTATTTCTTTCCCTCGTAGGTGAACTCCTCAGGACATTTGCCGAGGTAGGCATCGAGGATGCCCTGCAGACCCACTTTCCACTGACCGCTGATCTTCTTGGCTTTGTTCTTGGCAATAGCCTCCACATATGGCTCCATGAGTGAGAAGAACTCGTTGAAGTTGTTCAGGGAATCGCCGTACAGACTGCCTGGGAACGGCATGGCGTCCTCAGGACAAATACCGTAGTTCTGCAGACAGAACAAGGGGTCGTAGGCACTACCACCCTGAGAGAACTGACAGTCACCATGCAGGCGCACCACCTGAATGGCACGGTCCATGTAGGTCTTGTTGGCCACGAAGCTCTCACAGAGGTCGTAGGTCTTGCCTGTCTTCTTCAGGATCTCAGCCTCGAAGTATGAGAGGGTGGAGTAGTCCCAGCAGGTACCACTGCGGTTCTGGTCTTTGATACTGGTGATTTTGTTTTCTTTGACAACGGTGAACACAGGTTTGTTGGGATTCTCTTTCTTCTCCTTTTTCTCCTGTGCCATGGCACCTGTGGCGATGAGGACCACCAGTGCTAATGAAAATAATTTCTTCATAATGAATTGTTTATAGTTTGTTTGTTTTATCCTGCCTGTTCTGCCATGAAGGCCTCGATATCCTTGGGGTGATAAGGAATGCGCTCTTCTCCGAGGAAACGGCATCCGTCGCTTGTGATCAGGATGTCGTCTTCAATGCGGATACCGCCGAAGTCCTTGTAGGTCTCCAACAGCTCGTAGTTGATGAAGTCCTTATGCAATCCCTGGGAGCGCCAGTCATCGATGAGTGCCGGTATGAAGTAGATACCAGGCTCGTCGGTCATCACGAAGCCCTCCTGCAGTCGCTTGCCACAGCGTAAGGCGTTGGTGCCGAACTGTGTACTGGGCTGGATCTCGTCATCGAAGCCCACGTAGTTCTGTCCTAGTCCTTCCATGTCGTGCACGTCCAAGCCCATCATGTGTCCTAAGCCATGAGGCAGGAACATTGCATGGGCACCGGCCTGTACGGCTTCCTCCGTATCACCTTTCATCAGTCCGATTTCCTTCAGCTTATCAGTCATCAGCCGGCATACATTCATGTGCACGTCATACCACAGAACACCAGGCTTGGCAACCTCCAGGGCATAGTCGTGACAGGCCTCCACGATGCTGTAGATCTCCAGCTGCCGCTGGGTGAACTTCCCATTCACAGGGAATGTGCGGGTGTTGTCGGAACAGTAGTTCTCAGCATTCTCCGCTCCGGCATCGCACAGTGCCAGTCGTCCTTCCTCCAACAGGTTATAGGAAGGATTACCGTGCATGATCTCTCCGTGCTGCGTGAAGATCGTAGCAAAACTCTCATGCTCTCCTAAGGAATGGGCCATGCCATCTACCTGTCCGCCGATATATTTCTCGGAAACGCCCGGACGAGTCAGTCGCATGGCATGGGTGTGCATCCGATAGCCGATGGCGCAAGCCTTCTCGATCTCTGCGATCTCCAGGGCGCTCTTGCACTGACGCATCTTCACCACGGCCTTGATCAACTCCACACTGGCGGCAGCTTTCTGCTGGTCTGGATGGATGCCGAAGAGGTCCATGATCTGGATCTTCGTGTCAAAACGGTAGGGAGGAAGGAAATGGACCTGTCGTCCTTCGACGATATGGGCGAGTTCTTTCATCGGGGCGGTGTTGGCAACACCAACCTGAGCAGCCAAGTCGCTTACGCTGTCTACGCTGCCATACCACACGATGTCCTCGATGTCGATATCGTCACCGATGAGTATCTCCTTGTCATTGTCAATGTCAATCACTCCCACCAGTCCTTCCCTGCGCTGTCCGAAATAGTACAGGAATGTAGAGTCCTGACGGAACGGATAATATCCGTTGTTCGGGTAGTTGCACGGGGACTCGTTGTTCCCGAATAAGACGATGAGACCGCTCTTTACCAATTTCTTGAGTTCGGCGCGGCGACTTACATATACTTCTTGATTAAACATAGTTATCTTGTCCTTTCGCTATTGCGTACACTACTTGTCGTCAGACTATTACTCCACGTACTTCGGTGACTCGCCGTATTTGTTGGGCTCCATCTTGCTGTCCTGTAACAGGAAAACCAGAAGAATGATGCTGAGCACAAAGGAGGCCAGTCCGAAGATGACGGCCAGAGGATTGGTAAAGACTTCAGCCAAATTGCTCATAATATCCGAGAATTCCATTTCTACACCATCACTCATGCCGATGAACTTTGAGAACAAGGATCCCATCAGAATGGCTGAGTAGATGCCGCCAACAATCATACTGGCTCCACACCACCATCCGCTGTGACCGCCATCGTGAAGGCGTCGGAAGGTGAGGGGGATCATCAGCAGACTGAGTACCAAGGCAGCAATACTTCCGATGAAGGGAATGAAGCCCAACACGTAATTGGCGATGAATACTACCAAGGCGCACCACCAGTACTCGGAACGACGGGAACGACCATTGAATTGTGTCAATTTGCCTCTGGCTTCTGCCAAAGCTTCCTTAAATGTTAATTGTGGTTTTACTGTCATAATGATATTTGTTTATAAGTTATTTCAATAAATCAGGACGCAGCCGGCGGGTACGTTCCATCGCCTGTTCTATCTCCCATTCTTTGATCTTCGCCTCATGACCGCTCAACAGGATATCAGGCACTTTCCATCCTTTGTATTCTGCCGGACGGGTGTAGATGGGAGCAGCCAACAGGTCATCCTGGAAACAGTCGGACAGCGCACTCTGCTCGTCGCCTACCACACCAGGGATAATCCTGACGATGGCATCGGCCATCACGGCAGCAGCCAGTTCCCCACCTGTCAGCACATAGTCGCCGATGGAGATCTCACGGGTAATGAGGTGGTCGCGCACCCGTTGGTCAATCCCTTTATAATGTCCGCAGAGGATGATCAGGTTCTCTTTTAGCGACAGGTCATTGGCCACATGCTGATTGAACTGCTCTCCATCGGGCGAGGTGAAGATTACCTCATCATAATCCCGCTCTTCTTTCAAGGCGGAAATACAACGGTCGATGGGCTCTATCTGCATCACCATACCGGCAAAGCCCCCATAGGGATAGTCATCCACGCGGCGCCATTTGTCCTTCGTGTAGTCTCGTAGGTTATGCAGATGGATCTCAGCAAGTCCTTTTTTCTGTGCCCTTGCCAGAATGGATTCGTGGACAAAGCCCTCGATCATTTCCGGCAGCACGGTGATGATGTCTATTCTCATATTGGCTACAAAGGTACAAAAAAATATAATAAGTCGTGCATTTAGGGGGTATAAATGCACGACTTTTTTACTGTCCTGACGGACATCTTCCAGGAGAAGAGGGATGCTGTGACGTCAATGACTAGCGCATATCATCGATAAATCTTGATCTCCTGCAGTCCGATCATGGCACGATAGGCATTGTGTGCCAAGGCTGTCAGCTCGTCCTCTCCCGGATAGACAAAGATGGGGGCGAGGAAGCTCAGACGGGCACGCAGACCGTCAGTGACATACTGACTGTTGGAGATGGCTCCAGTGATGATAATCGCATCGACATGACCGTTGGTGACGGGTGCCAGAGAGGCCAGGTGGCGTGCTGTCTGGTAAATCATGGCATCCAGCACCAGTTTGGCATGTTCGTCACCTTCCTGGATCCGCCGTTCCACCTCTCGCACGTCGTTGGTGTTCAGATGCGCGGTGAGTCCGCTATGTCCATTCACCTTTCGTAGCATCTCCTTCTCATTGTATTGTCCGCTGTAGCACAGTTTGATGAGCTGCACGGAGGGGAGAGATCCGGCACGGGAAGGACTGAACGGTCCGTCACCACTGAGGGCATCGGAGCATTCCACAGCCCGTCCATGATGGTGGAAAGCGAAGGAAATGCCACTTCCCATGTGACAAACAATCAGGTCTTGTTCCTCGTATTTCAGCTGGTGCTCCCGACAATAGCGCTTGGCTATTTCCCGTTGGTTCAAGGCATGCCAGATGGTCTGGTGGGGCAGCTCGGGCACTCCTGTGATACGAGCGATGTCGTCCAACTCATCCACCACACCGGGATCTACGGTGAAAGCCCGGCAGTCGGGTATCTCCCGGGCAATGCTAAGTGCTAACAGGGAACCGAGGTTACAGGCATGATGCAGTCGTGGATGCTTCGTATCCTCAATCACTTTCTCATTCAGTTCATAGACACCGCTCTCGATGGGCTTCACCAAGCCGCCGCGTCCCACCACGACATCGAACTCGTCCATCTGATATCCTTGTTGTATCAGCGCTTCAATCAGTTTGCCTTTCCGGTAGTCGTACTCGTCCATAATGAACGGGTACTGGCACAATTCCTCGAAAGGATGGTTGATGGTGGCGTGCCATTCTAATTCCTCGTCAATGAATACTCCAATCTTGGTGGAGATCATTCCCGGGTTAATCGCTAAAATTCTCATCGTTTATAATGGTATAGGTTAGTAGTTCTGATAGTAGGTCCTGCAGACGGGCTATAGCGTCTGCAGACAGGCCATGGCCAGACTGTTGTATTTCGTTTCAGCAGAGTCGGCACGTGAGGTGAGGGTGACAGGGCATGAGGTGCCTTGCAGTCCTACGGCCAGACGGGTGTCGGTGAAAGCGGTGATGGCCTTGTAATACACGTTCGCGGCTTCGATGTCGGGCATGATCACGGCATCGGCATTGCCTTCCAACGGACTGTGGATGCCTTTGATATCAGCCGACTCCTTGTCAACGGCACATTTCAGGTCAGAAGGACCGTCGATGATGGCATTGCCGAACTCGCCAGCCTGGCACATCTCCACGATTTTCTGGTAGTCGAGGGTGATGGGGAACTTCGGCGACACCTTCTCCGTGCAATGGATGAGGGCGATGCGCGGCTGTTCGATGCCGTAGAGGTTACATAGGCGGATCACATAGCGGATCATGGCAATGCGTTGTTCAAACGTGGGGTAGGGGATGACGGCGGCGTCGCTCATGAAGAGCATCTTGTGATAGGTAGGGATACGCATGGCACTGACATGCGACAAGACGTTACCCACGGGTAACAGTCCTTCCTCGCGGTTGTCCTTGTTGATGATGGCACGTAGTAGCACGTCGGTGTTCAAGATACCTTTCATCACTACCTCGGCTTCCCCACGGTGAATCATACGCACGGCTTCGGCGGCTGATTCCTCTACGGTGGAAAGGTGTATATTGGTCACTTGGGCCCATCCTTCGCTCTCTGCTCTTTCGATCGCTTCTTTCGAATGATCGTCGATGGCCTCTATGGCAACGACACGGCAGCACTTGCCGTTTTTCAGTCGTTGCGTCAGTTCACTGAAATCCTTAATCATAGTTCGTTCTGTTATATAACTACCGCAAATGTAGTCAATTTCTCTGATTCCACCAAATTATTTAAAAGGAAAAGTTCTTTTTGTGTGAAAAGTGGAAAAGACTATTTGTCTTTCCAGTTTTTTTGTGTACATTTGCAGAAAGAAAATAATGACAGACATGGACGAGAAGCAGAGAATCGTGCAGTTGCGGAAAGAGCTGCATGAGCACAACTACAGATATTATGTTCTAAACCAACCGGTAATCGGTGACCAGGACTTCGATTTCCTGATGCATGAATTGCAGGAGCTGGAGGCAAGGCATCCGGAGATGGCCGACCCCAACTCTCCTACTCAGCGGGTGGGCAGTGACCTGAACCAGGAGTTTCAGCAGGTGGCACACAAATACCCGATGCTGTCATTGGCCAATACCTATAACGAGCAGGATGTGGCAGAGTGGTATAACAGTGTGAAAAAGGGACTCAATGGCGAGGACTTCGAGGTGTGCTGTGAGATGAAATATGATGGACTGAGCATCTCGCTGACCTATAAGGACGGGCAGCTGATCCGTGCTGTGACCCGTGGCGATGGGGTGTATGGCGATGATGTCACTGCCAATGTGAAGACCATCCGTTCCATCCCCTTACTGCTCACCCCTATGACTACTGACCTCAGTAACGAGAAGAATACAGACCCCCTGACGTATCCTCGTGAATTTGAGATCCGTGGAGAGATCTTGATGCCATGGAAGGTGTTCGAACGGTTGAATGCGGAGCGTGAGGCAGCGGAGGAACCGTTGTTTGCCAATCCGAGGAATGCGGCCAGTGGAACGCTGAAGAGTCAGAAATCGGAACTGGTGGCATCCCGTCAGCTTGACGCGTTCCTTTATTATCTGTTGGGAGAGGAACTGCCGTCAGATGGTCATTTTGAGAACCTGGAGGCGGCGCGTTCCTGGGGATTCAAGATCTCCGAGGGCATGCGGAAGGTGAGGACCCTCCAGGAGATCTATGACTATATCAACTACTGGGATACGGAACGAAAGAACTTGCCGGTGGCCACGGATGGCATCGTCCTGAAAGTGAACTCCCTGCGGCAGCAACGGGCTCTGGGCTTTACGGCTAAGAGTCCGAGGTGGGCCATCGCCTATAAATTCAAGGCTGAACGTGCCTGTACACGGTTGAATGAGGTGACCTATCAGGTGGGAAGGACAGGAGCCGTCACCCCTGTGGCCAATATGGAACCGGTGCAGCTCGCTGGAACGACGGTGAAACGGGCTACGTTGAATAATGAGGACTTCATCAAGAGCTTTGACCTGCATATCGGCGACTATGTCTATGTGGAAAAGGGTGGTGAGATTATTCCGAAGATTGTGGGGGTTGACCTCGATCAGCGACCGATTATCGCACAGCCCGTGCAGTTTATTACCCATTGTCCTGAGTGCGGCGCCCGACTGGTGCGTTATGAGGGGGAGGCTGCCTACTATTGTCCGAACGATGCGGAATGTCCACCGCAGATCAAGGGACGTATCGAGCATTTCATCTCGCGACGGGCTATGAACATCATGTCGCTGGGTCCTGAGACGGTTGATGAATACTGGAGTCGCGGACTTATCCACAACGTGGCTGATCTCTATGACCTCACCGTTGCCCAGATTACGGGCGGCAACAAGAACCGCCGACTGTCGGCAGAGAATGTCGTCAAGGGCATCAAGGCCTCCACACAGGTGCCCTTCGAACGGGTGGTCTTCGCCCTGGGTATTCGTTTCGTGGGTGAGACGTCGGCACGACTGCTGGCGCGTCACTTCAAGGATATGGATACACTGATGCATGCCTCCTTACAAGACTTACAGGACGTGGAAGGTGTCGGTGAGGTGATTGCCAAGAGTGTAATGACTTATTTCCATGATACGCGAAATGTTGAAATGATCGAACGGCTCAGAGGCTACGGCCTCCAGATGAGTCTTTCTGAAGAACAGCTGCAGGGGACGTCGGAGAAGCTGGCAGGGAAGAGTATCGTGATCAGTGGGGTGTTTGCTCACCATAGCCGTGATGAATATAAGGCGCTCATCGAACAGCATGGAGGTAAGAATGTGGGCAGTATCAGTGGGAAGACATCCTTTATCCTTGCGGGAGAGAATATGGGACCGAGTAAATTGCAAAAGGCAGAGAAACTGGGTGTTGCCATCGTCAGCGAGGATGAGTTCCTGAAGATGATTGAGTGAGGTCGAAGTGCGAAGGCACAAAGGAGGAACAAAGGAAACGTCGAGGGATTTAAGAATAACGCAAATGATAACAGTACAGGTTTCGAATGAGATAGAGAATGTTTGTCCAGGCTTTGTGGGTGCAGCGGTAGAGGCCCAGGTGGTGAATAGTTCTTTTTGTCAGCCGTTGTGGGATGAAATCCATGAGCTTGGAGAAGAATACCGTGCCACGCTCACAACGGAGAGTCTGAAAGGTATTTCAGGCATTGCTGCCACACGAAAGGTTTACAAGGCGTGTGGAAAGGATCCGTCACGTTACCGTCCGGCCAGTGAAGCCCTGATCCGTAGGATGTTGCAAGGGAAGGAATTGTACCAGATCGATACGTTGGTAGATCTGATCAATCTGGCCAGTATCCGTTATGGTTACAGCATCGGTGGCTTTGATGCAGACCGGATTGTGGGGGATCATCTGATGCTGGGCGTCGGGAAAAAGGATGAGCCGTATGAGGGGATCGGACGTGGGGTGATCAATATCGAGGGACTGCCTGTCTATCGGGATGAACAGGGAGGCATCGGCACACCCACCAGTGACCATGAGCGAACGAAAATCACCATTCATACAACCCATCTCCTCGTACTCATCAACGGCTATGACGGCAATGAGCATGAGGTGCTGGAGAATGCGTTGTTCATCCAGCAACTGCTCCGTAAATACTGTCAGAGTGATGGGGGAACGGTAACGCTGTATAGAGGTTAATGGAGGGCACGATCAGCGGCGCAACTGTTCCAGGTAATCAAGATGAGTGAGGTCGCATTCTTCGGCTACACGTTGCCAGACAATGCGATTCGTATCCGACAACTGATGGTCCATCGAATAGAGACCGAGGAAGGTGAAGGTAGAGTCGCGCAGGCCCTTCATAAAGGTTACTCGCAGCTCTTTGCGGTAACGCAGGTAGGTATAGTGGTCGATGTTCCGCAGACGAACGGTCTCTGGGTCAGCACCCTCAACATGCCAGTATTCCGTGATGGTTGGCATCAGATTATCAGGGTTCCCATCGTTATGCCAATGGGCATTGTGGTACTCGGGACCCCAGATACAAATCTCAGGATGTCCGGGAAGAGGTTGTGCCCAAGGACGGTCATCTGGGGTGATACCAAACAGATGCAGGTAATCATCATAGGAAGAGAAAGTCTGTCCGAGACGGATTACGTATTTGTCGGCAGTGACAGTTTTGAGCGAGTCAGTCATGGATGTGAGTTGGTCCGATATCCGGCAGTTCCGAAGGAACAATATACCGATGATGCAGACCATGGCAACAAGCAAGGCAATCTGTAAAACACGTGACGATCCACTCTTGGTGACAGTGCGGACAGGGGTTGCAGAGGAGTCGGAGGGAGTAACGGTTTCCTCTTGTGTAAACGCATCCCAATCCTTGTATCCCACATACTGAGCCAGCACATCGAGCGTAGTCCTTCGCGGTGTAACGGGCTCAGTTAGATATCCCCACATTCGTTTGAGTGTAGTGGCACTGATATAGTTTTTCGTTATGTCACCAACCGCCTGCGAGAGGTTCTCGAAATCCTTTGGTGTCTTGATTTCCTGTCCAAACGTTTCCTCTACCTTTTGGCGCAGTTGGGCAATAAACATCTTCTGAGTCTCTGGATCCATGCTCTTCTTTTTGAATTGTATCAATAAAGAGTGTGAGCCTTCTAAGACATTCTTTGTCAGAAGGTTCTGGAATACCCGTAGCATAAAGAATGAAAAATCAGCTCACACCTGCAGGTATATATGTGAGCTGACTCCATAAAAGAGTGAGCTGTATATATGCTTCTGCAGGAGAAGCAGCTTTCAGACTTTTCCCATGCTACAGTGAATTTTCCAGATTTACTGACGGGTCAAGGCTTAATTGCTCTCCTCTTATTGTCGCTCCTTTCTCAGAACGACGCTACAAAGATATAAAAAAACGAGTGCAACGCAAAATAAAAATACGTTTTTCTTTTTATTGCTGGGTGTATGGTTATAGGAAAACCCGTCAGTGAGAGTGGTTTGTTACGGTCGAAGTACTTCTCCCATAACAGAAATCCAACAAAATCGATCCAGAATCAAACACAACCTAAGAATAAGTATTCGTGGATTAATTATGGTAATTATTCACATTCGTTTCTAAGAAGATTATGTGGTCGAAGCATAGAATGCATATATATATCAGCCTGTACGGCTGATAGTTCGCAAAGTCCTTGAAGTCCGTAGGGATTTAAAAAGTCCCGCTGAAATCGCAGAATTGAAAATCGGCGCCTACGGGGAACCATCGGTCACTCAAAGCGAAGCGGAGAGAAAAAGCCAAATGGCAGAAAGAGAGTTTTGTGATTTTGTTGAGATTTTGCAGGATGTCTCGCCACAGGCGATTAAGGGTAAGAGATACCTGCAATGCAGGTGTGAGACAACACCAATGATTATCCGTGTAATCCGTGTAATCCGTGTTCAATAAACCTCATGCGGATCTCGCAGATCCTGCGGATTTAGTCCCTCAGAGATGTGGTTATTAATCTCAGGACCAACGGTCGGCGTTTTAGGGGAAGCCAAATCCAACAAAATCGATCCAGAATCAAACACAACCTAAGAATAAGTATTCGTGGATTAATTATGGTAATTATTCACATTCGTTTCTAAGATCATCATGTGGTCGAAGCATAGAATGCAGATGTATATCAGCCTTTAGGCTGATAGTCCTTTTAGTCCAATATGTCCGTAGATCTATTTTGTACTGCGGAGATGAAGTTTTTGATGTGTTTCAAACCGGGTATAGGCGCACGATCGTTTGGGTATAGGCGCACGACCGTTTGGGTATAGGCAATCGATAGAAAAACGGCAGTTCCCTCCCTTAACCCTTATGGTTTCGCCCCGTAAGTCCTATGAAAAGACCCTCCAAAACATATCTCTTATACAGAATGTTGACAGCATGTCTTATACTGATATAGGTTGACACATTTAGGAACTTAATAAATGTGTTAAACTTATGAGAAGATTTTATCAAAGAACGCCGAAGGAGAAGAAAGCGG
>CACXMM010000031.1 GCA_902768785.1 uncultured Prevotellaceae bacterium
TTCGGGTGTAAATTCCATATCGCCCAACTGCAAGCCTTTCCCCTCCAGGCCTGCGAGTTTAATCATGTCCTTATTGACCTGCACATATTCCACGCCCTTGATCTTAGCCAACTCTTCGAAGTTCGTGCTTTGGGCATGGGCATTGGCACACACGAATACTAACACGGCACAAACGGCCCACTTTCTCACAGTCCGCAAAGGACTAAACGCTTCAGATATATTCTTCATCTTCTTTGTTATTATTTGTTGATTTCTTTACTTTCAAAGTGTCATCGATGAACGCTTCTACCTGTACCAACGAGTATTCCTTTCGGTTTGTTACAAGGAATGACCATTTTTATCTATGCTTTAGGGGTGAATATGAATCGTCGTGAATGAAAGAGTTTGGAGGTTACTGCTACTCGCAAATACTTTTTGCTATGGCGTTGAGCTGAAGACAACGTTGGCGCATATTTTCTATTTTCTCATTCTGATAGGGGAAAGGGGAGATCATGAGCAGACGGCCTTCAGAACAGGCTTGGATATAGCGCGGCTGTGGTTTGAAATAGGGTGGGAAGCCTTTGAGAAGTAGGACGATGAGTGGGATGTTTGCTTGCATGGCAGCAGTAGCAATCTGTTGCTCTCCTTGACTGATACAAGGAGAGACGAGGATGGCACCCTCTTTTTGGGCGATTTGAAGGACGCTATCTTTCCGTTCTTCTACTTCTTCCTGTGTAAGACGGCGTGAGCATTGTATCTGAAGTTTTACGGGATTGTCAAGAAGGAAACGGTTTCCCATGGCCTGCATAGGGAGGCCTGCCACTTGGATGGTTCCCAGGTTGGTAAAGAAATTCGGGTGGTGTCTTTTGATGAGCAGGCGCCGAGGGTTGTCATCAAGGTAGGTGAGCATGCGGGCATATTGTCCTTTGCCGTGAAGGATGCGGTCGTTGTAATTGGGCTCCCATAGTTGTCCATGAACGGGATGGCTTGGTGAAGAGGACTGCGGCGGTGTCGCAGTACACATGACGGAGGAGGATGTGCCTGTTTGTGGTTGTGTCAACTGCGGCAATGCCGTAGTGATGAGACCCAATGCCCTTGCTGCTTTTCTCGTTCCTATCTTGAAACCGTTGATTACATGTCCCAGATGCCTCTCTATACTCTCATGAACAAAGAGGATTCCATGGATATGATCTGGCATGATACATAGCTTGATTACCTCTATCTGGGGATAGAATTGGGGGATGTTGAACCAGCATTCCTTAATCTTTTCTCCGAGAGGAGAGAGGATAACATGAGGGGAATCTTCCCCTTCTTCTACAGTTGGATTGCCAGCTAATGTACCTAATAATGGCCTTCGTCCTTCGATGGCTATCGTTACCATATAAATGCCCCTGCCTAGATAGTCATGGCCTTCTAACCTTCGTTTCATGGATGGTTTCTTTGGGCCTGCATATTTTTCCCATTTGGGGATGGGGGTGTTGTCTTTTGTGCTCATAGTTTTTTTGTTTTGACTGCGGCGGTGCCGCAGTTTGCCGGACAGGATTAAACCACTTCAGTTAGAGGGGATTAGGCTTGCTTTGTTAGTGGGCCTCGAGCCAGTTTGTGCCAAAGCCGGCATCGGCCACGAGGGGAACGTTCAGGGTATAGGCATGCTGCATCTCCTCGAGGACGATGGTCTCTACACGCTCTTTCTCTTCGGGATAGACGGAGAAGTTGAGTTCGTCATGTACCTGTAGGATCATCTTCGACCGGATGCCCTCTTTCTTGAAACGGTTGTAGATGCGGATCATGGCCACCTTGATGATATCGGCGGCACTGCCTTGGATGGGAGCATTGATAGCATTGCGTTCGGCAAAGTTTCGCACCGTGGCGTTATGCGAGTTGATATCCGGGAGGTAGCGGCGGCGGTGGAAAATGGTCTCTGCATAGCCTTTCTCCCGTGCCATCTGCTTGGATTTTTCCATATAGTCGTGTACCTGAGGGAAGGTCTTGAAGAAGCCGTCTATCAGCTGCTTGGATTCATCTCTTGAGATATCCAGTCGTTCGGCTAACCCAAAGACTGTGATGCCATAGATGATGCCGAAGTTCGCCCGTTTCGATTTCGTTCGTTCATCGCGAGTCACCTCACTGATGTCTTTTTTATAGATGGTGGCTGCTGTGGCCGCATGGAGGTCTTTCCCTTCGCGGAATACCGTCAGCATATGCTCATCGTTAGAAAGATGAGCCATGACGCGCAGTTCAATCTGACTGTAATCTGCTGAAAAAAACAGACAACCTGGTTCTGGAATAAAAGCCTTGCGGATCTCTTTGCCGTCCTCGCCGCGAATCGGGATGTTCTGTAGATTGGGATCTGAGGATGAGAGACGTCCCGTAGCCGTGATTGTCTGGTTGAATGAGGTATGAATATGTCCTGTTTGCGGATTAATCAGTTTGGGCAGCGCATCGATATACGTTCCGATGAGTTTCTTTAACCCTCTGTGTTCCAAGATGTCTGCAATGATCTCATGTTTGTTCTTCAGTTGCTGTAGCACTTCTTCCGAGGTGACATACTGTCCTGTTTTGGTTTTCTTGGCTTTCTCAACAATCTTCAATTTATCAAACAGGATTTCTCCTACTTGTTTGGGAGAGGCGATATTGAAGGGTTCCCCTGCCAGTTCGTAGATCCGGTTCTCTAACTCCTGCATCCTATTGGTAAAAATCCTTGACGTTTCGTTCAATGATTCTGTATCGATGCAAACACCGTTCATCTCCATCTCAGCCAAAACGGGCACCAGTGGCATTTCTATTTCATAGAACAAATGGTCCACGCCCGCTTCCTTCAGTTTAGGCTCCAGCACATTTTTCAGTTTCAGGGTGATGTCTGCATCCTCACAAGCATACTCATACACTTCGGTAGGGGAGAGGTCACGCATGGATTTCTGGTTCTTTCCCTTCGGACCGATCAGTTCATCGATGTGTATGGTCTGATATCCCAGCAGCGTCTCCGCCATGTAGTCCATGTTGTGTCTGAGTTCGGGTTGGATCAGATAATGAGCGATCATCGTATCCCACATCTTTCCCTGGAGTGTCACCCCATAGTTGTGAAGCACTTCTAAGTCGTACTTGATATTCTGCCCAACCTTTAAAATTTTCTCGTCTTCGTAGAGCGGCTTAAATATGTCGACGATTTTTTGTGCTTCTTGACGATCGCTGGGAATGGCTACATAGAACGCCTCGTTTTCTTTCACAGCGAAGCTCAATCCCACCAATTCTGCCTCCATGGCATTCGTAGATGTCGTTTCTGTGTCTAAAACGAGAATTTCATTTGTCCTAAAAAAGTCATATAATTTGCGTGCATCCTCCTCATTGTCAACGAGTTTGTAATTTGTATTAACGTTTTTTATGGAAAATCCTGCGGGTTTCTGCTCATTCCTTTCCCCTTGTTCGGCAAAAAAGCCAAACAAATCGGGTTGCGATTCTATGTTTTTTGATATTTTTTGTGGTTTATTAAGAAACTTGTCGGCAAGGGTTCTGAACTCCAGTTCGGCAAAGATTTTCTTCAGAGCTTCCTCGTTGGGTGCCGTTACCTTGAGTGCATCCATATTCAGTTCGATGGGAACATCTCTCCGGATGGTTGCCAGGAACTTCGACATCTTGATCTCCTCAACGGCTGCTTCCACTTTCTCGCGAAGCTTCCCTTTGATCTGACTGGTGTTGGCCAGCAGGTTCTCCACACTACCGAATTCATTGATGAGCTTCACAGCAGTCTTCTCTCCCACACCTGGACAACCAGGGAAATTGTCGGCAGAGTCTCCCATCAATGCCAACAGGTCGATCACTTGAAGAGGGGAGGGGATGCCGTATTTGTCACAGACCCCCTGCTCATCCAGAACCTCATATCCTCCTCCATGGCGTGGCCGATAGATGAAGACATTCTTACTCACAAGTTGACCGTAGTCTTTATCGGGCGTGAGCATATAGGTGGAAATGCCCATTTCACCGCTCTTTACGGCCAGTGTACCAATCACATCATCCGCCTCAAAATGATCCACTTGAAGGATGGGTATGTTCATGGCAGTTAGGATATCTTTGATGATAGGCACTGAGGCCCCGATGTCCTCCGGTGTCTCTTCACGCTGTGCTTTGTATTCGGGAAACGCATCGGTACGGAAGGTGGGTCCATGGGGATCGAAAGCCACTCCCAGATGAGAAGGCTTTTCCTTTTCTAATACCTCATGAAGGGTGTTACAGAATCCCATGATTGCCGATGTATTCAAACCCTTGGAATTGATTCGCGGGTTTTTCATAAATGCATAATAAGCCCGATAAATGAGGGCGTAAGCATCTAAAAGAAACAATTTATCCATAAAATATCTAATTTTCCGCTCAAAATTACAAATTCTTTTTCATTAATCCGAATAATTTACGTAATTTTGCATGAAATTTCCTGAAGCATGGAACTATTATCGCAGATAACCTTACCCATTCAACGTGAATTAGATGATTTCATCACCTTATTCAATACATCGTTGACGCACTCTGACGGATTACTCGGACAAGCTTTGTCGCATATCCGTAACAGGGTAGGGAAGCGTATGCGCCCCATGCTGATCCTACTGATAGCGAAGAACTATGGGGGTGTGAACGAATCAACGTTGCATTCTGCTGTGGGATTGGAGCTGCTGCACACAGCCAGTCTGGTTCATGATGATGTGGTTGACGAAGCCCGTGAACGCCGTGGTCAGGCTTCTGTCAATGCCTCTTTTGATAATAAGGTGGCGGTGCTGGTGGGCGATTACATTCTATCCACCGCTCTCTTGCATGTCAGTTATACCCATAACGAGCGGATCTTTGTTCAAATCGCCGAATTAGGTCGTTCTTTGGCTAAAGGAGAGATCCTACAGCTGACCAATACCGACGAGAACGGGCTTTCTGAAGATAAATATTTTGAAGTCATTCAGAACAAGACGGCCGCCTTGTTTGAGTCCTGTTGCGTGATTGGTGCTATTTCTGCGGGTCAGCCGTTATCCGCCATAGAAGAAGTCCGACAGTTTGGACATAATATTGGTACTATCTTCCAGATCCGTGATGATATCTTTGATTATTACGAATCTGCGAACATCGGTAAACCCACGGGAAATGATATGGCTGAAGGTAAGCTCACCTTACCCATCCTCTATGCCTTAAACACTACCCAGGATGCACAGATGATTGCCCTGTCGAAGAAGGTGAAAGAGGGTAGTGTAAGCACTGATGAAATCCATCAGTTGGTACGTTTTGCCAAAGAAAATGGCGGCATCGATTATGCCGCCAAGAGAATGGATGAATACAGCAAGAAATGCTATGATTTCATCGATAGTCATGTGTCTTTTCCTGATGTGGCAGAGGCTTTGCGTGCCTACGTGGCCTTTGTTTCCAAACGTAGCATGTAGCTTGTTTAGAAGAATTTCACTTCCTCTCCTTCAATTTCCGACAACAGCATGTTGGCTAAGCGACTTGTTCCCAACCGGAACCATTTGTTCGTGAGCCATTGCTCGCCCAACACCTCTTTCACGATGGTATAGTAGATCATCGCATCCATCACCGAATTGATGCCGCCAGCGGGCTTAAAACCGATCTGGATACCGGTTTCATCATAATATTCCTTGATGGCCTGGCACATCACATAGGCTGCTTCTGGAGTTGCTGATATCTTCTCCTTACCCGTACTTGTCTTGATGTAGTCAGCACCTGCATACATCGATAGAATCGAGGCTTTCTTGATGTTTGAGGCTGTCTTTAGGCATCCTGTTTCCAAGATCACTTTCATGGCAGCATCGCCACAGGCTTGTTTCAGTTCGCTGATATCGTCGCAAAGGGTTTCATAATCACCACTGAGGAACTTACCCACAGGCATCACGATATCAATCTCTGTGGCACCGTCTTTTACAGCCAGCATGGTTTCTGCCACCTTCACTTCGATCAATGCCTGAGAGGACGGGAAACTACCGGAAACACAGGCGATTTCCACTCCGTCAACTTCCAGTGTCTCGGCAACGGTCTTGGCAAAACAGGGATAGACGCAGATAGTGGCCACATGGGGAAGGTCGGCATATTGCTCATCGAACTGGTTCACCCTTTCTGTGAACGCCATGATGCTCTCATCAGAATCGGTTGTTTTCAACGATGTCAGCTCGATACTTCCAAAGAGGAATTTCTTCACTTCCAGCGTATCGTTCTGGGGTACTTTCTCGGCAATGATTTTCTTCACTGCGGCGGCCACTTCTTCGTCATTGATGTTACAATCGTATTTGGCTAATGCCTGTTCGTACTTGCTCTTCTGGGGAGCTTTGTTCATGTCTGCCATAATGTAAGGTTTTAATGATTGTTTATTATGCTTTTAGTTTTGGATTCTCCAAGTGTCTTGTACGGTCGCGGAAGGTTTTCTTTTCGAATGATTTCTTCAGCTCTGCAGTGAGATCCACGCCTGTCTGATTGGCCAGACAGATCAACACCCAGAGTACATCAGCCATCTCTTCTCCCAAATTGGGATCCTCTCCGGGTTTGAAGCTTTGATCACCGTATTTGCGGGCGATGATCCTTGCCAGTTCACCTACTTCCTCGGTAAGACAGGCCATGTTGGTGAGTTCGGAGAAATAGCGAACACCGTACTCTTTGATCCACTGATCAACAGCCTTTTGCGCTTCTTCTATGGTCATATTCTATTGATAAAGATCCCGACAAAATACAAAATGATAAAGATCAGCAGCAGGGCACTCAACAATCCAGTGAAACGGATGTTCTTTTTCTCTTCTTCAGGATACTTACGTATGTTGCACCATCGATAAGTGCGGTAGATCCATAGGGGAATCATCAGTACCAAACCAATGAATTGGATGATCATCCCTGAGG
Source organism: uncultured Prevotellaceae bacterium (assembly GCA_902768785.1). Lineage (GTDB taxonomy): Bacteria > Bacteroidota > Bacteroidia > Bacteroidales > Bacteroidaceae > Prevotella. Next base: position 6,850 of record CACXMM010000031.1, read on the forward strand.
GGAAATCGGCAAAGCGCCACAAGGCCCAACCTGCCAGGAACGTGAGGGCTCCGACATTGTGGATGGATTCGAGGTTTATCTTCATATTATTCTTTGTTTTTAGTATCCATGCAGATAGTGACGGGGCCGTCGTTTAAGAGCTCTACCTTCATATCTGCTCCGAATTCACCCGTCCCTACGGGTTTCCCCAATGCTTCGGAGAGCTGGTTACAGAAGGTTTCGTAGAGTGGGATAGAGTGCTCGTGGGAGCCTGCTCGGAACCAGGAGGGACGGTTTCCTTTCTTGTAGCTGGCATAGAGTGTGAACTGGCTTACGACTAATGCCTCGCCATCGATATCCAGGATGCTTCGATTCATCACGTGATTCTCATCATCAAATACCCGTAGTGCTGAGATTTTTCTTACTAACCATTCCACATCTTCCTGACTGTCCTCTTCACAGATGCCTAATAGGATCAGGTACCCTGCGTTAATCTTACTTTTGACCGACCCTTCGATCGTTACGCTGGCGTGATTGACTCTTTGTATGACTGCCCTCATTCGGTTCTTAATTTTCAGCAAAGTTACAACATTATTTTGATATTGCCAAATTTCTACCATCGATTTTGAGCAGAACTGTCAAAGTTTGTGTTTTTCTGATGACAAATGACAGATGACAGTTAATTTATTTTGCATGTTAGACATGTTAGAATAGATTAGTATTATATATATCACCATATATATAATACTAATACTCTTTATACGCTCTTTTTCAATTTCAATTAACTGTCATCTGTCATAACTGTCATTGGTATGTACAAATGTTTAAATTGTCGAGACGTAATCTCTTATGCTTGAACATTACGGATTCAAACCTAATGTATTACGGCTTCTATTCCTCAGTCTGGTTGTGAAAATGACCGTAGATAATCTGCGCCTTAGATGCTCCTATGACGGCCGATAGCTCTTCAAGGTCAGCCTCACGTATTCGTTTGACCGTTCTAAGGGCATTTAGAAGCCCGCCACGCGTTTTTGGCCCTATGCCTGGGATGTTGTCCAGCTCGGAGTGTAACGCGCGCTTAGAGCGCTTATCTCGATGGAATGTGATGGCGTATCGATGTACCTCATCCTGTATCCGTGTGAGCACATGGAACAGCTCTGAGTCGGTTTTCATTCCGATAACCACTGGTGGAAAACCGAAAAGCAGTTCGTTGGTACGATGGCGGTCATCCTTGGCCAGTCCTGCTATCGGGATATTCAGTTTCAGCTCGTCTTCCACCACCTGTCTCACCACTTCCATCTGTCCTTTTCCGCCATCTGTAATGATGAGGTCGGGTAGGGGAGTTTGTTCCTCAATCATCCTGCTGTATCGCCTTCTGACCACCTCCTGCATGGATGCATAATCATCTGGGCCCACCACCGTTTTGATATTGTATTTGCGGTAGTCTTTTTTCGATGGTTTCATTCCCTTAAACACCACGCATCCAGCTACAGCATCCGTTCCAGAAATGTTTGAGTTGTCGAAACATTCAATCTGATAGGGCATTTTCTCCAGTTTCAGTGCATTCTGCAACTCTTTCATCAAGCGTGTTTGCTTCTGTTCGGGATTCAGTTTTTCTGCTTGTTTCAGACGGTCGAACTTATACTGTTTCCCGTTCATGATGGAGAGATCCAACAGCTTCTTTTTGTCTCCTCTTTGAGGTACCGTCAGGACAGTGTCTTTGATGCCTGTTTCTAATTCAAACGGTACGATAATCTCTTTGGAATGACTTTTCACCTGCTCCCTGATCTGGATGATGCCCAAGCTTAAAATCTCCCCTTCGCTCTCCTCCAGCTTCTTCTTGAATTCGTAAGTAAAGGCCGCATTGATACTGCCGTTGGTGACGTGCATATAGTTGACATAGGCCACTTTTTCGTCATCGGTAATGGAGAATACATCCACATCATCTATTGTATGACTCACTACCTCGCTCTTTCCTGCGTAGGTTTCCAGTGCCAGATACCTTGTTTTGTACACTTCTGCCTCTTCAAACCTGAGCTCCTCGGCTGCTTTCTGCATCTCGTCATACAACAATTTCTGCACGGCTCTGGTATGTCCTTTCAGAATCTCGTGCGCTTGTGCAATGTTATTTTGGTAGTCTTCGTATGTCTGTTTGCCGATGCATGGCGCTTCGCAATTATGGATGTGGTACTCCAGGCACGGCTTGAATTTCCCTCCTTCTACCCCCTCTTTTGTAAGAGGCAGTCGGCAGCTTCGTGGCTTGTACAATTTCTTGATCAGGTCCAATACGGTGTACATGCTTCCGATATGACTGTAAGGACCGTAGAAGGTGCCGTATTTTTTGTTGATTGTCCTGGTCTTGAAGATGCGTGGAAATTCCTCTTTCGTTATACAAATACTGGGGTAGGTCTTCCCGTCCTTGAGTAAGATGTTGTATTTGGGTTTGTATTTCTTGATCAGACTATTCTCCAGCAGGAGGGCATCCTCTTCGGTGTTCACCACCGTGTAGGTGATGTCCCAGATTTTGCTAACGAGTACTTTCGTCTTGTACCTATCCACTTCCTTGTGGAAATAAGAAGAAACACGATTCTTGAGATTCTTTGCCTTACCAACATAGATAATCACTCCGTTCTCATCATAGTATTGGTAGCTGCCCGGTTTGGCGGGCAGACTACTCACGATCCCTTGGAGCTTTGCTAATCTCTTCTCGTTTTCTTCTTTCGTCATGATTCAAATGGTCTGTCTTACAACTTCTTACCAGCTCATTGTTTCACGTGAAACAATTTGCCCCTACACTTTAATCAATGTGGTAATCTCGGTCTCGTCACCAAATACGTCCCTGCCGTGTAATCCTTCATCTGTGATCTCGATGATGAAGTTGGTGTAGATCTTCTTGGGGTGGAATTTCTTCACCAGGTCGAAGGCCGCCTTCATGGTACCTCCAGTGGCGAGCAGGTCGTCGTGCAGCAGAACGATGTCGTTTTCGTCGATGGCATCTTTGTGGATTTCGATGGTGTCAGTGCCGTACTCTTTCTCGTAACTTTCCTGAACGGTTTCGGCAGGAAGCTTACCTGGCTTTCTGCACAGGACGATACCCGCCCCAAGTTTTACGGCCAAGGCTGAAGCCATCACGAACCCTCGGCTTTCGATTCCAACGATTTTGGTGATACCTTTGTCTTTGTAGATTTCATACAATTCGTCTAGCATGATTCTGAGGCATTCGCCATTTTTGAACAAGGTGGTCACGTCCCTGAAGTTGATGCCCTTCACAGGAAAGTCCTGGATGCATCTTAAGTTTTCCAATAGAATCTTGTTGTTCATTTTGATTGATTTTTAGATATTTGTATGTTCTTTGTTTCACGTGAAACATTATCTTCCCAAGAGTACTAACAGGACGTTGATGTCACTGGGGGATACGCCTGGAATACGACTGGCTTGTGCCAATGTCTCGGGTTGGATTCGGTTCAGCTTCTGACGACACTCGGTAGAGAGAGACTGGAGGGAGTCATAATCAAACCGTCCTTTGATTCTGATATTCTCCAACCGATGCATCTTGTCGGCAATGATCCGTTCTCGTTCAATATAGCCAGCATATTTCATTTTCACCTCTGCCGCCTCGATGACTTCCTCACGTCGGTTGGGGATGGAATCGAAGAGTGTGGCGAGGTCGGGAATAAGACTGGCAAGTGTGTGGAGCGTGATCTGCGGACGGCCGATCAAGTCGATGGCCTTGCATCCTGCACGAAGGGGAGTGGTGCCCAGCGATTCCAACTGACTGTTGATGTCCTTGGCCTTCACGGGCGTCTCCTGACAGAATCGGATAATCTTCTCAATCTCGTTTTTCTTTTGAATCCAACGATCCAGTCTGTCTCGTTTCGCAATCCCTAACTCGTAGGCTTTTTCTGTGAGTCGTGCATCTGCATCGTCTTGTCGAAGCAGGATACGGTATTCGGCGCGAGAGGTAAACATCCGGTAAGGTTCATCCACGCCTTTGGTTACCAAGTCATCGATGAGTACGCCTATATAGGATTCATCACGATGCATCACGAATGCATAGTCTTCATCATTTCTGTTGGCGGCTGCCACATAACGTGCAGCATTGATGCCAGCCACCAGTCCTTGTCCTGCTGCCTCTTCATAACCAGTCGTTCCATTGACTTGTCCTGCGAAGAACAAACCACGAACCTTCTTCGATTCCAACGAATGTTTCAGTTGGGTCGGGTCGAAGAAATCATACTCGATGGCATAGCCTGGACGATATACTCTGACATCCCTTAATGCTGGAATCTTCTTCAGTGCTTCAATCTGCACATCCATCGGCATACTGGAGGAGAATCCGTTCAGATACATTTCGTTGGTGTTTTCCCCTTCTGGTTCCAAGAACAATGGATGACTCTCACGTTCGGGAAAGGTGACAAGCTTGGTCTCGATAGAAGGACAATAACGCGGTCCGATGCTGTGAATCTGTCCATTATATAGCGGAGAGTCGGCCAGTCCGGAATTCAGGATCCGATGTACTTCAGCGTTGGTGTTGAACGTCCAGCAGGGGAGCTGTTTGAGTGGAGTAGGGACGGTCATGTAAGAGAACCGAGTATGAGCTTCCTCACCTGGTTGTATCTCTGCATCTTCAAAATGTACGGAACGTTTGTCGATTCTAACAGGCGTTCCCGTCTTCATGCGTGACGAAGTAATCCCATGGCGGGATATGCTCTCCGAGAAATGAGCCACAGCGGGTTCCGCTATACGACCTCCGGCTACCATCTTTCTTCCGATATGCATCAGACCATTGAGGAATGTTCCTGCCGTAATCACGATGGCCTTGGCATGCAATTCTGCTCCCCAAATGGTCCTCACCCCTACGACTTCACCCTGGTCCACTAACAGCTCGTCGGCCTGATCCTGCCAGATGTCTAAATGCTCGGTTTCATCCAGTCGGCTCCTCCATGTCCAGATGAATTTCTCCCGATCACATTGAGCCCGCGGACTCCACATAGCTGGTCCTTTTGACCGGTTCAGCATGCGGAACTGGATGGCTGTTGTATCCGTAACGATACCCATTTGTCCACCCAGTGCGTCCACTTCCCGCACAATCTGTCCTTTGGCGATTCCACCAACGGCGGGATTGCACGACATCTGTGCGATCTTATTCATGTCCATCGTCACCAGACAGGTCTTTGCCCCGATATTCGCCGAGGCGCAAGCTGCCTCGCAGCCGGCATGGCCGCCTCCAATGACAAGAACATCATACTTTAATACCATATCCATTGTAATTATCCGATGCAAAAATACAAAAACTTTTGGAAACACCATCACGAACCAACCAATAAGTTGTTTTATTCTTTTTGATAGATTGTGGAATGTGGAACATTCCTCCTCGTTCCTCCGTTCGCCTTAACAGACATCATCATGGGTACAAAATGCACTTTTTTCATCACCAAATAGACGATTTTTATGGAAAATACTTTGAGTTCTCATTAATTTATGGTATATTTGCAAACCATTTATGGTGAAAAATACCTATTATAAGGTATTGCTCATCCCGAAAATTGCTTTGGCAAGATAAATCTTTTTCTGATTATGATCGATTCTAATAAATAGAAGTCTAACAATTAAATAATTTAAAATCAATCATTTATGTGGTTAATCAATTCATCTATTGGTAGGAAAGTGGTGATGTCGGTTACTGGCGTTGCGCTTATCCTGTTCCTGACGTTCCACTGTTGCATGAACGTCGTTGCCCTCTTTTCTGGGGAGGCTTACAACATGATTTGTGAATTGCTGGGTGCCAACTGGTATGCTGTGGTGGCAACACTGGGATTGGCAGCGCTGGCAGTCATTCACATTGTCTATGCTTTCATCTTGACGGCTCAAAACCGACGTGCTCGTGGTAGCGAGCGCTATGCGGTGACCGACAAGCCCGAAAAGGTGGAGTGGGCAAGTCAGAACATGCTTGTGCTGGGTATCATCATCCTGCTGGGCTTGTTGCTGCACCTGTTCAACTTCTGGTACAACATGATGTTTGCTGAGCTCACAGGTATGGCCACCCCGTTGCATCCTGCTGACGGCTTTGGCTACATCAAGCTGACATTCTCAAATCCGGTTTATGTGGTGCTTTACATCATCTGGCTTGTTGCTATCTGGTTCCATCTCTCTCATGGTTTCTGGAGTGCTATGCACACTTTGGGCTGGAATGGTAAGATCTGGTTCAATCGTTGGAAGATGATCGGCTTGGTTTACACAACCCTGCTGATGGCCGGCTTCCTCATTGTGGTATTGGCATTCGCATTTGGTTGTGCTCCGTCACTTTGCTGCGGTGCTTAATAAGATAGTTTTTTGAACATTGAAAATTGAAAGATATTATGGCAAAAGTAATAGATTCAAGAATTCCTGAAGGACCAGTAGCAGAGAAATGGACCAATTATAAGGCTCATCAGCGTCTGGTAAACCCAAAGAATAAGCTGAAGCTCGATGTGATTGTGGTAGGTACTGGCTTGGCTGGTGCTTCTGCTGCAGCTTCTCTCGGTGAGATGGGCTTCAATGTAATCAACCTGTGCATTCAGGACTCACCCCGTCGTGCTCACTCTATTGCCGCACAGGGTGGTATCAATGCCGCCAAGTGCTATCAGAACGATGGTGACTCTGTCTATCGTCTGTTCTACGATACCGTGAAAGGTGGTGACTATCGTGCTCGTGAGGCCAATGTATATCGTTTGGCTGAGGTGTCCAATAACATTATCGACCAGTGTGTGGCTCAGGGCGTTCCCTTTGCTCGTGAGTATGGTGGTATGCTGGCTAACCGTTCGTTCGGTGGTGCTCAGGTAAGCCGTACGTTCTATGCCAAGGGTCAGACAGGTCAGCAGCTGCTGCTCGGTGCCTACAGCTCCCTGAGCTGTCAGGTGCAGGCTGGTAAGGTGAAACTCTATACCCGCTATGAGATGGAGGATGTGGTGATCGTTGACGGTCGTGCCCGTGGTATCATCGCCAAGAACCTCGTTACGGGTAAGCTGGAGCGTTTCAGCGCCAACGCCGTAGTTATCGCTACTGGTGGATATGGTAATACCTACTTCCTTTCTACTAACGCCATGGGATGTAACTGTACCGCTGCCGTTCAGTGCTATCGCAAGGGTGCTTACTTTGCAAATCCTTCATACGTTCAGATTCACCCCACCTGTATCCCCGTTCATGGAGACAAGCAGTCTAAGCTGACGCTGATGTCTGAGTCACTGCGTAACGATGGTCGTATCTGGGTTCCGAAGAAGATAGAGGATGCCAAGGCCCTGCAGGCTGGTACCAAGCAGGGTTGGGAGATTCCTGAGGAAGATCGCGACTACTATCTGGAGCGCCGTTATCCGGCCTTCGGAAACCTCGTTCCTCGTGATGTTGCCTCTCGTGCTGCCAAGGAGCGTTGCGACAAGGGCTTCGGTGTGAACAACACGGGTCTGGCTGTGTTCCTCGACTTCTCTGAGTCAATCAACCGTCTGGGAATTGATCAGATCATGCAGCGCTACGGAAACCTCTTCGAGATGTATGAGGAGATCACCGACGTATTCCCTGGCGACGTTGCCAATGAGATCAATGGTGTGAAGTATTACAAGCCGATGATGATCTATCCCGCTATCCACTACACCATGGGTGGTATCTGGGTTGACTATGAACTGCAGACCAGTATCAAGGGTCTGTTCGCTATCGGTGAGTGTAACTTCTCTGATCACGGTGCTAACCGTCTGGGTGCTTCTGCGTTGATGCAGGGTCTGGCCGATGGTTACTTCGTATTGCCTTATACCATCCAGAACTACCTGGCTGATCAGGCAGTATGGCCGAAGGTTTCTACCGATCTGCCCGAATTTGCCGAGGCTGAGAAGGGTGTAGAGAAAGAGTTCGACCGACTGATGGGTATTCAGGGTAAGCGTTCTGTTGACTCTATCCACAAAGAACTGGGCCACATTATGTGGGAGTATGTGGGTATGGGCCGTACTGCTGAGGGCTTGAAGACAGGTCTGAAGAAGATGAAGGAACTGCAGAAGGAGTTTGATACCAACTTGTTCGTTCCTGGAACGAAGGAGGGTCTTAACATTGAGCTCGACAAGGCTATCCACCTGCGTGACTTCTTCACCATGGGTGAGCTCGTGGCTCATGATGCTCTGTCTCGTAATGAATCGTGCGGTGGTCACTTCCGTGAGGAGTACCAGACCGAGGAAGGCGAGGCCAAGCGCGACGACGAGAACTACTTCTACGTTGGCTGTTGGGAGTACCAGGGTGCCGATAAGGATCCTGAACTCATCAAGGAGCCGCTGGAGTATGAGGCTATTAAGGTACAAACCAGAAATTATAAGAATTAACAGATGACGTTGAAAGAGTTATTTTCCGAGTGGCGCAACCCCAAAGAATTGCTGAAGGCTGCTTTGTTTACAGGTCTTTTCTTTGTTGTTTCTAATATTTACATGCTCGTTAATGTAGATATTCATAACAGAGAGGTGTTACTGTGGGGCTCCTTTGTAATAGCGGTTATCAATGTTGTCACTATAGGATTAACTTATCGCATCATTATAAATAAAAAGTAATTATGGCAAAAAATATATCATTTACAATAAAGTTCTGGCGTCAGAACGGTCCATTGGAGAAAGGCCACTTTGACACACATGAGATGCACGACATCCCCGATGATACTTCCTTCCTCGAGATGCTCGACATCCTGAACGAAGAACTCATCAACGAGGGTAAGGAGCCGTTCGTGTTTGACCATGACTGCCGCGAGGGTATCTGCGGTATGTGCTCTTTGTATATTAACGGTACACCTCACGGAAAGACTGAGCGTGGCGCTACCACCTGTCAGCTCTATATGCGCCGCTTCAACGACGGTGATGTGATTACTGTGGAGCCTTGGCGTTCTGCTGGCTTCCCTGTAATTAAAGACTGTATGGTTGACCGCAATGCCTTTGATAAGATCATCCAGGCTGGTGGCTATACCACCATCCGTACTGGTCAGGCTCAGGATGCCAACGCTATCTTGATTCCCAAGCAGGATGCCGACGAGGCTATGGACTGCGCTTCATGTATCGGCTGTGGCGCTTGCGTAGCTGCTTGTAAGAACGGCTCTGCCATGCTCTTCGTCAGCTCGAAGGTGTCTCAGCTTGCCCTGCTTCCCCAGGGCCGTCCAGAGGCTGCCAAGCGTGCTAAGGCCATGATGGCAAAGATGGAGGAGCTGGGCTTCGGTAACTGCACGAATACTCGTGCTTGTGAGGCCGTCTGCCCGAAGAACGAAAGCATCGCCAATATCGCCCGTTTGAACCGCGAGTTCATCAAGGCCAAGCTGGCTGACTAAGAATCCCCTTATCTATCATATGAGCGCTGCAGGCTAATACCTGCGGCGCTCTTTTCATTCCCCCGTTTCCACTCCTTTTTGTCCCCTAGTATTGAAGGCTTTTTCTCTCCAGCAAATGGATTTTGCTTTTCAAATGTTTTTCTATCCATGCTTATCATAGTTTTACTGTGCAAAGATACAACTTTTCCATAACTTTCCTTTTTATTTCAGTTTATTTTGCTACATTTGCCAACAGAAGTGTAAATATCATAGAGCCCAATCAGTAAACAGTCGATGAAAACAGTATTCCTAAACGTGTCTTTTGGCATTCTTGCCTTTTTGCCTCAGGGGTGGGTGTTTATGATACTCATCATGTTGTTGGAATCATTTGTGATGTCTGAGCTGCTGTGCAGGAAAGTACTGAATGGAAGAATCACAGGAACGGTATTCTTGAGTAATATCATCAGTGGCATCACTGGTATTATTCTCACGTTGATCCTGAATGGCGGCTGGTGGCTTGTTGTTTGGTTTCCCTGGGTGGGCAGCCATGAAATGGATTTGTCGGTACCCAATGCCCTTTGGGGACTTTGTTTGTTTTATCTTGTCGCCTTTGTGTTGTCTGTACTGATTGAGGAAACTATTAACTGGTTGAATTTGAAAAGAACATATACTTCCAAAAAGATTCTTTGGGCGACCTTTGTTGCCAACATAGCCAGTTATTTATTAGGCAGTATTGTTTTGTATTCAATCAGTTTTTCTTGAAAAACCGCTTGAATCCCTATTTTAATTGTTATCTTTGCACACAAATAGATACAGTTTATGGCATTAAAAGTATTATGCGACCGTATCCTGCAAGAGGGGCGGTGTATGGAAGGTGGCATCCTGAAGGTTGACCGCTTTGTCAACCATCAGATGGACCCCTATTTGATGAAACAGATAGGAATTGAGTTTATCCGTCGCTTTGCCGACGTGAAGGTCAATAAGATTCTTACCATTGAAGCCTCGGGCATCGCCCCCGCTATCATGCTGGGTTATCTGATGGAGCTGCCTGTGGTGTTTGTGAAGAAGAAGGTTCCCTCAACAATGTCTGATTTTTATCAGACCGAGGTATGTTCGTTCACGAAGCATCGTTCTTATCATGTGGTTATCAACAAGGAATACCTGACGGCTGAAGACCATGTGCTGTTCATCGATGACTTCCTGGCCTTCGGCAATGCGGGCAAGGGCATCATCGACCTCTGCCGTCAGGCAGGTGCCACCATTGAGGGTATGGGATTCATCATTGAAAAAGGCTTTCAGGACGGTCGTAAGGTCTTGCAGAATGAAGGAATCCGACGTATCGAGTCGTTGGCTATCATTGAGTCGCTTGACAACTGTCAGATCAAGATCAAGGAAGACGAATAGTTTATCCGTGATAGATGGACGAGACAAGGAAAGGCTTTATTCAGTTGCACCTGAGTGTGCTGTTGGCGGGTTTCACCGGTTTGTTCGGCAGACTGATCACGCTGAACGAAGTCGATATCGTATGTTATCGTATGCTGTTCACCAGTCTGATCCTGTTGGTCTTCACAGGACTGCCAAGGGTAGGGTGGCGGAAGTTCCTGCAGCTCTGCGGTTGTGGTGCCTTGCTGGGATTCCATTGGATCCTGTTCTACGGCAGCATCAAGGCCTCGAATGTATCTATCGGTGTGATTTGCTTTTCGTTGATAGGTTTCTTCACTGCACTCTTCGAGCCTCTGATATACAAGCGTCGTCTTTCATGGCTTGAGCTATTGTTTTCTGTGATCACGGTTTTGGGTGTCCTATGCATCTTTTCCTTCGATGCCCGTTATCGTTATGGCATCGCCATAGGTGTCGTCTCATCGGCCGTATGTGCCCTCTATGCCATCTGCAACAAAAAAGCCAGTGTGGGTGTGCGCAGTAGGACGGTCCTGATGTACCAGATGTCGGGCGGACTGGTATTGGTTTCGTTGATCATTCCTATTTATTTGCTGTTCTTCCCCAGTCAGCAGCCCGTCCTTGTGATCCCCGATGGAACGAATCTCTGGTTCATGCTTTGTCATGCCCTCTTCTGTACGGTAGGCATGTATCTCTTGCAGATTCAGGCCTTGAAGCGCCTCTCTGCCTTCACCGTCAATCTAAGCTATAACCTCGAACCCTGTTACACGATTATCCTGGCCTTCCTCATTTTCGGTGAAGGCCGTGAAATCAACTTCTCCTTTTATATAGGTATCGCACTGATTTTGATCAGCGTTCTTTTACAGACGCGCCGTGCCTGGAAGAAATAATCTCATTTCACTTTCCACACGTTCAAAACAATGCCTTTGAAGTCGGCTGCGAACTCGGGAGCACAAAGGAAGAGCGCATTGTTCATCCAACCATATTTACTGTCGGCGGGAGCCTCGAACTGAGGTGCGCATCGGAAATAGAACGTCGGTCTGCCGTTCTCATCCTTTCCATTGGTGATGATGCCGCGGTTGCGCACATGAATGTAGATGCCGTCGTCAGTCTTGATACAGTAGATAGCCTCCAGCTCCGTACGGTTCTCAGCGTTTAACTGATAGTCAGCCCCGCCGTTGACGATGGTTCCCTGGATGTTCGGTCCTTCAAAGGTGCCGCCGGTAATGGGAATCACGGTGCGCCGTCCATGTTGGGTGTTGTTGATAGCAAAGGCCTCCCCCAGCGTAACTCTCAGCTGCAGGGCGAACTCCAGCTGCGGTGCATCCTTGGGAGGATAAGTCTGGGCGCTGACACATAATGTAAAGGCCGTCAGCATGACCGTGAATAATAATTTCTTCATAGGTTGACTGATTGGATTGTGAGTGCAAAGATACGACAATTCTTTGATTCATAGCGAATAATTCCGCATTATTTTGTACTTTTGTAGCCAAATGACAAAATACAAGATGATGACAGATCCTACCACCGCGAAGCAACGGCATCCACGACTCCTCTATCATGTGGTGGCCTTCCTCGTGGTGGCTATATGGGGCTCTACGTTCGTCTTTACCAAACTGCTCCTGCTGGGTGGTTTCACACCTGCTCAGATCTTTACCTTGCGCTTCCTGATAGCCTATCTCATGCTGTTGGTATTCTGCTTATGGCGGGGTATTCGTTGGCTGTCAGATACATGGAAAGATGAACTGCTCATGGTGGGGTTGGGCATCTCAGGCGGTTCGTTGTATTTCCTTGCAGAGAATGGAGCCATGAACTACACGACCACCACCAACACATCGCTTATCGTCTGCCTTTGTCCTTTGTTCGCCTCAGCCCTGATCGGACTCTTCTACAAATCACAGCGTCTGAACCGCACGCAAATCATAGGAACGCTGATGGCGGCAGCAGGTGTGGTGGTCGTGGTCATGAACGGTCATTTTGTCCTCCACCTCTCACCCATCGGTGATACACTCGCCTTTATCGCCTGTCTCTGCTGGGCGGTGTATAGTCTGTTGATGATACCAGCCAATGCGAAGTATGATACGGTGTTCATTACGAGAAAGGTCTTTTTCTATGGCTTGTTGTCGATGATACCTTATTATATTTATTACCCTGGTCTGAACGTGCATCTGTTGTTTGAGCATACCTCCTTGTTGTGGAACCTCCTGTTCCTGGGCAGTGTGGCCTCCACCTTGTGCTTCCTTGCCTGGAACTGGACGATGAAGAAATTAGGGGCGGTAATCGTGACGAACTATGTCTATTTCAATCCCGTCACCACCATCCTCTTTGCTTGGCTTCTCCTCTCTGAGCCCATCACCCTCTTTTTCCTGATAGGTACGGTACTGATCCTCGTGGGTATGTATCTGAGTGACAAACACTGACAGTATGTGAAACTTAATCATTCCAATACAATGCGAAAGATAAGAAAGGCTACCGAGAATGACCTGCCCCGCATCCTGGAGCTAATAGATTTCGGGCGACAGAAAATGCGTGCCATGGGAAACATGGACCAGTGGACTCATGGCAATCCCCGTCGGGAGGTCTTACTGCATGACATCCAGAGGGGTGACAGCTATATCGTGGAGGACGATGGAGAGGCTGTGGCCACCTTTGCCTTTGTGGAGGGACCTGATGTGACCTATCGGCATATCTACGAAGGACAATGGCTGGATGAACCCACTGCCGATGGTACTCTTCATCCCAACTATTGGGTTGTTCATCGGATGGCCAGTGCCCCTGAAGCCCATGGTATCTTCAAGACGGTGCTCGACTATTGTTTCTCCCGCACTACCAATATCCGTATTGATACCCACCGGCAGAATACTCACATGCAACGGGCACTCGAGAAATACGGTTTCCGTTACTGTGGTATCATCTATCTGCTGGATGGTGCGGAACGACTGGCTTATCAACGTTGTCTGACGAGATGAAGAATATGAGAAGAAGACAGAAGAACAGGATACTAATGGCTTTCCTGCTGATGCTTCCCCATGTAGTCCAAGCACAGCAAGCCATCGTGATGCCACCCGCTTTGTCGTATGGTGACACCATCGCGGTAATCTCTCCTTCAAGTGTGCCCGATACCACTACGGTCATGAAGGGTTGTGCCGTATTGCGGCAATGGGGGTATATCCCCGTGGTTGCTCCACACACTTTCCATTCCTATCACGGTTTTGCAGGAACAGCCGATGAACGGGCGTCCGACTTGCTTTGGGCATTAGGAGATCCCTCCGTCAAGGCCATCCTTTGCAGTCGTGGAGGTGACGGTGCCGTGCAGGTGCTGAGGCGTGTTCCCTTGGAACTATTCCGCACACATCCGAAATGGCTGATAGGTTTCAGTGATGTGACAGCCCTCCATAGTGCTGAGGTCTCGGCGGGTGTGATGAGTATCCACTATTCGATGTGCGATGGGATCGCTCTCCGTGGTGAGCAGGATCCTGTGAATACCCTTTTCAGGAGGATTCTTTGTGGAGAGATGCCCGCCTATCAAGTGCCTGCCCATCCCATGAATCAGTATGGTGAGGCCGAGGGGATCCTGGTAGGAGGGAATTTCTCCGTTTTCTGCGGACTGGCAGGCTCTGATTATGATTTCCTGAACCGTGCAGATGAAGGACTGATCCTTTTCATCGAAGACACTGGTGAGTCGATGTCGAAGGTGGACCGTATGCTTCACCAGCTTGAGATCCGTGGAATCCTTTCCAAGCTAAAGGGTGTTATCGTGGGACATTTCTCCAAGTATAAGAGTCCGGAGAACGGTTTCCAGGATATGTACGACATGCTCCACGAGTACTTGCAAGCATACGACATCCCTGTCTGTTACGATTTCCCTGTAGGTCATCACAGTGGATCCAACTGTCCCATGGTGGAAGGGTGCCGGATCACGCTGACCGTTTGCAACGACTATACTTCCGTAAGATTTCATTCAGGGAACAAGGAGTGAACGACGATCTGTTTTCATCCACATAACATCGAATCATGGATTCATATCTGAATACAACCCATATTGCTCGCAGCACCGATGGGGTGGAGTATCATCCGTTGGTGCCCTTCCTGCCGGAGAATGCCAAGGTGTTGTTCCTCGGCAGCTTCCCACCACAGCGTAAACGGTGGTGCATGGACTTCTACTACCCCAACTTCATCAATGATCACTGGCGCATAGAAGGACAGGTGTTCTTTGGTAACCGGAATCATTTTGTCGATGAAAAGGCGAAACGCTTCAAAATCGATGAGATTGTGGCTTTCTGTCAGGAGAAAGGAATCGCCTTCTTCGATACCTCGGTGGCCATCCGCCGGCTGCAGGACAATGCGTCTGACAAGTACCTCGAAGTGGTGGAGGCTACAGATATCCCTGCCTTGATAGCACAGCTTCCCCATCTGAAAGCCATTGTCACCACTGGCGAGAAGGCCACGGAAACGCTGTGTCACTCCCTGCAAGTACCCCAGATGCCGAAAGTCAATACTTGGGTTACCATTCCCCCCAGCAGTTATCCGGGAGACCATCCCCTGGTGCTCTACCGTCTTCCTTCATCATCCCGCGCCTACCCCCTTGCTTTTGAGAAGAAGGCGGCAGCCTATCAAAAGATGTTTGAGTGCTTTCTTTAATGGTTTCGCTCCCTCGTAAATATTTTTAAAAAATCTTGTAGTTTTCAGAACCATCCTATCGTCTAATGGGCAAAGATCATAAACAGTAAGACAATGACAGCATTAGAAAAACAGTTTGCGCAAACCGTTGCAGAACACAAGAGCACCATCTACACCGTGTGCTACATGTTCTCACAAGATGCCGATGAGGTGAACGACCTGTTCCAAGAGGTATTAGTCCATCTGTGGAAAGGCTTCGAAGGCTTCGAGCATCGCTCTGACATCAAGACGTGGATCTATCGTGTCGCACTGAACACCTGTATTTCTCTCGACAGGAAAAAGCGCCGCACCTCCACGGTTCGTCTGGCCATGGACATCAACCTCTTTGAAGACCGTGACGAGGACACCCGTCAGGTGGACATGCTCCACAAACGGATTTCCAAGTTGCAACCCTTCGATAGAGCCATTGTCCTGCTCTGGCTGGAGAACCTCTCATATGAGGAGATCGGACAGATTGTCGGCATCACCACTAAGAACGTCAGCGTCCGCCTGTTCAGGATTAGAGAACAACTGAAAAAAATGTCAAACGATTAAACCATTAGACGATTATGAACAACGAATTTGTAAACAACCAGAACGATACACAGTTCGAGGATATGCGCCAGCAGATGCAGACGCTGAAGAATAAACTGGAGAAGCAGGCCATCGTCAACGACCTCATGATCCGACGTTCTATGAAAAAAGATGTGAACACGATCACCCGCCGTTACTACATCATCATGGCACTCTGTGTCATCATGATCCCCTACGGCTACTGGGCATTCGTCATGATGTGCGGTCTTTCATTGTCTTTCTGGATTGCCACGAGTGTCATGATGCTGATCTGTGCTGGTGCCACCTTCTACAACCTTAGCAAGATCAGTGACCCCGGACTGATGAGTCATAGCCTCGTGGAAGCACGTAAAAAGATGGCCAGTGCCAAGAAGTTCGACAGTAACTGGCTACTCTTCGGTATCCCGATGGTTATCCTCTGGTTCTGCTGGTTCTGTTACGAGACATATCTCCAGAACCATGACTATGCCAACAGTCTTTTATGGGGCGGCATCGTGGGAGGTGCTATCGGCATGATCCTCGGCTTCAGTATCCACTTCAGAACCCAGCGTCAGTATCAGGAGATCATCGATCAGATAGAGGATCTGAATTCTCACTAAATCATTGTAGGAATCAATTATTATTCGTATCTTTGTGGCATCTAACCAACAAAGATACGAATAATGATGACAGCGATAGATATCATCCAGTATATGGAGTCGTTGCACGACGAGGAGCAGCGGCAGATCCTGATGCGTTTCTTCAAGACTGGCCCTGGAGAGTATGGCGAGGGTGATGAGTTTATCGGACTGAAGGTGCCGCAGACGCGTGAAGTAGTGAAGGCGGCAGCGAAGGATCTGCCCCTCGATGAGATTCCAGCCTTATTGGAAAGCCGCTGGCATGAGGTCAGACTATGCGGTCTGCTGATGATGGTATCGAAGTTCGAGAAACTGACAGGGAAAAGATGGATCAATGATGAGCGTGCCATCCAGGGACGTGATGAGATCATGAGTCTCTACCTGAACCATGCCGAACAAGCCAACAATTGGGATCTTGTGGATATGTCAGCACCTAAGATCTTAGGTCATTGGCTGATGCTTCCCACCCATCTGGGTGACAAGCAGACCCTCGTTGATGGTCTTGCCTACAGTGAGAACCTCTGGCGCCAGCGGATGAGTATGGTATGTACCTGGAAAACCACACAGATGGGCGACCCCTCCTGGTGTCTCCGCTATGCTGAGATCCACCTGCATCATCCCCACGACCTGATGCATAAGGCCGTGGGGTGGATGCTTCGGGAAGTGGGCAAGCGGGTGAGCATGGATCTGCTTCGTGACTTCCTTCGACAGCATGTGCATGAGATGGCACGCACCTCTTTGCGCTATGCCATTGAACAGATGACGGAAGAGGAACGGAGCTATTGGATGAACACAACGTCTTGATAAAACACAGATATGGATCAATTGGAAAGAATCAAAACCATGGAGCAGCATCTTGACAGGGCCTCGCAGGCCGTGATGCAGCTATCAGCAGCTCTCGACAACTATGTAGCTGCACGACAGGCTATCCAGGAGCTGAGTGCTTATTATGGCAGTGAGGAGTGGAAAAACGACTATGCCGATGATGAGGCTGGCCGTCTTCCTCAAGACCTGAAACGGGGCGTCCTCTCGGAAGATGGGATCTGGAACCTCCTCACGGACAGTCGTGAGCTGAATGCCCGTCTGCTGTCAACAGTGGAGGAGTACTCCCAACAAGACACACCCTAAAGAGATGAAAGACTACCCCGATCGGATGACTGCCGAGCAGGCGAGGACTTTCCGTGATGATGTGCTGAACATCGTGGCGCAGATTCCTCGTGGACGGGTCACGACGTATGGCATCATCGCCACCTTGGCGGGATGGCCCAGTCATTCGAGAATGGTGGGACGTACCCTGCGCTATACACCAGGTGCCTCGTTGCTGCCTTGTCATCGTGTGGTGAACATCGTCGGACGTACCGCTCCCGGATGGAGCCGTCAGCGCACGCTCTTGGAGGAGGAGGGGGTGACATTTAAATCTAACGGCCATGTCGATATGGACAAACATCTGTGGGAGCCGGATGACATGCCCTAATCCCTAATTGAAGATGAGAAAGGCAATATTTCTTACCCTCTTATCGGTGCTTGCGCTCTTTGCCTGCACCGACCGCCGCTACCCCACGACGTTGGTGGCAGCCGACAGTCTCTGTGCCGTCAATCCCGACAGTGCCCTAAGCCTGCTCACCCAATACAAAGACTCCATCCAGACGGCATCCAAGGCCGACCGCATGTACTACGAACTGCTTCTGGCTGATGCCATGAACAAGGCCTACGTGGATATGACCACCGACAGCATCCTCAAGGAGGTTGTCGATTACTACGACCGCCATGGCTCTGCCAACGAGCAGATGCGTGCCCACTACCTCCTCGGCTGTGCCTACCGCGACATGGGTGAGGCTCCCATGGCCTTGCAGTGCTATCAGGATGCGGTGGATCAGGCTGACACCCTTTCCCATGACTGTAACTACAGAGTCCTCACCAGTGTTTACGGACAGATGGCAGAAATCTTCCACAAGCAGAACCTTCCCGAGGATGAGATCACGGCTAATAAGAACTGTCAGAAATACTCCCTGATGGCCAAAGACTCCTTATTATATATAAGAAACTATGAACTGATGGTAAAGCCTTATTTCTTGTTAGGCGACTCTTCCGCAATGATGAGCGTATTGGAGCATGCCTATCAATTATATTTGGAAAGAGGTGATACCTTACATGCTGTAAGAGTTTACGGCAGTTCCGTCTTTATTGACAATCTCATTAAACAGGGTAATTTAAAAGAAGCTCGTAAACGTATCAATATTTTTGTCAACAAGTCAGGCTTTTTTGATGAAAAGGGGCAACTATCCCCAAATAGCGGAAGGGTTATGTACTATTATTCTATCTTCCAGTATTATTTAGCCAACCATCAAATAGATTCGGCAGAGTTTTTTATAAGAGAACTGCTTCCCTATGATACATACAAATCAGATGCTTACAGGGGACTCCTCACTGTTTATCAGAACAGAAACATTGCCGATTCCATTGCTAAATATGCCAAACTATACGAAGCTGCCCTTGACTCTGATAATGACTCCAAGCGTATTGAGACTATTCATCAAATGACGTCCCTGTACAATTACCAGCGTTTTCATGATGAGGCGGAACGCCAGTCACGCTATGCAGAACGTATAAAATGGCTTACATTGATTATCGTCAGTTTCCTTTTGTCTATATTCCTGTACACACTACTCCATTACCGCAGGTCTCAGAGAGAGAAGACGATTCGTATCCATGAGATATCCAAATTATATAATGAGTCGAAACGGGAACACAATAAGGTAATGGATGAATTATCAAAGTTGAAGAATAAGGATGAGAGTATTATTTCAGACAAGGAATGTGAGATTTCAGCACTCAACAAAAAAATCTTTACCTACCGAAACATGCTCTCTGATCTCAACGCATATAGTCAACTTTCAAAATTCAGAGACTCAGGAATCATCAAGTTGTTGAAGATCAGACTTTCAAGAAAAACTACTGGAACTGTTGTACCCGAAGAAGGTGTCTGGAAAAAGTTATTTGTGCAGTTTGCCCATCTCGCCCCAACAGCCTTTACTACGATTGGCAGGGAAGAAGTCCTTTCCCCCCAAGAACTGAGGATGTGCATTTTATTGTTATCGGATTTTGACAACAATGAAATCAACCTGCTTATGAACATTAGTCCACAGAATGCCACCAACATCAAGGCGAAGGCAAACAAGAAGCTTTTCGGGGAAGATACCGCCTCCTCTCTGAAGACTAATCTGACGGATATTTATGGAATAGTGTAAAAGCAGTGTAAAAAAAATCCTTTTGTATTAAACTGATTTACAACAAGATAATGCACCTGTGTATTTTTGGTATACTATTTTACTTGCCTTTCTTTGCAAGATATCACAGTATAATCTATCTTTGTGCTGAAATAAAAAAGAAAGGTATAAGTTATGAGAAGATTTTTATTTTTACTTGTGTTTATTTGGGCTGGATCAGCCATTTGTGTACAAGCATCTGTAAACTAGGGGGTCGTTCCTATGCAAACAGGCAAGTACGATCCTACTGTGGCTTCTGGAGACCATCCCCGTTCGCCAATGCAGCCTCCTCAAGTTTTTATCGATGGGCACACCTTATATACTCAATATGTGCCGTTCGATGCGACATTAGAGATTCTTGACGGCAGTGGCTCCGTGGTCTTTACCACCTTTGTTGCCGCCTACACTCCCTCCGTCTCATTACCAACGACCCTCTCTGGTGACTACCAGATCCGACTCATCGAAGGATATTGGTATTTCTATGGGTGGATTCATCTGTAAAACAATTAGGGGCTAATGAAGGAGGAATTATGTGTGATTATACTAACTTAAATATCTACAATCATGAAACAATCAATAAAAGTATTCTGCTGTTTTGTGGGCTTGATAATATCCGTATTTGTCAACGCAAGCACTCCAGAAAAGACTGTCATTAAATATGATAAGAAAGGGATTATAAAATCTGTTTCATTCTCTTTAAATGATAATGAATACGGACACATTCATTCTTCAGACATGTTTTTTCGGGAAATAATTAAAGTAAAAGATAATAATCACTTTGTTAAAAACAAGTCTATTCGTCTGGATGGCAAAAATGAAACTTTCGAACAGTATTACAAAGGAATTAAAGTTGAGAATGCTGGTTATACATTTCATTATGATGAAAACATGTCACTACAGGTGAATTAATGACCACCCGTACGTCAATGAACCGCTCTACTTCTGTATCCACCTTGGGGTGGCCCAAAGGCTTGTATGTTGTCAAGGCCATCGTAGATAAGGAAGAGCTAACAGAGAAAGTGGTAATTAGATAATAGGAAAGGACAATTTGGAGTTTTAACATTCTTTATTTAACAACGATGCAATATTTCATAATTTCTGCATTTATAAAGAAAAGTCCAACTAAAATAGAAGAATATGAAAAAGGTATTGTTTTTATTTGCTGCGCTATTCATGACCTGCACCTTCACAAGTTGCAGCGATGATGACGATGACTACAAGCGGATGAAGAACCTTGACGTGTCTTTACTGCCAGGTTACTGGATCATAGTAAAGGACGGTGCAAAGACAAGAACAGGTATCTGGTTCACTTATGAGCCAACC
>CACXMM010000032.1 GCA_902768785.1 uncultured Prevotellaceae bacterium
ATATCACGGACGAAGGCGAGATTGGCATCCTCGAACTCATGTGTTACGACAGCCTTTAGTTCTTCTTCGGTCAGGAACTCCCTCTCCTTGCAGTTTGGGCTGATGTGGAACTGTGCGAATGGGTTACGGGGAATCTTTCCGTTGTAATGCGCTCTCAATACAACACCTTTCAACCACATACAACGCTGCCAGATAGTTCCATTGGCAAGTCCTCGGTCAGTGCTTAGGTAGGCAGCGAAGTCCTTGATGAACTCTGGTGTCAATTCCAACATCGACATATCCGTGCGACGATAGTGCGACTGGATGAACTCTGCCACATCCTTCCGCGAACGTTCCATAGCCCAGAGTGTGCTTGCCGCTCTGTCCTTGCCCACACGTTTCTTCTGGTTTGCAATATCCTTGTCAAAAGCACTCAACAACGTTTCGTACTCGCTGCCAAATCCCTGATAAGAGTTGCGCACCATCTCAGCCGTCACAAAAGCCTCGCGGTCTGACAGGTGCTGATAGTGCTTGATGATCTGCGCCTTGATGTTATCCAGTTCGCGGTTAATCTGCAATGCCTCCTTGCTGCGACCTTTAGCGCAATTGCCCTTTACATCCCACATGTTGCTGCGACCTTTAGCGCAATTGCCCTTTACATCCCACATGTCAAGCGGGATCGTCTTCTTACAACTGAACTGGCTTTGGGTGCCGTTAATCGTAACCCTGCCCATCACAGGCACCACACCATTCTTCTCCTTACTCTTGTTCACATAGAACAGAATGTTAAAAGTACTTCTCATGTTTCTTACTCCTTTTTTAATTTTGGCTGCAAAACTACTATTTCTTTTGGCATCCATCGCTATGCAAAATGTAGCAGTTTGCGGAATAAGAACGGGTTACGATTTGGCAACCTAACTCCTTCACCAATCCTCCCCAATTTGCTATTTGACCCAAGTTGAAATTCTTCATTCTTCCACGCTCTGCCTTTATTTCAGGCCGAATTGCGTTAATCTTCCAAAATCGTTTCGCTTTTACAAGCTTTTTTCGTAACTTTGTCTTCGCCGAACTTACTTGGCACTCGGAAATGAAAAAGTAAATGCTGTTTCCTTTTGCATTTCTCTCGTTTTTTCGTAACTTTGCACACACAAATAGAAATATGAATATGGATACATTGAAAAAAGCATTCGCAAGAAAGCTGTTAGAGGTGAAAGCCGTGAAGCTGCAACCCAACGAGCCCTTTACGTGGGCCAGTGGATGGAAGTCACCCATCTACACCGACAACCGTAAGACCCTTTCGTTCCCAGAGCTGCGCACGATGGTGAAACTTGCCCTTACTCACATGGTCTTGGAGCATTTCCCGCAGGCTGAGGCCGTGGCAGGTGTGGCCACGGGAGCTATCGCCCAGGGTGCCCTGGTGGCCGATGAGCTGAACCTTCCCTACGTCTATGTAAGACCCAAACCAAAAGATCATGGTATGGGTAACCAGATTGAAGGAGAGCTGCCCGAAGGTGCCAAGGTGATCGTGGTGGAGGATCTGATCTCCACAGGTGGCTCTTCCCTGAAGGCCGTCGATGCCCTGCGGCGTGCCGGCTTCGAGGTGGTGGGCATGGTAGCCAGCTATACCTACGGCTTCCCCGTTGCTGAAGAGGCGTTCCGCGAGGCTGGTGTGGAGCTTCTGACGATCTCTGACTATGAGCATGTGGTGAGTGAGGCACAAGCCACAGGTTACATCGCCGAGAAGGATGTGGCCCTGCTGAAGGAATGGCGTAAAGACCCTGCTAACTGGAATAAAGAATAAGACAATGGCAAAGTTTGAAAGTTCTGTGAAGATGATTCCCTTCACACAAGATCTGGTGTATCGCAGCGTGAGTGACCTCTCGCATCTGGAGAAGGTGCGCGACAGAATTCCTTCGCACGATATGGACAAGATGTCGTTCACTGCCGATGCAATTAGTGTCTCCTCGCCTGTAGGAGAGGTGGCCATGCACATCATCGAACGGGAGGAGCCGAAATGCGTGAAGTTCGAGACGGTGAAGAGTCCGGTGCCCATGAACCTATGGATCCAGGTGCTGCCCGTTGACGAGGGTAGTTCGAAGATGCGCCTGACGATCGATGCCGATGTCCCCTTCTTCCTGAAGGGAATGGTGGCGGGTCCGCTGCAGGACGCTGTGGAGAAATTGGCCGATGCCCTCGCCGGCATCCCCTACGACCAGCTGCAGGCAGAACCCTAAGATATGCGTTTTTCATCAACAACGACCTAAGACACAATGGCAAATAAACTTTGGGAAAAGAATTTCGAGGTGAACCAGGAGATAGAGCGGTTCACCGTGGGACGTGACCGTGAGATGGATTTGTATCTGGCTAAATACGACGTGCTGGGTAGTATGGCTCATATCACCATGCTGGAGAGCATCGGACTCCTCGGTAAGGACGAACTGCCCCAGCTGCTGCAGGCGCTGAGAGCGATCTATGCACAATGTGAGCGCGGTGAGTTCGTGATCGAAGACGGTGTGGAAGATGTGCACTCGCAGGTGGAGCTGATGCTCACCCGTGAGCTGGGTGACATGGGTAAGAAGATCCACAGTGGTCGTTCACGCAATGACCAGGTGCTTGTCGATCTGAAGCTCTTCACCCGTCATGAGCTGAAAGACATTGCCGACCACGTGAAGATTCTTTTCGATGAACTGATCCGGAAGAGTAACCAATATCAAGAGGTGCTGATGCCCGGATATACTCACCTGCAGATTGCCATGCCCTCTTCCTTCGGCCTGTGGTTCGGTGCCTATGCGGAGAGTCTGGCGGATGACCTGCTGTTCCTGCAGGCTGCCTACCGCATGACCAACCGTAACCCTCTGGGCTCTGCCGCCGGTTATGGCAGCTCGTTCCCGCTGAACCGTACGATGACCACAGAGCTGCTGGGCTTCGATACGATGGACTATAACGTGGTGTATGCGCAGATGGGACGTGGTAAGATGGAACGCAACGTGGCCTTTGCCCTGGCGACCATTGCCGGTAGTGTGGCGAAGATGGCCTTCGATGCCTGTCTGTTCAATTCGCAGAACTTCTCGTTCGTCAAGCTCCCCAAGGAGTGTACGACGGGAAGCAGTATCATGCCCCATAAGAAGAACCCGGATGTCTTCGAACTGATCCGTGCGAGATGTAATAAGATACAGGGACTGCCGCAGCAGATCATGCTGATGATGAACAACCTGCCCGTGGGCTATTTCCGCGACATGCAGATGATCAAGGAGGTGTTCCTGCCTGCCTTCGACGAATTGAAGGACTGTCTGCAGATGGCTGCCTACATTATTAATAAGATGGAGGTGAACGAACATATCCTCGACAACCCGATGTACGACCCGATGTTCTCTGTGGAGGAGGTGAACCGGCTGGCCGCCAGTGGCATGCCTTTCCGTGATGCTTACAAGAAGGTGGGACTCGACATCGAGGCGGGCACGTTCAAGGCCAACCGACAGATCCATCATACCCATGAGGGAAGCATCGGGAACCTGTGCAATGAACAGATCACTACGTTGATGGAGCAGACCTTCAACGAGTTCCATTTCGAACGGATGGAACAGGCTGAGCAGAAACTGTTGAACCGCTAATTCTTCTTGATGATCATGGGTGTCGCTCGTATCAAAGAAGCATGGGTGTCCTGCTGTCTCGTACTGCTCTTGTCGGTGGGCATGCTCTGTTCTTGTGAGAAGTCGGATTTTGAGTACTCCTCACACCGTGCCCGTCTGGTGTATGACAACAGTCTGCATCTGGACCCTACCTTGTCGAGTGCGATGAATGCCATGGCACCAGGTATCTTCTGCCGCATCTCCATCTCCGGCACATACTTTATGTTCTCCAATAACCAAGGTCAGAGCAGCCGACAGGCGATGACGTCGGTGGAACAACAGCGGCTTCCTGTCCTGGGGTGTAACAACGAGAGCGGAATCATCGTGGGCTTCGGTCTGCTGACAACCCCCGCGGAGTTTTTCGCCTATGACGCACAATGTATCAACTGCTACGAAAACGACGGCAGACCGCGATACCTTCTGTCTGTTTCTACCGATGGGAGGGCGACTTGCGGCAAATGTGGCAGGACCTACAACTTGAACAACGGAGGGATCGTGACCGATGGCGGCGAAGGGAAGAAGCTTGCACGTTTCCACGCTTCCACAACAGGACCGAACGGTGTTTTATCCGTAAATAATTAGTTGTATGTATTAAAATGTGCAAATAATTTTGGCTGTTCGGAGAAATCCCATTATCTTTGCACCGTTTTAAACTAATCGACAGGCGGAAATAGCTCAGTTGGTAGAGCACAACCTTGCCAAGGTTGGGGTCGCGGGTCCGAGTCCCGTTTTCCGCTCTGATTGTTGCTGTAAAGCAACTGCCGCAATGGTGGAATTGGTAGACACGAGGGACTTAAAATCCCTTGGCCAGTGATGGCTGTGCGGGTTCGAGTCCCGCTCGCGGCACCTTTAAATCTTTTATTTCAGCAGTCGGCATGATCCTGATGACATCATGCTCCTCTAAGCTTGGTGCCCTTTCTGCCGACAATTTCAACGTAGTGCCGAATCCGATGGAGACAGAGGCTGGCAAGGTGCCCGTCACCATCAACGGCAAGTTCCCTGAGAAGTACCTGAAGAAGAAGGCTGTCGTTACCGTCATTCCTGAGATCCGTTGCAGTAACGGTGACGTGATTCAGGGACAGGGTGCCACCTTCCAGGGAGAGAAAGTACAGGGCAACGACCAGACGATCTCTTACAAGGTGGGTGGAAACTACACGATGAAGAACAGCTTTACCTATACTTCTCCCATGCAGAAGAGTGATCTCTATCTGACATTTGATGCAAAAGTTGGAAAGAAGAGCGTGAGCGTTCCCGCCGTGAAGGTGGCAGAGGGTGTCATCGCCACTTCCGAGCTGTATCGCAACCTGCTCACCTCAACAGGTGCCTGCATCGCCCCCGATACCTTCCAGCGTATCAACGCCCACAAGCAGGAGGCACAGATCAAGTTCTTGGTGAACCAGGCTAACCTGCGCAAGAGTGAGCTGAAGACCAACTCCATCACGGAATTCGTGGAGATGCTGAAGAAGATCAACCGCGAACGTGAGACCCTGGCGATCAAAGATATTGACGTACTGGGATTCGCTTCTCCTGAGGGTGCATACGACTTCAACGACAAACTGGCCAGCAAGCGTCAGAATACGGCTGAGCAGTATGTGAAGGAGCAGCTGAAGAAGACAAAGGTGAATACGGATATCAATGCCAAATATACCGCTGAGGACTGGGACGGTTTCCAGCAGTTGGTACAGGCCAGCAACATCCAGGACAAGGACGTGATCTTGCGCGTGCTCTCTATGTACAAGGATCCCCAGGAGCGTGAACAGCAGATCCGTAATATGTCTGCTGGTTATCGTGAACTGGCTGACGGTATTCTGCCAGAACTCCGCCGCTCTCGTATGATCATCAACTATGAGACCATCGGTCGTAGTGATGAGCAGATTCAGGAGCAGTATGTGGCTGACCCCGCACAACTCAGTGTTGACGAGCTTCTCTATGCTGCCACCCTGACCAACGATGCTGACAAGCAGGAGGCTATCTACAAGACGGCAGCCAAGTTGTATCCCGCTGACTACCGTGCTCTGAACAACATCGCAGCACTGGAATTCAACAAGGGTAACAACGATACCGCTAAGGATTATATTAATAAGGTGTTCAACGTGCTGGGCAATGCTCCCGAGGCCAATGCCAACTTGGGTATGATGGCTCTGCAGGAGGGTAATGTGGCAAGTGCTGAGACCTATATCGCCAAGGCCACCAATGCCAATGGACTGAACAATGTGCTGGGTGCCTTGAACATCGCCAAGGGTAACTATGCTGAGGCCGCCAAGAATTTGGCAAACGCTGAGAGCAACCTTGCCGGACTGGCAGAGCTCTTGAACAAGAACTACGCTACCGCAGAGGTGATCCTTCAGGGTGTGAAGAACAAGGACGCAATGACCAGCTACCTGCAGGCTCTCACCGCAGCCCGTCAGGGAAGGACAAACATTGCTTCCAGCTTCCTGAAAGAGGCTCTGAACCTCGATCCGAGTCTGGCAACTTATGCTGCCAACGACCTGGAGCTTCTTAACGTCAGCAAATAATCGCATTCCATTCAATGAAGCGATACTGCTATATCCTGCTCACCCTGGCTCTGGTTTCGTGTGGAGCACCTAGCGGTCAGTTTAAGATCGAAGGCCGCTTCCTCAACCTGAACCGGGGTGAGTTCTATGTATATAGCACCGACGGACTCGTCAACGGTGTCGATACCATCCATACTGATGGCGGACGTTTCAGCTATCAGATCCCTTGTGAGCATTCAGGAACACTGATGCTGGTGTTCCCCAATTTCTCTGAACAGCCCATCTTCGCCGAGTCTGGTAAGACAGCTCATGTCAAGGGTGATGTCACCCACTTGAAAGAGATGTCGGTGGAGGGGACGGCTGCCAACGAGCTGATGACCCGCTTCCGTCAGGCCGTGGTGAATGCCTCACCTCCTGAGACTGTCACCAAGGCATCGTTGTTCATTCGGGATAATGCGGAATCACCCGTAGGCGTCTTTCTTTTAAAAAGGTATTTCATGCAGGGTGTCAATCCCGATCTGACGAAAGCGTCCGAGTTGCTGGAGACGTTAGTGAAAGCGCAACCCAAAAACGGAGAGCTGAACCGATTGATGAAAGATGTATCTGTTCTGAAGACTGCACAGGTGAACGCACCGATGCCTTCTTTCTCAGCGGTGGATATCAATGGACGGACAGTGACGAATGCTGATCTGCGTGGTAAGGTGTCGGTCATCCATGTGTGGTCAACCTGGAACTACGAGAGTCAGGATATTCAGCGCCGTTTGAGATCGCTCCGCGAGGAGAACGGTAGTAAACTTGGGGTAGTGGGAATCTGTATCGATGCCAGCAAGCGCGATTGCCGCAACTACCTCAAACACGACTCCGTGGGATGGTCAACAATCTGCGACGAGCAGATGTTGGAGAGTCCACTGCTTACAAAGCTGGGAATGATGTCGGTACCCGACAATATGATCATAGATACTAGCGGGAGAATCATTGCACGAGGACTGAATCCCAACGATATGCGGGAACGACTGGAAAAACTCTTGAAATAACCTGCCCGTTGTTAACCTAACCCCATTATTAATCAAAATCTAATATGCTGGTAAAAACATTCTGTGCGGCTGTTAATGGATTAGACGTGACCACCGTTACCGTGGAGGTCAGTATGACAAGAGGTGTGCTCTATCATCTGACAGGACTTCCCGACAGTGCTGTAAAAGAGAGTCGCGACCGCATTGCCGCCGCATGCCAGAACACTGGTTTTAAATTCCCCGTAGCCGATATCACCGTGAATATGGCTCCCGCTGATCTCAGGAAGGAGGGGAGCAGCTACGATCTGCCTTTAGCCATCGCCATCCTTGCTGCCAATAACAAGGTGGAAAGCAGTCATCTGCAGGAGTATATGCTGGTGGGTGAGTTAGGACTTGACGGGTGTCTGCAACCCATTCGTGGTGCCCTGCCTATTGCTATTCGTGCACGAGCAGAGCATTTCAAAGGACTCATCGTCCCCAAACAGAATATCTGTGAGGCGGCTGTTGTGAACAATATTTCGGTTTATGGCATGGAGAGTCTGTTGGATGTGATTAACTTCTTCAATGGACAGCAGTTGTTTGAACCTACCGTCATTGATACCCGACGGGAGTTCTACGAGCATCAGAGTCATTATGACCTTGACTTCGCTGATGTGCGGGGACAGGAGAACGTGAAGCGTGCCTTAGAGGTGGCGGCAGCTGGTGGACATAACCTCATTATGATCGGACCTCCTGGAAGTGGAAAGTCGATGATGGCCAAACGACTGCCCAGTATCCTACCTCCCTTGTCCTTAGCGGAGAGCTTGGAGACAACGCAGATACACTCTGTCGCAGGAAAGTTAGGACGAGATGTCAGTCTGATCTCCCAACGGCCGTTCCGTAGTCCGCATCACACCATCTCACAAGTAGCGCTAGTAGGTGGAGGGGTGAACCCGCAGCCTGGGGAGATCTCCCTGGCACATAACGGTGTCCTCTTCCTTGACGAGCTACCAGAGTTTAACAAGACGACTCTTGAAGTGTTGCGTCAGCCTCTTGAGGATCGACGCATCACCATCAGTCGCGCCAAATATACACTCGAATATCCTTGTTCTTTCATGTTCGTCGCCTCGATGAACCCTTGCCCTTGTGGTTATTACGGAGATCCCACCCACAACTGCGTGTGTACGCCAGGACAGATTCAACGGTATATGAACAAGATCAGTGGACCGCTACTCGACCGTATCGATATCCATTGCGAAATACAAGCTGTACCTTTTTCTGAATTGTCACAGATGCGACCCGGCGAAACGAGTGAGATAATTCGTAAGCGCGTCATCGCTGCTCGAAAGATCCAAGAAGAACGCTTCAAACCTTTCAAGGGCATCCACTGCAATGCCATGATGACGGAACGCTTGCTCCATGAGTTCGCAGAGCCCGATGCCGCCTCACTCGACATGCTCCGTATGGCAATGGAACGGCTAAAACTCTCTGCACGTGCCTATGGTAGAATATTAAAAGTAGCAAGAACTATTGCAGACTTGGATAACTCAGAAAAAGTGTTGTCACAGCACATTGCCGAAGCCATTGGTTATAGAAACTTGGATAGAGGAGATTGGGCTGAACGAGGGGTATAGAAGCAATCCTATTTCTAATTCTATTATGTAGCCCGTTACGAAATAGAGTTACATCTACAAAGATTGGATATACAAGAGAAAAAACTTCCTTTTCTCTTGTATAATCCCTGATAATTGTTTATCTTTGCACCCGTAACCACTACTAAGGTGTATGACTTACACCGTTCGATACCCATCGTGCTGAAAGAGACAGCACTTTTTCTTGGACCAGGGAACTACGAAACTACTAATATTCTAAAACAAAGAGAACATATGAAACAAAGAATCACATTAATCTTAGCCTGTCTCATAACGGCTGTTATGGGTGCATGGGCAGAGACAGTGACGGCAGAGTGGGACTGGAAGAACAGTTCTCCAGCAACATTGTCTTCTGTTAACATTGAGAATACCACTGGTAATGTGGCTTCTACTGTGGACGGCATCAACATGTATGTGGATGCCACCAGCGGAAAGCTTAAAGCCAATGGTGACAATGTCGCATTTAATGCTGGTACAAAGCTGCAGGTTCCTGTTGTATCAACCAATGATGTTGTAACAGTCGTGGCTCACCCTTACAATTTTATCAATATCAGCATTGGCGGTACCGTTTATACTTCTCAAGAAACAAATTATACCGCTACCAGTTACGATGTTAATCAGGGGTATGTGGAGATCATATCGACAAGTTCTCCCTACTTGTATTCCATAAAGGTTGTTCAGGACAAGACCGCTGCAGAGACTGTTTTCAGGGACATCGTCCTTAATCTTACAGACAATACTCTAATGACCAGTGAGGTAACCGTAAAAACATCCTTTGGTGTTAATATTGCCAGCGATGGCACCCCCAACGTAGTGGAGGCCAATGCCGAAAACGCAAACATCAACTTCACTGCATCCGACTACAACGGTTATCAGCATGGCTGGACAAACCTGACGGCTACAGTAAAGGTTGATGGTCCTGTCAAGGTAACCTTAGGAGGTTGTCAGTATGGCAGTCATGATGCCAGCATTACGGATGCTCAAGACAATAAAACCACTTTTACCGTTGCTGCTGCCTGTTGGAACAAATCTCAAGCAACAGAGAACGTAGGAGTAGCATATTATAAAGGTGAAGCGACTACACTTACCATTAAATGCGCTAATTATACTCCATACATTGCAATTGAGGCAGTAAACCCAGTAGATCTTATCAACGAGGCTACGGTGTCGTTTGTTTTGGGTGATGCTACTGGCATGGTTCCTGCCTCAGTCAAGGCAGAGGTAGGATCCACGATTACACTTCCCAAGAACTATACTATGTTTGTGGAGGGTAAGACACTGACTGGCTGGAGCAATGGTGAGACGACCTATGCCCCTGGTACAGGATATACTGTTCCCGATGCAGACATAACACTTACTCCTGTATTTACAACCAACGAAGTTTCTCTGGCTAATCGCACGGAAGCTATCACATTGAATTTTGATTTCCAACGCAACAACGGTGCTCCTATAGTGCAATGGCAGAACACCAACGGCCATCCTTGGGTAACTCAGGCCACCATAGGCGGAAAGACCATTGACGTGGCAATGACCATCGATACCAATCCTGGTAAGTTCAACAATAGTAGTAATACTGACTGTACACAGACAAACAGCGGTACTGTTTTCACCATCCCTTCATGTGAGGGTGCAATTGTGGAAACAGAAAGTCATGGTTCGTTCTCAATATCTACGACGACCATCGACGGCAAGACCGACTATACTGGCAGTGGGACATCAAAGGTTTCCTGTACCATTGACAACACTTCGGAAGCCATCCAGATTGTCATTGGCGACGGTTCCTATTATAAATATGTGAAAGTTACCCTTCCCGTTATTTCAAATGGTAGCGGTGAAGCTACCAACAAAAAGGTGCATACGATAGGTGACTCCACCATGGCTTTTTACGATGAAAATACCACAATCACACGTGGTTGGGGAATGTACTTCGGTAACTTCCTCACCAACGGATGGACGAGCGTCAACTATGCCAAGGGAGGGCGCGACTCTCGTGGTGGTTACAATGAACTGTGGCAGAATGCCAAAGACAACGTGGAGGCCGGTGACTACGTACTCATCCAGTTTGCCCACAACGATGAGATGTTCAATGGTGTAGATCATGACGATCTATATAACTATTATGTCTTGAAGGGCGAAACGGCAACAGCTTCTGCCATGGACAGTCGCGGTACCAATCCTTCTACAACCTATAAGTCTTTCCTGAAGAACATCATCGATGAGGTGAAGGCAAAGAATGCCACACCTATCCTCGTGGGACCAGCTTGCCGTTTCTGGTTCACAAATGGTAAGATTCGCCGTTCGGGTCGTCATGACCTTGGCGACAGCTATGATGCCATCGTTAATGGTGAGCTCCAAACCGGATTAAGACTCTCTTCCGATGACCATACTATGGACTATGCCTATCAGATGAAACAACTTGCTGATGCCGAGGGTGTGAAATATGTAGACCTGACAAGTGCTACAGAGCAACTCTTCAATGATTATGGTTCTGAACGTTGCGAGGCTGAACTCCAGTCGGAGAAAACCGAGAACGGTGTAACAAAACCCGACGGCACACACTTCCGCACAGCCGGTGCCGTACTTGTGGCACGTCTTTGTGCACAGCTTATGAAGGATCAAGGGATCCTTGCAGACAACCTCGTGATACCAACCGACCTAAGTGTTTCACCCGAGATAGGCGACATGGGTGACATCTATGTTGGGCAGTCAGGCATCAAAGAGTTCAGTTTGAATGGTTTCGGTCTTAATCCCACAAACGGAACAGTCACTGTTACAGCCAACAACGGTGTAAAACTCTCAACAGACAAATCATCATGGCAGGATGAAATAGAAATAGAATATGCTGGTGGAGTGGTGGTGAAATCATTCTATGCACATGCTTCCATGACTTCAGAAGGGACATTCACTGCTACTATCACCATAAATTCCGGCAACAATTCAATAGAAGTTCCACTTACAGCAAATGCCATTGAGCTTGGCGGAGGTAATCCTTTCTCTGTTACATGGGCTCTTGATACAGATGGTACTGCTGATGTTGAGGGCAATGTTACGGCAGCAGACGTATCGATTAATGCAGGTGGCAGCCGTTATAAGAACAATACTCTGCAGGTATACAACGGCAGTAATCTCGGCTCATGGCCAGCGAGCGAGGACGATGACCCGAACCGCTATATCGAATTCAGTGTAACTTGTCCAGAGGGAACAATCCTTAACGTCAACAACATCGGTCTGAAGGTGGGTGCCGTCTCCACTAACAACATAAACTGTCATATTTACTACTCCACCGACAACTTCTCCACACGCACTACGATATACTCACCCACGGGTATGACATCAGGTGAGATGAACGAAGTGAGTTCCTCGCCTGTTATTCAGCTCGAAGAGGGTGAAAGCGTGAAGTTGCGCATTTATCCTTGGAGTACCAATGCATTTGATAGCGGCAAGTATATTGCAGTTAGCGATGTAGTAATTAGTGGAAAGGCAAAGGA
Source organism: uncultured Prevotellaceae bacterium (assembly GCA_902768785.1). Taxonomy (GTDB): domain Bacteria; phylum Bacteroidota; class Bacteroidia; order Bacteroidales; family Bacteroidaceae; genus Prevotella. The sequence continues at coordinate 12,236 of CACXMM010000032.1, forward strand.
TGCCGCAGGCGTGAACATTGAAGGGTCTATCACCTATGCGCTTGACAAGGGTGGATTGAATCAAGGCAATGATGTGGTATTCAATCCGGAAGCGTTAAGTGCAGGTTTCTCAGGAAAGACATGGACGGCAGGAAGTGCGCTGACTGTCAGCGGAACACAAAACTATCAAGGAGCTTCAGGTGAAGCCAACATTACACAGACAAAGGTCGCAAACGAATCTGGTAGTCAGACAGCTGACACAGCCAATAGAGATAATACACTCACTCTGACCCTTACACCAGAGGACGGTTTCACTTTCGTTCCCTCAAGAATCAGCTTCGAGGCTGCCCGCTACGGAACAGATGGTGGAAACATTGGTGCTTCTGTTGATGCTGGAGAGACACATGTTGACTTGGTGACCAATGCTGGTGTGAACCGAAGCGGTAAGTCTCTCACAATTGCAAGATTCTCAAATGAGGTCACAAATGTCACTGCCACTGCAGATAATCCTCTTAAAGTGAACTTCTCATTCTTGAAGATGAACAATGAAAAGTCCATGGGTATCTCTAATGTTGTCATCGAAGGCCAATTGGTAGGCTCTGCAGCACAAGTAACCAAATACATATTGACTACTCAAGTGTTGCCATCAGCAGAGGCTGGCTCTGTCAGCCGCAATCCTGATCTGGAACAGTATAAGGAAGGTTCTACGGTGACGTTGAAGGCTACCAAGAATTTCGGTTATCGGTTCGTGGAGTGGCAGGATGCCACAGGTGCAGTAGTAAGCACTGATGCAGAAACCACCGTCACGATGGATGCCGAGAAGACCATGAAAGCTGTGTTCGAGGCCGTACCGGTATATACCGTCAGTACCCAGGTGACCAACAATGCCGAGCGCGATGGCTTAGGCAGTATCTCACTGAGTCCCAATAACCATAACGGACAGTACGAGGCAGGAACGACAATTCAAGCTGTGGCCAATGAAAGCAAGATTCTGAAATTCCTCTCATGGACGGATGAGAATGAGAATGCCAATGCCACTGCAACGCGCGAGGTGACGGTGAATGGCGACATGACACTGGTGGCTAACTACGAGGTGCAGGACTTCATTGCCGTATTCGATGCCAGCAAGACTGCTGAATACGCCTCATCAGGCCCCTATCCATTCCCTGCCGACGTGACCTGGGATAACAACCGCAATGCGAGGGTCTCCGTAGTGAAGCAGAGCGACGGCTCACTTGTCACAGGTACCAACAGTGTCCCAGTTGTTCGTAACCGCACGAACAGCGGTGTACTAACCACGCTCAGCGGTGTGTTCCAGAACGGTTATAACACCTCAAAGATTGCCTGGCAGTATCAGTTCTCTACAGTAGGCTTCACCTCCGCTACGTTCTATGCTGATATGGCAGCGAAGAATGCAGCCACCAAGAACTGGAAGGCTGCCATCTCTATCGACGGAACCACTTTTGAAGACCTGGGTGAAGCCTGGACGATGACCGCCAATACTTTGACACCACTATCCTTCACACTCCCCGAGTCTGTCATCGGTAAGGAAACAGTATATCTCCGAATCATGGGAACAGGCGAGGAACTGCTCTCTGACAAATTTTCTTTCAACGAAGGTACATCAGAAGAAGGATTAACCTATACCAGCAATTCAGAGAGTCAGATAGGTAATGTCTATGTACTTGGCGAGGCTGTGGTTGAGGCAGATGAGGAAGCTCCAATAGTAACAGCTACCATTCCCGCTGCTAATACCACAGGAGTAAGCGCAACTGGTAAGATCACCATTTCATTCAACGAGCGCATTCAAGAGGGTAACACCGATGGTCTGTCAACGCTCACTCCAGAGGGTGGTGATGCCATTGGTATGACACCACAATGGAGCAGTAGCTCAGTAAGCTTCAGATATAACGACCTCGACTACAGCAAGACCTACACCTTCATGATGCCAGCAGGATTCGTTACAGACCGTTCAGGGAATGCTGCCGAAGCAGTGACATTCAGCTTCACTACCATGCAGCGTCCTACTGTCACGAAGGGTGATTACGATGCTGTGGTGAGCACTGCCGCCGAGCTGAAAGCCGCCATCGATGCTGCCAACAGCCGTGATGACAAGAGTACTCGCTATCGTATCTTCGTGAAGAAGGGTGAATACAAGCTGCCTACAGGCGCTACGAAGCACTATATCCACCAGAACAATGACAAGACCGAAACATACTGGGAAGGTGACCTGCCCGATCCCATCACTTACATCACCGCTGCCAACATCTCGTTCATCGGTGAGGATATAAACGCGACCGTCATCACACAGGATATCACTAACGATGAAGACATGCTGTTTACAGGCCAGTTCGGAAAAGTACATAAGTACGAGGAGATCAGCAACAGTGCGGTGCTCCAGTTAGAGAGTACTGCCACAGGCACTTACTTCCAGGACATCACCATCAAGAGCGGTATTAACGATGCCTTAGGACGTAACCTCGCTATTCACGACAAGAGTTCGAAGACCATTTATAAGAACACCTTATTGTATGGATACCAAGACACATGGACATCAAATAACCAGAATGGTCTTTTCTATTTCGAGGACGGAGCTGTGCGCGGACGTACCGACTACCTCTGTGGCAAGGGTGATGCCTACTTCAAGAACGTTGAGCTCCGCCAATTGAAAAGTGGCTATGCTGCCGTTCCTTCTACACCTGCCAATATCGGATGGGTGTTCAAGGGATGTACCTTCATCGGGGACGAAAACGGTGTTGATGGAACCTATTCGTTAGGTCGCCCGTGGGGCAAGGGAACACCCGTGGCAGTGTTCATCGACACCAAGATGAATGTTGAACCCACTCGTGCAGGCTGGAACGAGATGAGCGGTGGATGGCCAAATCGCTTTGCAGAGTATAACTCGATGAGTGCCAGCGGTAATGCCATAGACCTGAGCGATCGTAAGACAATCTTTGCCGAGACACATGAGAACAACCCCGTACTCACCGCCGAGGAAGCGGCAGACTACAGCGACATGACGAAGATGTTCGGAGAATGGCAGCCCACACTGGCCACTGAGCAGGCTCCCGTTCCGACGAACGTCACGGCAAATGGCATGTCACTGACATGGGATGGCAGCGACTACGCCTTGCTATGGGCAGTCTGCAAAGACGGCAACGTCATTGGTTTCACCACCGAACCATCATTCACAGTTACAGAGGAAGGATCATATAGCATCCGTGCTGCCAACGAGATGGGTGGTCTGAGCGTGGCTTCAGAGTCTGTTACTGTTGCTTCCGATGGAATTGCCACAGCCATTGATGACAGTATCTCTAAACAAAGCAGCGACTCAACTGTCAAGTGGTACAACCTAAACGGACAGCGCGTTAACAAGCCAGTCAAGGGACTGTATATCACAAACGGTAAGAAGATGGTTGTGAAATAGTCATTATGGTGATTTCCTGACAGTAAAGGGAGGATGAAGTAACCTTCATCTTCCTTTTATTGTATTTATTTCGTTAACACGAGTGATAACAATCAACCGTATCAAGTAAAGACACATATAATCCCCTTAGAACTTTTTCCTGTATATTCTTGGCGCTTTCAGTAGAAAAACGTATCTTTGTATGCTGAAAGAACAATCCTGAAGGAAACTAACAGGACTAAGTAACCCTTGTAACTAAAAGCGAAAACGATGAAACGAATTCTTATACTCGCATTGGGACTGACGCTTATGACCGTTGGAGCATGCGCACAACGTAAAACAGACAAGTTGGATCGCGGGCTGGTTGCAGTAGCAGTCGGAGGTAATACCTATATTAGTTGGCGTAGGTTAGCGGAAGAATACTACGATGTCACTTATAATGTATATAGTAACGACGTGAAGATAGCCGAAGGATTAACTGTTTCGAATTATACTTATGCTACCAATAGTAGTAATACATATAAGGTTAGAGCTGTCGTAAATGGTGTAGAGCAATCCCCATCAAAAAGTGTTACCCCATGGGGCTACGCAGATAATTCAAGTGGTTGTGCGGGGTATATTGACCTTACCTTACCCTCTCCCATTTATGCCCGTGACGGACAGACAGACATGACGGATCAGTATATCCCAAATGATATTGAAATGGCTGATTTGGATGGTGATGGACAATTAGACATCCTGTTGAAACGCAAAAGCGTTTATGATGAAACTGATTTCTATCTACAGCGTACCACAGAGGCTACGAAGGCGTATGACCGTATAGAAGCTTATAAAATGGATGTCCACGCCAACAACAAACTAACGTTACTTTGGTGGATTGATGTTGGTCCGAACATGGTAAGCGGCAACTCCACTGAACTGAATATGCTGGCTTTCGACTGGGATAAGGACGGTGCGGCAGAGGTCTTACTTCGCGGAGCGAACGGTATGATCATACACTATCTGAACAATGGCGTTGAGACAGGAACACAGGTTATCGGTGACAACCCTTATGAAGATACCCGTAACGATATATCCCATTTTGCCAATGCCACATATACGTGGAGCGGTGCGGAATACTTGTTGTATCTGAACGGTCGGACTGGTGTACCCTATCCTATCGGTAACAACAATAAGCTATGGATGGATTATCCGCTAAAGCGTTTGGAACACGGTGAGACAGATGTTCCTGATGCGTGGTGGTATTCAGCACAATATAATGGTGGGAAAACAGGCATATTGGGACACCGCGACAGCAAGTATTTTTTCGGTGCGCCCTATCTTGACGGACATAATCCCAGCATCTTCCTTGCACGTGGCATCTATACCCGTCATAAAATGATTGCATATGATGTGGATGCAAACCATAAACTGACAGAACGATGGAGATGGGATTGTAACGACAGGAACAGTCCCTGGTTTGGTCAGGGCTACCATAACTATATCGTTGCTGATGTCGATGAGGACGGACGCGACGAGATCGTCTATGGTTCGATGGTGATTGATGACAATGGAAAAGGACTTCACACCACTGGCTATGGACATGGAGATGCACAGCATGTACGTGACTTCGATCCTTATCGCAAAGGTTTGGAGATGTTTGCCTGTTTGGAGGAATATCCAAATTGGGGAAGTAACTACAGGAATGCATCAACAGGTGAGATCTATTATAAATACACCTCACCTGTTACTTACACCAACGGGAAAATGGATGATCATGACGATGGGCGTTGTTTGGCTGGTAACTTCTTCAATGACATCCCAGGTTCTTTAGGGCGATCAGTGGGTTCTGGTCTCGTGGGTCTCTCAAGAAATGTGAATGGCAAGGCAGAAGAGCTCTTTTCACACGATGAAGCGGAACCGTGGGTTGACTATTCTTGGCTGAACTTCAGATTATATTGGGACGGTGATCTTCTGGATGAGATCCTTGACAGTCCAGCAGGAGGTACTGCAGATAATCATGCGGGGGCGGTGATCAAATACGACCGCGTAAGCACCAACGGTAAAGGAACGAGGCTCTTTAATGCTGATGGCTCTTTATTGAACAATAGCACAAAGAACAATCCCTGCTTTTTAGGTGACATTCTTGGTGACTGGCGTGAGGAGTTTATTCTCCGAACCAGTCCGACAACCATGCGCCTTTATACAACAGTTGCTCCTACAACATATCCTATCTACACCCTCTGGCACGACCATCAATATCGTCAGGCAATGAGTACGCAGATGCAGGTTTACAATCTTCCTCCTAATCCAAGTTTCTTCTTGGGCGAGATGGAAGGAATCACCGTGGCTCCACCACCATTGACAAATAATGGTCGTATTGTGATTGGGAACAATACCACCATCGACAACAGCTATAACGGACAACACCTGCTGCACAACGAGTATGCCAACACCTCACTGAGCATAAGCGGCGGTGTACCCGACGTTCTGACCATCAACGTGCCAGCTTGGGTACAGGGGCACGACAATAACAATAACATCACCACGATTACCTACACCTGCACACTATCAGACGGAGCTCTGAGCGGCAGCACGAGGTTAGTGAAGCAGGGAAACGGCATCCTGAATATGGGCAACACTGTTCATTCCCATACGGGTGAAACCAACATCTGGGGTGGAACCGTGGAATTTAACGGCACGATGCAAAACAGTCATGTATGGATGAACCGCCATACGGTGCTGAACACCACAGACAGTCATTTTAACAATGGCCTAACCATGGAGTATGATGCTACGTTGAATATCGGAGGAGCCTCTATGGGGACAGTGAGCAGCGTGGATATCTCGACATTGACCATGAACTATGGATCGCGTGTGGTGCTGGATGTGAATGGATCGGACGATACCGAACACGACTGGCTCAACGTCACTATATTGAATGTGGATGATAGCAAGGTGGGAATTGCTGCATGGGAGGACTACGGACCGGAACATATCGCGCCGGTGATAGAATTGAGGATGCGGACGACATTGGGTAACGGCATCTACCCCATCGGACATGTCGCCACCGTGAACGGTGATCTCTCAAAGGTGAAGTTAGTGTGCAATACTATCATTGCAAGCTACTTGAGTCTTATCGTCGATGATGGGATGCTCTGTCTGCAGGTCTCTGACGTGCCTGTTGTCAATGATGCTTCCTTTGAGATTACAGGGATGGAAAGCTATGATAATGACTACTTCCTGCCAGTCTTAGGCATTATGGCCAACAACACGAATGGTTTAGCCCCTACCCTGACCGGCAAGTTCATTGCCCTTGACGGAACGGTAACGAATGTAGGAAGCAAAGCTGCAGAAACGCTGTACAGCGAGGAGTTTGAAGGCAGTACAAACTCCAGTGACTATTGGAAGAACGGGAATGGTGGCATCTATTCACCCAGCTACACAAATAGCGATGGACAGTGCATCGGCATTGTATCGAGTGCTGACAGAGGCGACTATATAACCTTCGATGTTGACTATACCGACGTAGAGTTATATCACATCGATTTCGATGTGTATTTTAACAATGCATCAAAAACCACCGATTTCGTTGTCATGAGCCAGAGTCATGAAGCATCATGGGTCTATAACTGGGGATACGACTGGTTTACGACCAGCAAATCAGGTCATAACCCTTTCCTGTTCTTTATTAGACGTGGAGAAAGCTCAACATCCTTCACTGTGAACGAAACCGCCCAAACGATGACACTGAATAACAGTACGTGGTATCATTTCACGCTGACTGTAGATGTTCAAAATGGATCTGTGGATTATGTGGTCACACAGAAAGGCAGTTCGTCAGTGGTAAGCAGAGGGTCATACACCTTGCCTGAAGGGGAAAGTGCAGCGTGTGACGGTTTCTATATCCGTAATGGAAGATACAATTATGAACCAGGTGGAGCCGGCATAGACAACATCATTATTTCCACACCAGAATCAAGCTTCGACAGCTATACTTTCACCAAACCAGGCACGCTTGAGGTGACATCTTCTTTGGAAGGCTACGCTTCAAGCACCAAGTCGTTTGAGGTGTTGTGCCCCTATATCAAGGTAGGGAACACGGGTAACATCGCCATTGACTACATCCCTGAGTGCTCGCACAATGAGTCGGGTATCACCACGAATATGGAAACCACCCCGTTCTTCATCAACAGCAACGATGTGATGTACGACTTACAAGGACGGAAACTGCAGAACGGTAGTGTAGCCAAAGGAATCTACATCTTAGGGAACAAGAAAGTCGTAAGATAACTGATCACGGAAAGCTCAGATCTTACGGATGAAGTCCTTAAAGTCCCAAAGTCCGTAGAGCATTATATCTAATTTGTATCATTTACCACAGCGGTAGTATTTTTTTCACTCTTCACTTTTCACTATTACCTTTTTTTTGTACCTTTGCAGGCAAAACAAAAATACATTCAATGGAAGAGAACAAGAAGTATAAGAGAACGACGGTGACGTCGGCACTGCCGTATGCTAACGGCGGTGTGCATATCGGTCATTTAGCCGGTGTGTATGTGCCAGCAGATATCTATGTGCGCTACCTGCGACTGAAGAAGCGCGAGGTGCTTTTCATCGGTGGATCGGATGAACACGGTGTACCCATCACTATTCGTGCCCGCAAGGAAGGCATCACCCCACAGGACGTGGTAGATCGCTACCATGAGATGATCAAGAAGAGCTTCGAGGAGTTCGGCATCTCGTTCGATATCTACAGCAGGACAACCTCGGAAACCCATCACAAGTTCGCAGCCGACTGGTTCCGGAAACTTTATGATGAGGGAAAGTTGGTAGAGGAAACCACCACCCAACTTTACGATGAGGAGGCCAAACAGTTTCTTGCCGACCGCTACGTGACAGGAGAGTGCCCTCATTGTCATAACGAGAACGCATACGGTGACCAGTGTGAGAAGTGCGGCCGTGACCTCTCTCCCACTGAGCTCATCAACCCCAAGTCAACCATCTCCGGTTCCACTCCAGTACTGAAAGACACCAAGAACTGGTATCTTCCCTTGAACGAGTATCAGGAATGGCTGAAGCAGTGGATTCTGGAAGAGCACAAGGAATGGCGCCCAAACGTGTACGGACAATGTAAGTCATGGTTAGACATGGATCTTCAGCCACGTGCCATGACACGTGACCTTGACTGGGGAATCCCCGTGCCCATCGAGGGTGCCGATGGAAAAGTGCTCTACGTATGGTTCGATGCCCCCATCGGCTATGTCAGCAATACCGTTGAACTCTGTCAGAAGGAACCTGAGAAATGGGGCAACTGGGAGAAGTGGTGGCAGGATGAGGATACCCGACTGGTGCATTTCATCGGCAAGGACAACATCGTATTCCATTGCATTATCTTCCCCGTGATGATGAAGGCACACGGTAAGTTTATCATGCCTGATAATGTGCCCGCCAATGAGTTCCTGAACTTAGAGAATGACAAGATCTCCACCTCAAGGAACTGGGCTGTCTGGTTGCACGAATATCTGGTTGATATGCCAGGCAAACAAGATGTGCTGCGCTATGTACTGACAGCCAATGCGCCTGAGACCAAAGACAATAACTTCACCTGGAAGGATTTCCAAGATCGTAATAACAACGAACTCGTGGCTGTCTATGGCAACTTCGTCAACCGTGCCTTGCAGCTGACAAAGAAATACTGGAATGGTATTGTGCCAGCTTGTGGCGAACTGCAGGAAGTGGATCAGCAGGCATTGGATGAGTTCAAGGACGTAAAGCAGAAGGTGGAAGCCCTGCTCGATCAGTTCAAGTTCCGCGATGCCCAGTTCGAGGCCATGAACCTTGCTCGTATCGGTAATCGTTATATCACGGAATGCGAGCCATGGAAAGTATGGAAGACTGACCCTAAGCGCTGTGAGACCATCCTGAATATCTGTCTGCAGCTGACTGCCAACCTCGCCATTGCCTTTGAGCCTTTCTTGCCTTTCTCAAGTAAAAAGTTGCGTGATTTGCTCAATCTGGATACTTTTGAGTGGGATCAGTTGGGCAGTACCGATCTGCTGAAGGCCGGTCATCAGTTAAATGAACCAACCCTGCTCTTCGAGAAGATCGAGGATGACGTCATCCAAAAACAGCTCGACAAGCTGGAAGCAACGAAGAAGGCCAATGAAGCAGCTCAGTATAAGGCGGCTCCCATTAAGGATACCGTCTCGTTCGAGGACTTCGAGAAGCTGGACATCCGTGTGGGATTGGTAAAAGACTGTCAGAAGGTGAAGAAATCGAAGAAGCTCCTTCAGTTCACCATCGATGATGGAACAGGTACTGATCGCACGATCTGTTCAGGTATCGCAGCCTTCTACGAAAATCCCGAGGAACTGATCGGCAAGCGCATTCTCTTCGTGGCCAACTTCGCTCCGCGGAAGATGATGGGCATCGAGAGTCAGGGCATGATCCTCTCAGCCGTTGACTTCGATGAGAGCCTCAGTGTGGTGACCACTACCAAAGACGTGAAGCCAGGCTGTCAGGTGGGGTAAATACTATTGTACGATTACCTTCTTCCCACCCTTCGCGTAAATGCCGCGGGGAAGCCGGAGCAAATCGGTACCGACCCTGACACCTTGGAGGCTATAGAAAACGGCGGAACGATCCGCATTCCATTTGATACCCCGTACTCCCGTATTCGTGGTGGCGGGGTATATTTCTTGGATGCCCTCCATGGCATAGGGGTTGTAGATGGAGAGGTCTCGGCGGTTGATGACGGTCATGGTGCCCTGTGTACCGTGCTGGTTGACGTCATTGATGTCCCAAATATAAGGCACCATACCGCCAAATTCCTTGCAGAGCCGATGCAGTTCTCGATAATGTGCTTTGATGGAGGCATTGTGTTTCTCCTGATTCTCCCCAGACTGTTTCGAGAGGTCACGCCAGTTAGCACCGAACTCCCCAATGATGATGGGATAGCCCTTGTCCACGAAGTTCGTCTTCATCTTCTGCAGTTGATCTCTCATCGTACTCTCCTCACCCCAAGTAGCATTATGCTGCGAGCCTGTGTGATGGTTGCCGCTGCCCCAGTAATAGAACATCTTTCCCCAGTTTTCATCCTTGGTCATACCCCAGAACTGCCACGGATTATAATAATGTACCTCGATGGCCAGGCGATCGGAGGCTGGATCTGTAGGCAGGTCGGTCATATACTTCACGGTCTTATCGATATCCGTGCTGGGTCCTTGGATCACCAGCACCCGCTGAGCATTGTTTCCGCCTGTGGCTCGAACCGCATCGATGAACACTTGCTCGTATTCCACTAAGCGATTGGTTTGCTGCCTTCCCAAGATTGCATTTCTCCCGTCACCATCATCCACGTTTGGCTCGTTGAGTCCTGCGAAGAGCAAGTGTTCATCATAGTCTCTGAATGTCTCGGCAATCTGTGTCCATATTCTGTGTAGAGTACTTTTCTTCTCTGCAATACCATTGGCATCCGTGTCAGAGATGTTATTCTCCAGCCATCCTCCGTCCCAGTGATCATTCAGCACCACATAGAGCCCGGCATGGATACAGTAGTCAACGACTTCCTTCACCCGTGCCATCCATGCCTCATCGATTTTCATCGTCTTCTTATCAGCGATATGTCCGGCCACCCATGCACACGGAATGCGTACTGAGCGGAAACCCTGTGCCTTGACATAGTCAATGACTGCCTGTGATGTTTTGGTCTGCTGCCAATAAGTCTCTGTGCCAAGGCCCCCCTGGTTTGTATAGTTCCAACCGTTATTTGTTGCCTCCATTGTGTTACCGAGATTCCATCCTGGTACCATCTCCCCAGCAATCTGCATTGCAGTTTTCTCCATTCCCACTTGGGAAAAAGCGGCGGTAGCCCATGCCACCGCCGTCACCAATAATAAACTCCTCATTAATATATTGACCTTAGTTATGTATGTATGGTGCAAAGATACACATAAAAAAATGAACAGGCATGCTGATATGTTTTCAATTGCTGACAGAAATGTTATCTGCTCCCAAAAGATGCGTCAGACCATGATAAATAAAAAGGAAGAATTATTTTGTATTGTCTTTGATTTGTATTATCTTTGCACCTTGAAAAGACAAGAGGTCTAATAGTTCAATGGATAGAACAAGTCTCTCCTAAAGATTAGATCCGGGTTCGATTCCCGGTTGGACCACAAACTATCAAACACGACAACTATGTTAGGAGCTATCATTGGAGATATTGTAGGCTCACGGTTTGAATTCTCAGAGCCCCCACAGCCAGGATTCAAACTATTCACATCCGATTGTGACTATACCGATGACACGATTTGCACCATAGCCATTGCCGATGCAATCCTGAACGGGAAGAGCTATCGTGATGCGCTGTTGGAATGGTGTCGCCGCTATCCCGAGCCCATGGGCAGCTACGGAGGGAAGTTCTATAAATGGATCAACAGCAACGATCCGCAGCCTTACGGTTCTTTTGGCAACGGCTCCGCCATGCGTGTCTCTCCTGTGGCTTGGCTCTTTGACGATTTCTCGGATGTACAGGAACAGGCCCGTCTGACGGCGATGCCCTCCCACAATCATCCTGAAGGCATCAAGGGAGCTGAGTGTATCGCCACCTTATGCTACTGGCTTCGTACTTGTCGTATTACCAAGGATGAGGTGGAGCGGAAGGTGGAGAAGCTGTGGGGATATGAGATTCCCTCCCTTCGCGATATCTATAAGATCGGTAGTGAGAACCATTTCGACGGTACCTGCATGGAAACGGTTCCAATGGCCATCCGCTGTTTTCTGGAGAGTCAGAACTTCGAGGATGCTATCCGTATCGCAGTATTGGCTGATGGCGATACCGATACGAAGGCGAATATTACGGGAGCACTGGCCGAAGCGTTTTACGAAGTGCCCGAGCCCCTCATCGAAAAAGCCTTCAGTTACCTGCCTGATGATATGCTCGACATCATCACACAGTATTCCCAACGGATAGGGGAGAAGATTTGAATTGCCGTTATCGTTCAAAGAAAGAACGGATGGGAGTCAGATAGGGGGTCAGCTCCCTGGTCATCACCCTGCCCCATGGAGACACATACTGACGGGAGTATGCTACGATGAGGCGTTTCTTGGCGCGTGAGATGGCCACATAGAATTTCCGTGCCTCCTCACCTTTTACCGCTCCCTCGTCAGCATAATAGCTGGGGAATTTCCCTTTCACAGCATCAAAGACGATGACATGATCAAACTCAAGACCCTTGGCCTTGTGCACCGTTGAGACAAACACCCGTTCACGCATGCTCTTACTACCACAGAGATCAGCCTCCTTCAAGGTGTTGATCTCCTGCATGTGGACTGTCAGCTGCTCATACAGTGACGCCTCCCCCTGCAATAGGTCAGCTTGCAGATAGTCGAGGATATACGGCAGTTTGGGAATCTCCCCGATCCGTTTCATCTCGCGCAGGTGCTGATAGACATAGTTCATCTCGCTCACCAGATCGGAACTCTCATGACGTTGGTACATCAGTTTTTTGGTATGTGCAAAGATCTCTCCGTAGAGACGACGGAAACGTCCTATCACTGAAGCATGCCGATGAAGGAAGGACAGCTGTGCCTCGATGACCTCTCTTCCCCGCTGATAGCAGGCATTCACCACACTCAGCGTAGCCATGATATCGTCATTGGCCAAATGAGAGTTCTCTCCTTCCAGATGAAGTGATGTCAGCAGGTCCTTCAGTTTGTAGCTCCGCAGGTTAGGTATCACCAGTCGTGACAGTTTCAGTGAATCATAGTAGGAGGGCCACAGCTGCGCCATCTCACAGCCCTGACAATAGCGGCGCATGTTGTGATCCATGATCTGATAATCGTAGGTAGCGTTATGTCCTAAGATCATGCACCCGGCCGCGAACTCAGCGAAACGATTCATAGCCTCCCGATGGGAGAGGTGTTCATGGAGGGCATACTCCTCTACCAACGGGTTTACCATATCTCCCAGCATGGAAGGAATCTCCCTTTCTGTCTCTATGAACAGGTTCAAGGTGTCGAGCACCTTTCCTGCCCGTACCTTCACCGCTGCTATCTGCACCACATCATCCTCGAAGACGTTCAGTCCGGTAGTCTCTGTATCAAAGATCACGAAATCACGTTCCTGATAGTCTTTCAGGAATTCATTCAGGTAGCTCGTTCCCTCATACTGCAGGAAGTCAACCGGCGAGATGGCATGTGTCATCAACTCATGCATGAACTGACGAGCCGCCGAATGACAGCCAAAGAGTTTCAGTCCTGTGAAGATCCGCGCCCAGGCAATAAAATTTGTCTCCTGCATCATCACATTAAAATGCGACAGCAGCAGACGGACATCTGCCGTGGTGAACACATCCACGCCGGAGATCTTGAAATGAGGTATCCGCAGCGCCTTGCTCACGTCATCGGCATCGTTGTTGAAAGCTACGATCACCGCGATGGTGTCCGTGGAATATGCTTGTGAGAGCTGCTCCACCAGTTGTGCCACCTCATGACACTCATCGATGTTGTTCAGGCTCTCCAGTAACCGTACCGCTCCCGGCTCTTGCTGCTGGTCCTCCCCCAGACTCTTAGGCAACAGTTCCGGTGCAATACCCAACTGATGTTCGCCGTAGCAGTTGTAGATATCCAATAGATACTTGGGGGAGCGGTAGTTGACAAAGAAATTATGCAGGCCATCCGCACCGCATCGCTGCCGTAGCATATTCAGTGTGTCGAGCTTGGCTCCCATAAAGGAGAAGATAGCCTGCTGGGCATCACCCAGATAGACCACCGTGGCCCCCTTGGCGGTGAACAGGTCGATGATTGCCAGCTGCAGGGGGTTCAGGTCCTGCACCTCATCCACCTGTATCCACCGGTATTGTTTTCTCGATGGTGCTGATCGTGAAGCGGAAGTGTTCGTCAGTTCCGCATAGGTGCGCAGCAGCAGGTCCTCGAAGTCGAGCAGGTGATGCTCTTCCTTATACCGCTCGTAGCAGTGTGCCGCATAGAGAGCTTTCAGCAACGACTGTGCCTCGGCACTCATCCATACCGGCTGACTGGCATAATGGTCAATATGCTCATACAGTTCAATGGTGGAATCCTGGGTATAGGGCATGCTGAAATCCGTGCACAGCTCCCGCAGGGCTACAGCTGACAACGCATCCCGGTGAACCATCAGTTCGCCGGGATCATGCCGGCGACACTGTACCATCAGGTGCTGAAGGTTCATCACCTGTGAGTAGTGCTGACGACTCTTGTTGTCTGCCAGCACCTGTAGCTCATCGTCACCCATGTAGTCGGCGATGATACTCACCGACACGTCGTTATCGATGATCGACGTATCCTCCTCTACCACCCCGTATTCAAACAGGAACTGGGAACAGAAGCGATGCACGTTACCCACAAAGAGCCCACTCGTATCCAGGTTGTTTGAGGCAGAGAACATCTCGATTCGTTCCCGCATACCTCGCGAAGCCCTGTTGGTAAAGGTGAGGCATGCCATTTCCTCGAAAGGCACGCCTCGCTCGTGAGCCTTAATGATCCTCTCTGCCAACACCGCCGTCTTTCCACATCCCGGAGGTGCCAGCACCAGATGGTAGCCGTCGGCAACCTCAATCACCGCCTGCTGCTCCTCATTGAACTGTCTTTCGTCATTCATGAACAGTCCTCTTACCAGATCTGTGCTCTTTTCTTCTTGGGAATGAACAACTTGTCACTCTTCTTCACCTTGAACGCATCGTACCATGCATCGATATGGGGCAGGGCAGCATTCACACGAGCTTTGTTGGGTGAGTGCGTATCCACGGTGATGAGGTATTCCACATATTCCGGTCGCATATTACTGGCCCATACTCTTGCCCAGGAGAGGAAGAAACGCTGTTCGGGAGTAAAGCCGTCGATCACACCCAGCGGCTTCTCCTGCATGGAGTTCTTCAGGGCACGGAATGCCACGTTCAGTCCGCCGTTGTCACCAATATTCTCACCCAGCGTCTGTTTTCCGTTGATATTCTTTCCAGGCACAGCCTCCACCGTACTGAAGAAGGTCTCCAGCACCTTGGTGCGCTGATCATAGTTCTTCTTATCCTGGTCTGTCCACCAGTTATGCTGGTTTCCCGTCTTATCGAACTGCGATCCCTGGTCGTCGAAGCCATGACTCATCTCATGACCGATCACACCGCCGATAGCACCGTAGTTCACGGCATCGTCGGCATTCGGATCGAAGAATGGCGGCTGCAGGATAGCGGCAGGGAAGCAGATCTCGTTGGTAGTGGGGTTGTAGTAGGCGTTTATGGTCTGCGGTGTCATCAGCCACTCCATCTTGTCCACGGGTTTGTTCACCTTTCGCTGCAGCTCCTCGAGGGTCAGGAATTCCGAGATGTTCTGCAGGTTCTCATACAGAGAGAGGCTCTCATCCACCTGCAGACCGCTATAGTCCTTCCATTTGTCGGGATAGCCGATTTTCACGATGAAGTTCTCCAGTTTGTCCTTCGCCTTCGCCTTGGTCTCCGCACTCATCCAGGTAGCTTCCTCGATGCGTTGTCCCAAGGCAGTTTGAAGATTCTTCACCAGACGGAGCATGTGCTGCTTACTGCTCTCAGGGAAATACTTCTCCACATAGAGCTTACCGATGGCCTCACCCATCACACCACTCACCAAGCCCACGGCACGCTTCCATCGCGGACGGTCCTGCTGCACGCCATTCATCACCTGACTGAGCTTGAAGGCCTCCGCACGGAAGTCATCACTCAGCTGACTGGCAGCGCCGGCGATGACCTTGATCTCCGCATAGGCTTTCAGATCATCCAAGGGTGTATCAGCTAAGATCTTCTCTACCTCATGGATAGGCTCCGGCTGTCCTACATCCACCATGTCGAAGGCGGGGAAACCCGAGAGCAGGAAGATATTCCCCCAGTCGATGCCGGGGTAGTCCTCCACCAGCTGTGTGTAGCTCATCTTGTGGTAGTTCGCGTCGATGTCGCGCAGCTGCACCCGGCTGTAGCTCACCTGTGCAATACGTTTCTCGATGGCCATCACGGCCTCCATCTTCCGTTGTGCAGCAGCCTCGTCACTTCCTGTCATCTGAAAGAGTTTTCGCAGATAATTCTGATACGTCTCGCGGATTCTGACGGTCTGCTCATCATCATTCAGGTAATAGTCGCGTGTGCCTAAGCCCAAGCCACCCTGACCGATGCTCACAAGGTTCATGCCTGCATTGCGCATGTCGGCACCTACGCCCATGCCAAACATCATCGTGCCCTCACCGCGACGGTCGAGCTGTGCCGTTACCAGCTGATACTCTTTCCGGCTCTTGATGGCAGCGATCTTCTCCAGTGTGGGCTTCAGTGGGGCATATCCCTCTTTGTTCAGTCGCACACTGTCCATCATCAATCGGTACAGACTGCCGATCTTCTGTCCCAGTGAGCCCTGACTCTGCTTACCGTCGGCATATTGCAGGATCAGTTCCTGGATACGTTTCTGGTTCTGCTCACTCAGATCGGTGAACGCACCGTTATCCACATGCTCTGCATCCAGCGGATGACTCTTCAGCCATCCTCCTGCTGCATACTGATAGAAATCATCACCTGGACGCACCGACAGGTCGAGGTTGGCCTTGTCGATGCCCGTTTGTCCATTTT
The DNA here is from genome assembly GCA_902768785.1 of uncultured Prevotellaceae bacterium. Taxonomy (GTDB): domain Bacteria; phylum Bacteroidota; class Bacteroidia; order Bacteroidales; family Bacteroidaceae; genus Prevotella. The sequence continues at coordinate 29,222 of CACXMM010000032.1, forward strand.
GTGCCCATGCCGTTCCCACGGTCAGGGCAAGTACCCATGTTAGTAATCTCGTTTTCTTCATTGCTATATCAATAATACATTAAAATCTCTAATCTCTCATCCCTCATCTCTCATCCCTCATCTTTCATCCCTCATCTTTCATCTTTCATCTTTCATCTTTCATCTTCCATCTTCCATCTTTCATCCAGTCCCCCTCTCATCCATTTGCCACGGAACATCCGCCACAGGAAGATGCATCCCCTGAAGGTCAGCTCGATGGCCATGGCAGTCCACACACCCCGCAAACCATAGTCCTTTGCCAGCCATGCGGCTAACGTCAGACGCACCAGCCACATCGAACAGAGGTTCATGATGGCCGGACGTAAGGTATCGCCGGCGCCCACGAAGGCACTGTAGCAGACGATCGAGGCGGCAAACATCGGTTCGGCAAAGGCCTCGATGCGTAACACCGAAGCACCTAAGTCAATGATCTCTTGCACAGGAGTCATCAATGCCATCAGTTCTGGTGCAAAGAGATACATCACCGCTCCCATCAGGGCCATCACCAGCATTCCCGAGAACACCGTCATCCGGGCAAAGCTATGGCAAAGCTCCCTACGCCCTGCACCCATGCTTTGACCAATCAGTGTTGTGGCAGCCTCCCCCAGACCATAGCCCGGCATGTAGCACAGACTTTCAGCAGTGATGGCAAAGGTGTTTGCGGCAATGGCGATATTCCCCAAGGGTGCCACGATCATCGTACTCACAATCTGCGCCCCACTCATCAAGATGCTTTGGGCAGCCATCGGGATACTGATCTTCAGGGCATTCCGGATATACTGACCGTTCCAAGTGAACCGTGACATCCGCTGTCGCATACGACTCACTAGGGCCAATGACTCACTTCTGAAGATCGCATAGTAGGCAAGCACGCAGCCACCGATCACCATGGCCAGTCCTGTACCCAAGGCGACACCCAACACTCCGAGGTGGAAAATGAAGATGAAGATAAAGTTAAACACCACATCCATCACACACATGATGATGCTCATCATACTCGGTATGCGCATGTTTCCACTGCATTTCAGCATAGCCCCCGATAGGTTGGAGAGTTGGAAGAAGGGCATCACCATCATGAACACGGAGAAATAGATGGTGGCATCACCGGCGATGTCGGCACCACCGCCTAACCAATAGGGCAGACGTCCCGCGATGCACAAACCGCTGATGCCGATCAGCACACTGAACAGGAGGGTGCACAACAGACCATGGCGGAACACCTCTCGTGCTTTCTCGAAGTCATTGGCACCAATGAAATGAGCCACCTGGACGGAGAAACCCATGGAGGCGGCACCTGTCATACTGCCACATAACCAGGTGGATGACTCCACCAAGCCACAGGCGGCAGCGGCCTCCACACTGATACGTCCCACCATCGCCTGATCGATGAAAAACATCATCACGCTGGTGATCTGTGCCAATATAGAGGGGATACTCAACTGTACAATCAGGTTGAGTTTCTGCTGATTCGTCATGGTCTGCCCATTACGAATCATCTCCAGCAACGCTTCACTTTTCTTCATGGATGTTGTATCTGACTGCAAAGTTACGGAAAGTTGAGTGCAGAACAAAACAAATTCATTTGTTTTGTTCTGCCGAGACGGAGTAACTTCACAACTTTGTTGCAAAGTTACTGAAAGTTGAGTGCAGAACAAAATAAATTGTTTCTTTTTTCTATTTTAGGTGTGGATTGCGGATGCGGATTATTTATGCCCGTACCCTTGTGTCTTTGTGTGTATTTGTTATAATTTTGAAGGATCTTGACGAATTAACTTCGTTTAACGCGAATAACGGGCATTTGGGGAACCAACTGTCCTTTCGGTCGAAAAAACGCGATTCTCGCGAGGTTTGATAAGTTGCTGATTATGAGCACATTGTGAAAATTCGGCATTTTTGACTTGCGAAAACGGCGTTTTTAGGAGCCAAAAACATAGGTTTTAGGGGGTAAAAACACCGTTTTTAGGTGGTGAAAACACTGTTTTTGTGAGGTAAAAGGACTATTGTTTCTTTCTTGGGGGTGCCCTTACGGGCAGAAATCCTACAAAATTTATCCAAAATCAAACAAAATCTATCACCCAAAAACAAATCTATGCCACAGAAATTTGTAAGATTTGGATAAATTTTGTAGGATTTCTGCCCGTAAGGGCACCCCAAGAACTTTCAAAAGTAAAAACCGAAAATTTTCGAAGAAGCGTCATCTACGGGTTGTTCCGACGGCATCTATCACTCATTCCGCCGTCATCTATAGGGGTAAAGTGACGGCGGAACGACCCTTAGATGACGTCGGAAAGGGTGTAAGTAACGTTAACCTTTACTTGGGTTTAAAGTAACCTTTACTTGCCTGCAAGGTAACCTTTACTTTGAGTCCAATTAGCCTTTACTTGCACAAAAAGTGCCTTTTGGATATTTCCATAGCCTCCAACCTTTCACGTTCTCCCAATTAGAGAACTTTTGCAATACTTAATTTTTTACGAATTATCTTGACAGAACCTCACGCAGAGTTAACGAAGTTCGCAGAGAATCTCAAAAGAAAACTCACGCTGGAGTGGGGTCAGTAATTCAATTCGTACAATCAATGGGTGAACCCCAAGGAAAGCAGACTGAGGCATTGGGGATGGGCTTTCTGCAGCTCTTGTCCGCAGGCGATGAGGGTGGCACCGGTGGTCACCACGTCATCGATGAGGAGAAGGTGCTTTCCGGAGATTTTGTCTGCGTTGATCAGTTGGAACGCCTTGGCCACATTCTCCTGTCTTGAGCGTCGGTCTTTCTGTGTCTGACTGTCTGTGAAACTGATACGCCGCAGGGCATCATGACAGATGGGGATCCCTGTGACCTCTTGGATACCCCGTGCGATTTCCATGCTCTGGTTATATCCGCGTTGCCTTTCCCTGACGGGTGCCAAAGGAACGGGAAGCAGGAAGTCGATGCCTTCGAAGAAGCCACTGCTGATCATCTCCAGGGCCATCATCCGTCCCATCTGCTCACCCATCTCGGGATGGTTGCCGTATTTCATCTGGTAGATGACTTGGCTCGACTGTGCGTGAGCCTCATAATAGAACAGGGCTGCTGCTTTCTCTACGGGTATCTGCAGCCAGAACGTCTTGGCCATCTCGTTGTCGAGGGGATGGTTCCAGAAAAAAGTGCGCGGCAGATGACGGTTGCAGGAAAGACAGAGCGTCTCTTCTGCTACGCCTAATCTGTTGCCACAGACAGGACAGGCACGGGGGGAGATAAGATCGAAGAGTCGGGTGAAGAAGCTGATCATCGGCATGTCATGTTTGTCGTTAGTCCTCTTCCACCTCCATACACTGGTGGATGATGTCCATGGTGAACCCCCGTTGCATGGCGAAGCGGATCAGTTTACCATTTAGTTCATAGCTGCTGTTGGCATGTATGTTCTTCCGCTTGGCGGTGAGGAGCGGACGGAGGATGCTTATGTAATCATCGGGATCGACCTCGCCGAGTACACGCTGCTGGATCTCTTTGGGGATGTGTTTCATGAACAAGGCCTGTTCGATCTTCTTCTGTCCCCATTTGTTGTATTTGATCTTGTCGCTGACGAAGGCACGGCAGAACCGTTCGTCATCAATGTATTGGTGTTCCGTGAGGTACTGCATGACACGTGCCTGCACCTCTTCGGGAACCTCCCATCGAGTCATCTTCTCCATCATCTCCTGTGAGCAATGCTCCGCAGCGGCGCAGAGGAATGTCAGTTTCTGCAGTACTTCCTGTTCAGAATATGTCTTTTTCATAAACGGTGTTTCTTTAGATTCCTTTTCTTCCCATGATGAAGCGATGCTTCCCGAACTGGTCATCCCTGACAATGATGTCGGTGAACCCTTCTTGACGTAATAGGACTTGGAGTGCTTCCATGTAGAGCGGATTTGCCTCGAAGTAGAGGCTACCGCCAGGATGGAGGGTATGACGGGCATAGCGGCTGATGGCCTGATAGAACAGCAATGGCTCTTCCTCTGGAACAAAAAGGGCGAGATGAGGCTCGTAAGTCAGTACGTTCCTGTCCATGGCAGTCTGCTCACTGGGACAGATATAGGGTGGATTGCTCACGATGGTGGACCATTTTGATGAGGGATGAGGGATGAGGGATGAGGGATGAGAGAGTATGTCGCGTTGTTCAAAGGTTACGTGAACATTATTACGTCTGGCATTCTGTTGTGCAATCCTCAGGGCATCGTCGGAGATGTCCCAGGCGGTTACCTTCGATTCTGGGAGTTCCGAGGCCAAGGTGACGGCGATACAGCCACTGCCCGTACCGATATCGAGTATGCTCTCTCTTTCCTCCTTCCTCCTTTCTCCTTTCTCCTTTCTCCTTTCTCCTGTCTCCTTCCTGATAATCCATTGACACAGATCGGCGGTTTCTGGTCGGGGGATGAGTACGCCTGGCTCCACATGGAACGACCGACCGCAGAACTCGGCTACGCCCACCACATACTGTACGGGCTCACCCTGTAACAATCGGCTACGCAATTCCTTCAGTTCCTCCTCAGGTAATCTTTCCACCCCGCCACAGACAATATCCGTCATGGTCAGTCCATAGCGTACTTCCAACAGATAGCGGGCAACGGCTTTTGCCTCACCAGAATCATAGACGTTGGATAGGGGTTTCCAGAGCTCTTCATATTTCATCAGTTGCAAAAGTAGGCATTTCCACGGGAATATGCAAAGGTTCGGGAGAATTATTCGTTATTTATTTTGTATTGTTCTCGCTTATTCGTAACTTTGTTGCCATGAATCAGCAAGAGATGGACGAGAAGTACATGCGGCGTTGCCTGCAATTGGCTGCCAACGGACGACAGAATGCACGTCCCAATCCGATGGTAGGAGCTGTCATCGTTGTGGGGAACGCGGCGTCATCGAGGATTATCGGTGAAGGCTATCATGTGCGCTGCGGAGAAGGTCATGCGGAGGTGAACGCCTTCGCTTCCGTGAGAAAAGAGGATGAACCGCTGCTGAAGGAAGCAACCATCTATGTGTCGCTGGAGCCCTGCTCGCATTATGGGAAGACACCACCCTGTGCCGACTTGATTATTAAGAAAGGGGTACGTCGTGTGGTGGTGGGCTGTATCGATGAGTTTGCCAAGGTACAGGGTAGGGGAATCCAGAAACTGCGCGATGCAGGCATTGAGGTTACCGTCGGCGTACTTGAAGAACAATGCCGATGGTTGAATCGCCGCTTCTTCACTTTCCACCGTTTACATCGACCGTATATCATCTTGAAATGGGCGCAGACAGAAAACGGTTTCATCGATAATCATGGCAAACCCCTCGCCATCTCTACGCCCTTTACCAAGATGCTGATGCATAAACTACGGGCAGAGGAAGATGCGATTCTTGTGGGTCGCGTAACTGATGAGCGGGAACATCCGCAGCTCAATGTACGTGAATGGGTGGGTCCTGATCCTTTGCGAATGGTACTCGACCATAATCATCCGCTCGACTTGCAGCGTCTTTACGACCAGCAGATACAATCACTCATCGTTGAAGGGGGTGCGAAAACGCTTCAATCCTTTATTGATCAAGATCTTTGGGATGAGATCCGTGTAGAAACTGCTTCTATCAAGGTAGATGACGGTACTCCTGCTCCGTCTTTTCCTGCCAATGCGGTTATTACCGACTGTCAGGAATACGATGGGAACAAGATTTCATGGTGGATGAACAGCCACCGATGTTCATAGAGTTTGACTGTACGAAACAAAACTTATTTCCTTCCGAAGTCAGCGGGAATCTCGCCCCATTGGGCGGTCTCCCATTTGATGATGGGATTGCGGAAGGTATTGGTGCGGAGCCAGTTCTCGGCACGAGCGATGATCTGGTGCAGTTGCTCTGTTTCGGGATTGTGGGGAAGGGTGGTCTTGCAGCGTTTCTTGTTTACCCAGAGGATGGCGTTGTAGCTGTCACTATAGATGGTCTTGCAGATTCCCATCTGCTGTTGTAAGGCCAAAGCATGGACAATAGCGAGGAACTCACCGATGTTGTTAGTGCCGTACATCGGTCCGAAATGAAACACCTGCTGTCCTGTGGCCAAATCTATTCCCTGATATTCCATCTTACCAGGATTGCCGCTGCAGGCGGCATCCACCGCCCAAGCGTCCGCCCTCACCTCAAGAGGTAAGGGCAGTACCGTATCATTTCGATTCTCTGGTGGATTTAAATGATCAATTTTCAATTTTCAATTACCAATTTTCAGTTCCTTACATTCTCTCCGGCACTTCGATTCCTAACAGGGCCATGCCATTCTTGATGATCTTGGCGACGTTCTTGGCGAGGACGAGGCGTACTTGTTTCTTCTGCTCATCAGGCTCGTTCAGGATACTGTAGTCGTTGTAGAACTGGTTAAAGATCTTAGTCAGCTCATAGCAGTAGTTGGCGATACCGCTGGGAGAGTAGTCTTTGCCAGCCTGTTCCACGGCAGCACTGTATTCGCTCATCTTCTGGATCAGCTCGATCTCCTTAGGAGATAATTGACAATTGACAATTGACAATTGACAATTCTGGGTGGCCGCTTTCCTTAGGATGCTTCGGATACGGGCGTGGGTATATTGGATGAAGGGACCGGTATTGCCGTTGAAGTCAATACTTTCTTCAGGGTTGAACAGCATATTCTTGCGGGCATCCACTTTCAGGATGAAGTATTTCAAGGCACCCATGCCCACGATGCGGGCAATCTCGCGGCGCTCCTCTTCGGTGATGTCATTGAACTTCCCAAGCTCCATGCTGGTACGGTAGGCGTCGCTGACCATCAGTTCCATCAGGTCATCGGCATCCACCACCGTTCCCTCACGACTCTTCATCTTACCATTAGGCAGTTCCACCATACCATAGGAAAAATGCACCAATTCCTTACCCCATTTGAAGCCAAGACGGTCGAGTAGGATAGAGAGTACCTGGAAATGGTAGTTCTGCTCATTGCCCACCACATAGATCATCTTGTCGATGGGGTAGTCGTTGAAGCGCATCTCAGCGGTACCGATATCCTGTGTCATATAGACACTGGTTCCGTCACTTCGAAGCAACAGTTTTTTGTCGAGTCCCTCATTGGTGAGGTCAGCCCATACACTGTTGTCATCGTGGCGTTCGAAGAGTCCTTTGGCGAGTCCTTCCTCCACCTTGGCCTTACCTTTCAGGTAGGTCTGACTCTCATAATAGATCTTATCGAACGCAACACCTAATTTCTTGTATGTCTCATCGAAACCGGCATAGACCCAACTGTTCATCTTCTCCCACAAGGCACGTACTTCAGGATCATTCTGTTCCCATTTCACTAACATCTCATGGGCTTCTTTGATCAGAGGAGCCTCTTGCTTGGCTTTCTCTTCATCCATGCCCTGAGCCATCAGTTCCTTGACTTCCTCGCGGTAGTGCTTGTCGAAGGCTACGTAATAGTCACCAATCAGGTGGTCACCTTTCTTACCACTGCTCTCGGGAGTCTCACCGTTGCCCCATTTCAGCCATGCCAGCATTGACTTACAGATATGGATACCACGGTCGTTCACAATGTTGGTCTTCACCACCTTGTTCCCGTTGGCGGTCATAATCTGTGCCAAGCTCCATCCTAACAGGTTGTTGCGCACATGACCTAAATGCAATGGCTTGTTGGTGTTGGGTGAGGAATATTCGATCATCACCAAAGGTGACGCATCGGTGGCCGTCTTTTCTCCATAGTGGTCATGGGTATCAATGTCACCAAGCAGGTCGAGCCATGCCTCCTGTGAGATGACCAGATTCAGGAATCCCTTCACTACATTGAAATCATCAATTTCCCTGCATTGTGCTTTCAACCATCCGCCAATTTCCTGGGCTGTGTCTTCGGGTTTTTTCTTGGAAATCTTCAGGAACGGGAATACCACCAAGGTGAGATTCCCTTCGAATCCGGCTTTTGTCTTTTGTAACTGTACCATTTGCTGAGGTACATCCTGACCATACAATTCTTTCACGGCCGCCATCACGGCACGCTCAATGGATCTTTCTATCTTCATATACTTTCGTGGTTGTCATTTTGGGTGCAAAGGTACGAATAAAAAGTAAAAGTAAAGAGTGAAATAAAAAAAAGTTTGGCGTGACATCCCGTCAGGCCAAACAAAAAAGTATAATTATATTATGAAACGATGATAAGCTAACCTAATAACCTAAAATATCAAATCTTTAACCTATGTAACTAATTACTTGCTTTTCCTTTCATCATTTATTTCCGTTGCAAAGGTATAAAACTAATTTGGTTCTACCAAATATTTTGACAGAAAAATAATCAGTTTCGCATATATAAGCTCATTTTATCTACAAATCGAAACTATTTTTCACTTTTTTCGATAAATTGATAAAGTTTCTGGTAGAACGGATGGCGGGTCAAAGTACTGGTGTCGCCTAAGATTATCAGCTTCATCCTGGCACGGGTGATAGCCACATTCATGCGTCGTAGGTCGCGAAGGAAACCGATTTGTCCGTCATCGTTGGCGCGAACCAGTGATATCATGATGATGTCGCGTTCCTGTCCTTGGAAACCATCCACGGTATTGATGCTGATGAGTCTGCGGTAGGGCTTGAAGAATTCCTGCTTCTTCACCAGCTGTCGGAGGTATTGCACCTGTGCCCGATAAGGTGAAATGATGCCCACATCGATTCGTTCCTCGAGAATCCGTTCCTTTCCGATCTTTTCGAAATAATGCTGCAGCACAGCTAAGGTAAGTAAGGCCTCCGTCTTGTTTACCCTTCCGAAGGTCTCGCCTACGAACTCCTCTTTTGCGTCAATGTCGGAGGTGTCGATCCATTCAATGGGTTCGTCATAGTCGAGGATACCGCGATACTTCACCTCTGGGGCACTCTCCACCTGTCCATGGTAGAAGTAATCACTGGAGAAGCGCATGATCTCTTCGTTCATGCGGTATTGCATCTTGAGGAGGGTTACTACACTAGGTTGTGTTTCAACGATACGTTCCATCAGTGTCTTGTCCAGACCGCCGTGCATGGCTGCCAGACTTTTAATGGTTGGAGGCAACTGACAATGGTCGCCGGCAAGTACTACACGGGAGGCTTTGCGGATGGGTATCCAGCAGGCTGCTTCGAGTGCCTGTGCCGCTTCGTCGATGAAGAGGGTGCCATACTTCTGTCCTTGTAGCAGGCGGTTGGCACTGCCCACTAATGTGCAGGCGATTACTCTGGCCTCACCGAACAGCTCTGCGTTGATGCGTATCTCCAATTCTGTGGCCCGGCTCTTCAGACGTTCAATCTTCTGGTGGAATTTGTCATCACCGCGTTTACGATGCTGACGAATCTCACGGATGGTCTTGCGGATGACCCACAGAGCAGGGTAGTCGGGATGTGCTTCAAAGCGACGTTCGTATGTGAATGACAGCATTTTGTCGTTCACCCGACTGGGATTACCGATACGTAGCACATTGATACCGCGGTCAACCAATCGCTCACTGATCCAGTCTACAGCCATGTTACTCTGTGCACATACCAGCACTTGGTTTTCACGCATCAGTGTTTCATAGATAGCCTCTACGAGGGTGGTGGTCTTTCCTGTTCCCGGCGGTCCGTGAACAACGCTCACATCCTTGGCGCAGAGCACTTCATTCACGGCATGCTCTTGTGTCTTGTTCAGATAGGGGAACCTCATCTCACTGAATGTGAACCGCTGAGGCTTCATCGAGGGGGTATAGAACAGGTCGCGTAGATAAGCCAATCGGTTCCCTTTGGCACGTATCACCCTGTCGAGTGCCTCGAACATTGTTTTGTAGCTGGTTTCATCAAATGACAGTTGGACGCCCACAGGCTCTGTACTGTTCAGGACCTCGGTAACAGGTGCAGAATCAGGTACTGTCACTACCATGCGATCGCCATCAACGAAGCTCACCGTACCGGTAAAGTTGAGCAAGGCCACCCCGGGAGAATTGGCACTATGGGATTGCACCTCCTTATGGAGGGGCTGGGGGTGGCTGTTAGAAACACGGAAAAAGGAAACGGGGCGTCCGAACTCGAAATTGTGCTCGATGTCCTCATCACCGGTGCGGTACACCTCAATGCATAGTTGGTTGAGACTGTTATAATAGCTCTTACCGGGTTTCAAGGGGAACCAGGCATCTCCACGCTTCACCTTCCGCTGCACCCCGATGGCCTCGGTGAGCTTGCGGAAATTCTCCTTTTCGCAGCTGTATTCAATCTCCAACAGCATGCGTTGCTGTTGAAGGGTGAGAATGGGGGATGTACTGTTCCTTCTTTCCTTCACGATGTTCGATATTTATCTAAGGCATCTTCTGTAATCCTTCCCAGCGCACATCCCACGTACCGTTGTGAGGGAATCCGGGGTTCTTCTCCGTGCATCCGTCCCAGCCGGCACACATCAGTGCCAGGGCAGTGAGCAGACCTCCATTGCCGGGGAGGTAGAGGCGAAGGCGCTGATCCTGGTAGTTATGACCGCTCACCAAATAGGTGTTGGTACGTTTGTCCATAAGTAGGGCATCCACGGCTTTCTGTGGTTCATTAAGTCGTGCTGCTGTCATGGCCACCATGGGATAGTCCCATCCCCAAGTCTTGTCCCAGTTCCAGTGGTCCCATATCCAATTGAGGGTATTCCGCATAACCCTGGTATTTACCTGTGGGGAATATGGCAGGATGCCGAATGCTCCCAGCAAAGCGGGATGGTCACTGGTAAAGCGGATGTCGCGATACGTATCGGTAGCGGTTTCGGCTGCCAAGTACAGTTGGTCGGTGTTATAGGCCAGTGATGACAGCTTATTGGTCATCCTGTTCCATACCTTATTATAAAGATGCGCTTGGTTCCTGCGCTGCTGCCAAGCCATTGCCGTTTGCATGCCCCAATGCCAGTATGAGAGTTCGAACGGGGGGTTGACGGTCTCGGCGGCACGCAGTGTCTCTTGTGCAGGGATGATGCCTTTCAATACATAACGGTCGCTCTTGGCGTCGTAGTCGGCAAAGTCGAACATAAAGCGTGCGGTCTCCTCCACCAGACCTCCATACTTATCCACAATGCGCTTGCCGTCGGAGGCCTTTTCTGCGCGTCGCAACAATTCAGCAAGGTAGATCAGATGGGGCTGTTGCCAGATGAGGAAGCTACCCACCTTTGAAGGAGCCTCCTCCGCACTGGGATCGGTCATCTTCATCCAACGCAGTCCGTCGAAGCCCTGACGACGTGCTATCTCGCGTGCCTTGGGTGCCGCCTTGAAATACCAGTCGAGCGAGTGTTCCAGCAGTTCAGGATGTCCCCAGAGGGCGAACTGTGCCTGATGCCACCAGATCATTTCCAGATGGTATTTCCCGAACCATGAGTTATAGGTGAGACCCGTCTCCTGCGGTGGGGTATCCCCAGCACAGTTCACTGCCAGAAGGTACTGGCTCAGTACAGTACGGCGTTCCAATTCCTTTGCCCTTGGATCGGTGCAGTGCGAGAAGTCGATGATGGCCCCTTGGTTCCAGTAGTTACGCCAGTGCTGTTTAGTCTGCTCAATTGCTTCGGTGCTGATGGGCGCCTCTGTCGATGGTATCTGTGCTGAGTATTCGCATGAGAATGACAGTCCCGGCTCTTTCGGTGTCAGCACATAGACATTGTCAGACTCCTTGGAGAAGGTGGCGTCATTTTCCCAACGGACGGAAACATAGTAAACGGTGTTATCGAGGGTGCGACGTAATACAGCAGTACTATCGCTCTGACGGACGATTTCCGTCGTGTTATGTCCAGGATGGGGGGTCCAGTCGCAGCCTGAGTCAGTATGTTTACCTGTGGGATAGGGGAAACGGAACTTCACGGGCATGGGCTTCGTGGCATCGGTCATATAGCCTGAATAGACGATGTCACGTTCGGGATGCACCCATGTGTACGTGAAATAGCCGGCACCGCCATAGCTGAAAGCGCTTCCCATGTGCCCTTCATAAAGGTCAAGTTCCTGTCCTTTGGGTTCCACGAGGGAGATATCAGAAGCAGGAATGTCGTAGCCGATGCATCCCAGATGCAACCGATGGGGGTTGGCACGCAGGTAGCTGGCTGCTGCCCGTGACCGTTCGTCCCCTTTATTCTCCACGCTATAGGTGCCGCTGACACCGTTATGATGACCGAAGTCGTACTCCTTCAACGCCTCCTCGGCGCGGTAGTTCTCAGGATTGGGAAACGAGTGCCAGCCCCAGTCACTCATGGTACCAAGGGGAACGCCGTTTTCATAATACTCAGGAAAGGTCTGCAGACCGGTAGCATCCACGGTGAAGGCAAAGCCGCCGTTGCCCACCGTAAGTGATGCCAGTGAGTCGATGACTGTCACCGTAGGGTTGTTGCGCCTTACTACGTCATACCTGTCTATCTGTGCCTGTGCTGTCATGACAAAGCCAACCATCAGAATCATCCAGTATTTTTTCATTTTGTTTAGCAATTCGTTTGTTTCTGGCGGCAAAGGTACGAATTAGTGAGTGAAATACAAAATAAATGTATTTATTTTTATTCCTGAACGAAAGTACTTTAGGCGAAAACCAAAGATACATATTCAATAAAAAAAGCGAGAATCACTTCTCGCTTTTTTTATTACTTTTATAACTTTACTTCAAAGTCAAGACTCTGCAGGTCCTTGTCAAGGGAGGAACTGCCATAGAGAATCTGGTAGTGTCCTGGACGCGTTGACAGTTCGTCGATAGATGGATCGTAGTATTCGAATGACTCGCCATCGAGGGATATCGTTGCTGTAGCTGTCTGCCCAGGCTCAAGTGTCAGCTTCTGGAAGCCCTTCAGCGACTTGATCGGTGCATCGGGATAGTCAAGTGCCTTCACATATACCTGAACAATTTCGGCACCGGCCCGCTTACCTGTATTCGTGACAGGAACGGTAAGGGTCACCTTGTCGCCGCCCTTCATGGCTTTCTTTGAGAGCTTACCCTTGCCATACGAGAATGAGGTGTACGACATTCCATAGCCGAAAGCATAAAGGGGATTACCGCGGAAATAACGATAGGTACGGTTCTCCATACTGTAGTCGAGGAAGTCGGGCAGGTCATTATTCGATGCATAGAAGGTGACGGGCAGTTTTCCGCAGGGGTTGAAGTCACCGAAGAGCACGTCGGCGAGTGCCTGGGCACCGCCTTGTCCGGGATACCATGCCTGAAGCAGGGCATCATACTGATCCTCCAGACTACCGAAGGCGATGGCAGAACCAGAACAGTTGACAAAGACGACAGGCTTTCCCGTCTTGTGCATAGCCTTCAGAAGAAGTTGTTGTACCACGGGCAGTTCAATGGTCTGCTTGTCACCGCCTTCTCCTTCCATACGGGCAGAGATTCCACCGATGATGATGATGGCATCGGCACCCTTCACCTCATTGGCAAGATCGGTGAAGTCGGCAAGCTGACGCTCACAGATGTCACCGCGGAGCATGGCGAACTGTCCGTTACCACGACGGTACTCGATGACGACATCGTAGGTCTGGCCCTTCTCCACCTTGAATGACTTATATTGCACGCCACGGAAGCCACCGAATCCGAAGCCTCGGCGTCCACCGCCCTTGTTCTCTTCGATAACCTCGCCATTAACCTTCATTACATAACCGTTGTCAGTACTCAGCGTATATTTCATCTCACCGGTAAAGGTTGCGGTGTACTTACCACTGATACGTACCGAGAGGTTATCATTATCGATACCTTCAGCGAAGCCCCAGGCACCGAAGGTCGAGAAATTCAGCTCTTTGTAGTAGTCGGTCTTATCAGGATCGCCACTGAGTTCTTTGTTATTCCAGAACTCCACCTTGACGCCCTTACCGTCGTTGAAGTCACCCAGGTGGTGAACGGTAGTGTACTCATCGTTCAGCTCACAGGCTTTATGGTAGATGATATTCGTGTTGGGCAGTGCAGCCTTGATTCCGCTGAGTAACGAGTGCTGATGTGCCTTCGTGGGTGTTCCTCCGTAGTTCCCGTTCAGCAGTTCAATGTCATCGGCATTGGGACCAACCACAGCAAGGGTTTTGAGGTTCTTCGACAGAGGCAGAATATTGTTGTTCTTCAACAGTACCATCGACTCGCGGGCAGCTTGTGTGGCCAGCTCGTTGTTGCTCTCGCTGCTGATTACCTCAGGACCGAGGTTTGCCCATGGACTCATCTCTGCAGGATCGAACATTCCTAACTCAAAACGACCATAGAGCGTCTTGCGAAGATGATCGTCGAGGGTGCTTTCCTGAATCAACCCTTTTTGCAGGGCTTCAGTAAGTACCATGAACACCTTACCACATTCGAGATCGGTACCGTTGAGCACAGCATCCACAGAGGCAGACAGCGGATCTTTATGTGTCTCATGCTGTCCTTTGTTATAGAAATTGTTGATGGCATCGCAGTCGGTGAGCACGATGGCGTCATAGTCCCACTTCCTGCGGAGGATATCCACCAGCAGACGGTCACTGGTACAGCAGGGAACACCTTCGTAACGGTTATAGGCACACATCACTTCCCGTACGTTTCCTTTCTTCACCAGTGCCTTGAAAGCAGGGAGATAGGTCTCCCACAAGTCACGCATCGATACTGATGCATTGTAGGAGTGACGTAAAGGCTCCGGTCCACTGTGTACGGCATAGTGTTTGGCACAGGCGTGGGTTTTGAAATATTTGTCATCATTGCCTTGCATGCCTAAGACTGTCTGTACTCCTAATACGGCATTCAGATAAGGATCTTCTCCACAGGTCTCCTGACCACGCCCCCAACGGGGATCACGGAATATGTTCACGTTTGGACACCAGAAAGTGAGTTCGGGATTGCCAGGATAATAGGTTGCACCCATCTTCACATTGAAAATGTTATGGTCTGAACGGTTCCAGTTGGCACGTGCTTCATCGGAAACGGCTGAGAAAACATCATACACCTGCTGGGAATTGAAGGCGGCAGCCATACCGATAGGCTGGGGGAAAACGGTATAGTCGCTTTGGCGTACTCCATGACAAGCCTCACTCCACCAGTTATAGGAGGGGATGCCAAGACGGTCGATAGACACCGACTTGTTCATCATCAGTCCTACCTTCTCCTCGGGGGTGAGCAGGGAGATGAGATTCTCCACACGCTCAGCATACGAGAGGGAGGTGTCCTGATAAGGATATTGGCTAATCGCCTGTCCCTTCCCGTCGCTCACAACAGCTTTCAATGAGAGGGCACCCAATGTCTTACCTTGTGCATCGAGCAATTCTACACTACGGAAACTCTTCCCGAGCGACTTGGCTGGAGCAAAGGCGACCATCACTTGAGCCTTGGCTCCTGGAGCGATGGCCTCGGTGGGGAAGAATGCCTGCACACACTCGCAGCTCGGAATGGCCTTCTGAATGGTGACTGGGGTTTTCGATTTGTTCTGTAACGTGAACGTATGGCAGATTGTTCCCGCCGCAGCATTCACTTGACCGAAATCCCATTCGTAGGCATCAAATGATACTGCGCTTTTTTTCTGAGCCGTGACAGTCATGACGGCCATCAGCGCACAAATAGTGATAATAATAGTTCTTTTCATGAGTAAAATAATACTGATTATGTTTGAGAAGCAAATTTACTGCTTTTCTGAGACACCAACAACTTTTGTTAATGATTTTTAAGTTGGTAGCTCCCTTTTGTTACATGAACGAAAATCATTGTTACTTCTTCCTGTCAGCAGGTTGGATGTCTGAGAAACAAATTTTTTATGACAAATGCAATAATTTGGAGAGATTTGTGAGTGATTCGGAATATTTTCGTATCTTTGTCCCCAAAAGATATTTTTTTATTTATTCATTTGAATTATGGCACTAATTATTATCATTGTTTTAGCCGTTCTCATTTTCGGCTATTTTGTTTCGACCCAGCGGTCGTTAGTGAATCTCGATGAGATGTGCAAGAATGCACTGAGTCAGATTGAAGTTCAGCTGAACTCCCGTTTTGATGCTGTCATCGCCTTGGCAAAGACGGCAGCCCAGTATGCCAAGCATGAGTCGGAAACGATTATCCAGGCTGTGCAAGCTCGTGGCGGTAATAGTGGAGCTGCTGCCAATACACCAGCTGCCATCAATGAGCAGAGCGACTTGCTCACCCAGATGATGGGACGCCTGAACGTAGTCTTTGAGCGCTATCCTGAACTGAAAGCCAGTGAGCTTTACAAGGAAGCCCAGGCAGGCATGAAGCAGTACGAGGAGAATGTGCGCATGTCGCGTATGGTCTATAACGACACCGCTACGAAGATGAACCGCATGGTGCGCCAGTGGCCGTCGAGCATCGTGGCTTCCATCCTTCACTTCGTAGAGAAGGAATATCTGAAAGTGGATAACGAAGCGAAGAAAGACTATCCGAATCTCGATGAGGCTTTCAAGAAATAAGGCGGTTCTGTTGCTGGCATTCATCGTGTCAGCAACCACCCTTTTTGCACGTCCGAGACTCAACGACCTGACCATTCAGGTTGTCTTGAGTCCCAACGGTGATGCCCACATCACTGAAATAAGGCAGATGGACATCGACTCCGAAGGAACGGAATGCTACATCGTCTTGGGAAACCTGAACGGTAGTAGTGTGAACGACCTCCAAGTGAGTGATGAGTCGGGTACGGTCTATGAGAATGTTGGTAGTTGGGATATCGATCGGAGTCGTAGCTGGAAGACATCCAAATGCGGCATTGTCACGAAACGTGACGGTTATGAATTGTGCTGGGGATTGGGTGATAGCGGAAATCGCACCTATACCACAAGCTATGTCGTGACCAACCTGTTGCGTGGCTATTCCGATGCCGATGGCTTTAACTATATGTTCGTGGCAGAAGGAATCGAACCAAGACCATCGCATGTGAAGGTGACCATCATGCCTGAAGGTATGGACACTAATCCGATGGATGTTGATTCTACGGCGGTTATCTTCTCAGATGCCAACAGCGCCATCTGGGGATTCCGCTACAGGGGTGATGTACGTTTCGAGAATGGTACCATCGTTGCCGAATCAAGTGAGCCGTTTACCAATGGAAGTGCCATGATCGTGATGGCACGGTTCAACAAAGGACTCTTCTCGCCATCTGTCATCAATGATACGGCTTTCGAACAGGTAAAAGAACGAGCATTCGAGGGAAGCGACTATACGTATGAGGGAAGCGACTCGGATGATACCTTCATCCTGCTTGTCTTGGCTGTGTGCCTCTTCCTGTTCCCCCTCCTCCTCTTCTTGGGATACCTCTTCTATATGTGGCGTTCGAGAAAGAAGGTGATGAAGGACCTGCTATGGTATCGGGATATTCCTGCCAATGGAAACCTCCAGTGGGCAAACGATGTGCAGAACGCGTACAAGTATTTCACTACCGACTACAACAACCTGCTCTCTGCCTGTGTCCTGAAACTCATTGACATGGGAGCCATCACCATCGATAAGTCTTTGGATAACAGAGGAAAGACAGTACAACAGTTTGTGATCCATGACTTACCGGAAAGGGATCAACAGCCACGCTTGATGCAATTGGTACACGAGATTTTCCAAAAGGCTGCAGGAGACGATACCGTCCTCGAACCCAAAGAACTGAAGACATGGATGAAGAAATCGTATAACCAGAGTACGACCGATTCGTTCATCCAGACACTCCATACCCGTTCGAGCATCTACCAGTTCAGAAAGCAACGTGAGGAAGTGCGACAACTGTTCGGACTCAAGAAATTCCTCAAGGAGTTCTCGCTCTTGGATGAACGGCATGTCCAGGAAGTGAGCCTGTGGAAAGACTATATGATCTATGCTACCCTCTTCGGTATTGCCGACCAGGTGATCAAGGACATGAAGAAGATCAATCCCGACTACTTCAATATGGATCAGGTGGCACAGCAGATGGCAGATGACCTGACGCTGCCTACTATCTACTCAACCTTGCATTCCAGTACGACAAGGGCTACCGTGAGCAAGGCAGAGCGTGAGGCACGTGCTTCCGGACGAGGAGGATCCGTTTCTTGGGGAGGCGGCGGTGGCTTCTCTGGCGGCGGCTTCGGCGGTGGCGTACGATGATCAGAAGTGAACGATGCGTAATATCAAGAATATACGAGGCACCTTTGACTCCAAACTGCCATAGAAGTCAAGTCGTCATTTTTCCAGGATTTCATTGGGCGGGATGCTAATGGTTACAAGATTATCTGCTGCCATCTGCATCCCGCCTTCTTCCTCCAATCTCGGATAAGAGTTCCTGACTGAATGGTCGTCCAGCCAAATCTTGTTCAGGGTGAACGCTAATGATTCCAACGTTTCTTCCCGCTTTGAAGGCTTCAATTCACACTCCCACACTGTGATGCAGTGCCATCCCATCTCTGCCAGACGCTTCTGGTCCTCTATATCCCGTTGCTTGTTCCTTCGTATCTTGTTCACCCAGAACTCCCTGTTCGTCTTCGGAATCTTACAGCACTCCGAATTCTCAATTATCCATTGTCCATTTTCAATTTGTGCAGTTGGTAACTGCACATGGTGTCCGTGCCAGAAACACCCGTTCACGAAGATACATGTCCTGTATTTCCTCAGCACTAGATCTGGATGTCCAGGCAATCGCTTATGGTTCAGACGGAATCTGAATCCCCTCCTCCACAGTCCACGCCGCACAACCATCTCAGGCTTTGTGTCCTTCGACCGGATCGCCGCCATGTTCTTATGTCGTTGTTCTGCAGATAGCTTGTCCATACCATTTGTAATAATGACTGATGATAGCAGATCCTTTTTTCACTGCGCACCCCACATTCTGACGAGGAGTCCTATGAGTGCCATGTGTCAGGTATCTGTTTCATGTGACTGCAAAAATACATATTATTTTTCAATTAATGCCATAATCCGCGAAACCTTTTTGTACTATATTTGACTGGTCATGCAAATAAAACCCCCGACGATGCATGGGCTGTCAGGGAAAATGTGTATCTTTGCACATCATTTTGAGGTTATGTAGCTAAGAATAATTATAAAGAAATGAGAAGAATCGTATTATTGATGGCAGTTGTGGCAGCCGCCCTGCAGAGCGCGCGTGCCGAAGTAGATCCGAATTTCTACATCTATATCTGTTTCGGACAATCGAATATGGAGGGCAATGCTCAGTGGGAAGCACAGGATGTGGGCAATGTGGATCCCCGTTTCCAGATGCTGGCAACCTGTAACTTTACCAACCCCAAACGTACACTTGGCAACTGGTACACGGCTGAATGCCCCATTGTCAGTCCTGACGGAAAACTTGGTCCTACCGACTATTTTGGCCGTACCATGGTGAAGGAACTCCCCGATAAGAAAATCGGTGTCATTGCCGTTGCCATGGGTGGCAGTCCCATCGAAATGTTCGACAAAGACTTATATCAGGACAAGCTAAATGAAAAGCCCAACGATTGGTGGGCTGTTCTGGCCAAGCGTCACTATGGCGGCAACCCCTATGGCCGTATCATCGAGATGGCCAAGAAAGCTCAGGAGGTAGGTGTCATCAAGGGTATCCTATTGCACCAAGGAGAGACGAACAATGGAGATGAAAAGTGGCCTGGTATGGTGAAGAAAATCTATAGGGACATACTCTCCGACCTTGGCCTGAAGGCTGCCGATGTACCTATCTTTGTAGGTGAGACGGAGTATGCCGAGATGGGTGGCAGCTGCTCATGGCATAATCATGTTGTCGCAAAGATTCCCGAGGTCATACCCACCGGCCATGTTGTATCAGCCGAGGGCATTCCTGGTAATGGTGTAGACCCCTGGCATTTTTCTGCCGAGGGCTATCGCACCTTAGGTAAGCGCTATGCCGAAAAAGTCCTGGATGTGATGAATCATCCTGAGGCTTATACAAAATATTGGACCATCGATCAGCGTCTCACTACATTATCCGATCTGGGCGGTAAGCTATTCGCCATAGTCAACGAGGCCGAGGGTAAGGCCTTCTATGGTATCTCTGGTCAGCAACTGGGCTACGATGACTATCAGACGGCATTTGTGAATACCAACGAGGGTTGTCTTTTCAAGATGAGCAGGATTACCGGTGGACGAAGTCTGCGTCTCTTTACCACTAATGGTGAGGAGTACAAAGTAGCTGGCGAAGTAGGCTATCTGAACTCACAGGATATGACGGGTACTTGTTGCTTTCTCCAGGGCTTGAACAACCAGAGAGGTTACGAAATACCCAATGGTGCTGTATGGATTCCTGAATATGTGGAAGGAAAGGGCTGGATACTGAAGAACGGGGGTACTGGCAAGTACCTGAAGGATGCAACTCCCGCCAAGTACGACGAGCCTACCTACTTTACTTTCTGCACCCTTACCGAAGTCACTACAGGCATCCAGATCATTGACTATTCTCCATCGACCCTTGATCATTCACGGTATGGAGAACCTGTTTATAACCTCCAAGGGGTTAGGGTAGGGGACAGGAACGACTGGAATCGTCTGCCCCCTGGCCTTTATATCGTTAATGGGAAAGCAACGCTAAAGAAATAGGATACGATGTCTTGAGAGATTGGCTCCCTTCCCTATCTGGTATCAGAGAATGACAACAGCGGTGCCACTGGTGGCAACCATCAGCATGGAGTTGTTGGCTCCGATGGTTTCATAGTCAATGTCTATGCCTACCACGGCGTTAGCTCCCATCTCCTTGGCACGATCCAGCATTTCCTGCATCGATGTGTCCTTGGCTTCACGCAGCACTCTCTCATAACTGCCGGAACGGCCTCCTACAACGTCGCGGATACCAGCAAAGAAATCCTTGACAAAGTTTGCTCCGATGATTGTTTCTCCTGTCACGACACCCTTGTACTCGCGGATGGTGTGACCTTCAATTGTTGGGGTTGTTGATAATATCATAATTGTCCATTTTAAGGGTTTTATCTATCTGACGATACGAGTAATGGAAAAGTTGCAGGATTATGAATTTTTTTGTTTATCTTTGCAGCGTCATATAAATAAATACAATGAAAGAGATGAAAATATGGATGCTGACCGCCATCTTTACTTTCTGCGGTCTGACTATGCTGACATCGTGTAGCGATGAAGATGAGGTGACGCTTCCGAATCCAGAAAGGCCGGTTGAGATCAAATGTGTGAAGCCCGACTATCTGAGACTGGGCGACAAGGTTGCCCTGATCTCTCCCTCGTACTTCACTCCGATGGAGAACGTGGAAAAGACTGCCGACGTACTGCGCAGATGGGGACTGGAGCCTGTTGTAGGACCGAATGTGGGTAAGGTGGTTGACGGCCGGTATGCGGGGACAGTAAACGAGCGCATCAGCGACATCCGCTGGGCTCTTAACGATCCTTCCATCAAGGCCATCATCTGCAATCGTGGTGGATATGGTACCATTCAGTTGATAGACCAGTTGTCATTAGCAGAACTGAAGGCCTCTCCCAAATGGCTGGTGGGATTCAGTGACATCTCCACGCTGCATGGGATGCTGAGCCGTGCAGGAGTGATGAGTGTTCATGGTACGATGAGTTCGTTCCTCGCCAAAGGAGGCACCGACGAGACGAGTACGCTGATGCGCGATCTGCTGATGGGACAGGTGCCTCGTTATGAGTTACCAGCGCATAAGGAGAATATCACGGGCAGGGCCAGTGGCGTCCTCGTTGGTGGTAACCTGTGCACCTTCGCACCGAACCTCGGCTCACAGGCTGATGCCACGAAGGGCAAAGACCTGATTCTCTTCGTGGAGGAGGTGGAGGAGTCAATGCATAACATTGACCGTCAGATGCGTATCCTCCAGATGAATGGCGTGCTCGATCGTTGTAAGGGCGTTATCCTCGGAGAGTTCACCGATTGCGGTACTGAGTTCACTTATGGGAGTGTGGAGGCTATGATTCACAACCTGCTGTCACAGTACAACATTCCTGTGCTCTGTGGCTTTCCGGGTGGTCATGGTGATGTGAACCTACCGCTCGTTATGGGTGCTCCTGTCACCATCGATGTCCGTAGCAATGGTTCCACCCTGCAATTCGACATCGATGGCACACAGCATGATATACGCACTGCCGATATCATGACCACACCGACACCCGCTGCTGCTCGTATGATACTGGCAGGGAAGAAGGAATAGAAATGAACAATGATAGTCAAGTTATAAAGGCTTAGATAATATTGTGAGAAGACCTTTGTAAAGAATTGGCAGTAGGAAGTCATCAAGGCTTTTAGAGAACGAAATGCGCAGAGGTGTTGCACAAGCTGTGCAGCACCTTTGCACAAGTTGTGCAACATATCTGCACAAGTTGTGCAACGCATCTGCACTATTCGTGCGAGCCATTGCCTACTAAAAAAACATTAAAACTGAAGGTATCTGTTAGAAAAATCGTATATTTGCATCGTAATAATCACAAATCTATTCAAGCATGAAAAGATTATCATTGGCCATTGTCTTGCTGTGCTCCACCATGGTGATGACAGCACAGGAAACTATCCGAGTGAATTATCAAGGAGCAAAACCCACCATCGGCGACTTTGCATGGGACAGGTACTACCCCTAACCAATAATCGTAGGATAATAGGAGAAAGATGAAGCAAATTGAAGTGGTAGCGGCTATCATCTGCAAAGAAGATAAGATTTTTGCAACCCAACGTGGATATGGCGATTGGAAAGACTGGTGGGAGTTCCCTGGCGGGAAGATGGAAGTAGGTGAAACACCAGAGGAAGCGCTGAAACGTGAGATACGTGAAGAACTTTCTACGGAAATCAGTGTGGATAAGTACCTTTGTACGGTGGAATACGACTACCCCCAATTTCATCTGACCATGCATTGTTATATCTGTTCGTTGCTTACCGAGGCGCTACATCTGAATGAGCACGAAGCCGCAAAATGGCTGGCGGAGGATGAACTTGATAATGTTCGATGGTTGCCTGCTGATTTACATGTGATCCAAGAATTAAAAATCTTTCCGACCGCATAACCTCTGTAATTTAAAGAAAATACAGTACGATGAATCGATATTGTCTCTTGTTGTTCAGTCTTTTGTTCTCGTCTGTCTCTATGATTGCAGAAAATGATTTGCCCGTCATAGAGATCAAGGCAGACAGGACGATGATTTATCCTCAGCGGATGGAGCTGATGGGGGAAGAGTCGTTGATGGATGTCCTCCAGATGGTGCCCGAACTGATGATTGGCGGTTATGAGGATGTCATCGACAGCTATAACCTACGCATCGACAACTGTCCGATGAATGGTGACACAAGGTTGATTCTGAGTCAGATGAAAGCCAAGGATATCGCTAAGATTCAGGTTTGTGACAATACGGGTGTTGCGAAGGGAACCATTGGAATGGGCAGGGTGCTGGATATAAACATGAAGATGCCTGAAAGGTTGAAAGGCTTCGTGGAAGGACAGGGAGATTTTGGGAAAGAGGTAGCTGGTATCGGATCCGTGAATGTGTTATACGGTAGTCAGGGCTCCGACCTCTATGCCAATGCATCCTATCGTCATCAGGATGGGAATAAGGAGTATCTGACGCTTCATGCGACGAACCGGTTTGATGATAGAAACAGGCTGTTGACCTATTTCACCCAGCAATATCTTGACCATCCTTCAGGTACGTCGCGTAAGGTCATGGGCAGAGCAAGATACTTCCACACCTTCAATGACCAGGGTACGGAGCTGCTCATCGTGGGCGGCTATCAGTATGCCAGTGATCTGGCCTTATCCAACAAGCTGCCATTGTATATCGTTGAACTGAATACGCCTTTGCTGACCAATCGGTTGTCCATGATGCTGGGTGCTGAGGGTGATTTCCTCATGACCAAGCAAAAGAATACGGACAGGAGCTGGGATGTCTTCAATAATGATATCTATTTGCAGTTCACCTATTCATTGCCTAAATGGAGGTTTACTGTTGGTAATCGTGTGATGTTCTATGACTACAAGCTGATGAATCGGGAAATCAGTCAAAAGCATTCCAACACCCGCGACAATGCAAACGCCTGCGTCATCTGTGTTCCAGATAACCGGAATCAGATACAGCTGGGCTATTATCGAAAATACTACAATCCTTCCTACTTAGTCCTCTTTTCAAATGCCAATACGCTTATTGATGAGGAGTGGGCGAGGGCTAAAGGACTGCTGAAGGAATGGACTATCAATCAGGTAAAGTTGGCTTACGCCTATAGTAGGCAGAAGCTGACTGTGCAGACGGTGGCGAGTTATTATGCTGTCGAAGATGGCGAGAATTTTGCTGAACTGGGTGTGTCGGCCTATTGGAAGACGAGATGGCTCACTATGACAGGAGGCTCAAATCTATATACAGCTAAGAGTGGAACCTATGCTTCATTCCGATTTGCTCCGACTGCCTATCTTCCTCATGAATGGCGGATAGGCATGCAAGTGGTATATTTTACCAGCAAGACACCAGAACGCGAGATGACTGGCGTGCCTGTGTATGGATGCCTGTCTGTGAACAAGCAATTGGGAAGGAAATGGAATTTGGGCGTTGACTGGCATGATATGTTTGATGCATTCTGTAATCAAGCAAAAGTAAATAGACATGCTGCCAATATGAAGTTGCAATATAGATTCTAACGATAACAAAAAAGAGCGTATGACAAGTATTGAACTGGATATGATACAGACTGCCGGTATAGGTGCTTTAGCCCTCATTGTCGGTATGATTCTAACGCGAAAGGTTTCTTTCCTCCAGAAATTCTGTGTGCCGTCGCCAGTAAGCGGTGGTATCATCTTTTCATTGATTACCCTCGTGCTATATGGTTGGTTCGATGTCGTGGTGTCGTTTGATGGTACATTGAAGGATGTTTTCATGCTGGCATTCTTTACCAGTGTTGGTTTCCAAAGTGACCTGAAAGTATTAAAGCAAGGTGGCAGACTATTGATCATCATGCTGACTCTTCTGGTTGTCGTTATTGCTTTGCAGAACTTAATGCCAATGGGAATTGCCTGCCTCATGGGTGTTGATCCTCTGATTGGAATGGCTTCAGGTAGTATATCCATGACAGGCGGACATGGTACAGCAGCAGGATTTGCAAGTGTCCTTGAAGGCATGGGACTGTCTGGTGCAGGAACAATCGGTATGGCAGCAGCTACCTTTGGTCTGATTGCCGGTTCTATGATAGGCGGACCGTTGGCAGAGAGGATTATCCGCAAGAAACTGACGCATGAACAGATTCAACAACAAGATGATGATGTTGACCCTGCAATGGCTGGTATCGAGAGTGATGAGGCTTCACCAACAGGTCGTGCCAAGCGAATCAGCACGAATGAGCAGGAGTTTCAACAGTATGCAAAGGCTTCTTATTGCATCATTCTGGTCATGGGCGGAGGTACTTTACTGAGTTGGTTGTTCGCAAAGACAGGTATCACGTTCCCGACCTATTTCGGAGCTTTGATCTTAGCCGCCATTGTTCGTAATACACTGGGATTCGTCAGTTACAAAGAAAACGGGAAAAAGATGAAAGCAGAAAGACTGCTTGACATGGAGCGGATTATCAGTGTGGGTAACATCTGCCTGTCTCTGTTCCTAGGAATGGCCATGATATCCCTTAAACTTTGGGAACTCCAAAGTTTAGCTCTTCCATTGATGGTCATCCTGATATCTCAGGTACTGATGATGGCACTATTTGCCTACATGGTAGCATTCCCTCTTTTGGGACGCGATTATGATGCTGCCGTATTGTGTGCAGGACTATGTGGTTTCGGACTTGGTGCGACCCCCAATGCTATGGCTAACATGAGTGCTGTGTGTTATAAATACCACTATACCGTCAAGCCTTTCCTCATAGTTCCCATCATTGGCGCCATGTTCGCTGATTTGATAAATACAGGCATCATCTCCATCTTCCTGAATATTCTTTAAACTCAAAAAAGTGCAGACCACCATTGGCCTGCACTTTTTCTATCTAATAACACTTTATTACTTCACCTCCTCGAAAACGACTTTAACTGACTATCAATGCGTTAGCACCGGATGTTGCACACATGTCGCAAAAACGGAAATAACCATTGATAATCATTTGGTTGGGTGTAGAATGCTCAAATGGCAATGAAACGGTAAATGGAGAAAGAAATGCCACATAACTCTTCCTACTCATTTTCTTGGTTAACAGCAGCTTCTTCAGTGGGAATAAAAGGAGCTACTTTGTCCACATTGTCATATTCTCCTTCATTAGTCAAACGATATTTTATTTTGATGCTGACTATAGGATATTTATTAGGTTTAAAGAATAACTTTGGCCCCCATATTGCAGTAAACAAAGAATACTGATTAACCTTATCGCCAAGCTTAGTCTTTATTGGCTCTTCAAGTAATTCTGGATGCTCAGATATCTTTTCAAGAGACAGCCAAAGGCCATATAAATCATTCATCTTCTCCAAACATAACTTCTCCTGTTCTTCTACTGTTGGTTCATAAAAATCCAAGAAAGGTCGGTCTTCAAATCTCATTACATAAACCATCTGAGAGAAAAATTCTGTACTGCAATCCAATGAAAGAATCTGGATTCCTTTATACGAATACTTATGATCCGTTCCTTTCTTAAGATCTTTTATTGTACCAATATAGTAATCAAAATAAAGTCCAAAAGCAATTATATAATGCTGCTCGTTGAGATTTAGTTTATCAATAGCTTGGAACAAATCTTCTGATGACAAGCTATAGTCCGTTTGACTATGTTCCGCATAGAACGAACTTGCAAACATATGCTGAAAATTGTGTAGCATATAGGATGACACACAACCAGCAATACCAGCATGTCCCACATCTGGATTATTCAAAAATGCAGTATTTGGGAAAGGCATTGTCACTGATGAGTTCAAGTTATAGCACTTATCCTGCGAGAATCTTCTTCCTAACAAATCGCCATATGGCGCCATTGCTCTTATAATATTACCAGTTAACTCATGTTCTTCAGAATCGATTTTCTCTTCGCTTAATGGAAGGGTTGTCCTTAAATGTTCCATTTTGGCAAGAATTTCCTTTTGCATACGAGAAGCCAATTGGTCTGGTCGCAATAGATTTGCTTTGTCATAAATCAATGCTTTTTCTTCGATTTCCTTGTCAAAGGAGGTAAAACGTACGACATTGAGCAAGTCTTTATTATCTTTAATCCGTTCTAACCATCGTTTGAATACATCTAAATTTTCCTTCAATGTGTTGAGTTCTGACAGAGTGTCTGGTAATGCACCTGTATTTAGTATAGACTCATATCCATAGTTCCAACGTATAACATAAATACGATAAGCCAATAGTGCAAGGTAGCAATTTGCGGCACCGACAATTTTGCCTTCTGTAATACCATGCATATTAGGCATTTGGTATCTTGATTCATAATAGAACGGATCAACAAAACTATTATGGTTTATTCTATTGAAGGCAGCTATTATATCACTTAAATTTGAAGGCACTAAAGGATAAGATGGGGGTTCTGATTGTGTAAATGAAAGCATAAGTTCCAACAATCTATATTTCTTCTCTTGGATGAGCATTGAACACAACATGATGTGAAACTCCATGAATTTCTCACGTTGTTTCTGATTTTCTTCAATTTGCTCCTGAGTATAAGGCTTACCGTCCTCATCATAGATATATTGGTGTATTGGTTTCATAAAAAGACCTATCTTCTGTGATGCCATTTTCCAATACTCCATAATCCACTCATCTTTGTTATAAAACATTTGTATTCTAAGATTCCTCCATAGATAAATATAGGTGGTTTCAGATACTACAGAATCCAACAAAATAAGGGAGGTCAAAATGGAGTTTTCATTGTTGACTGATATTGGTTTTGATTCACCTTTACTCAGAAATTCATTAATACGAGAAACACCTTCATAATAATATTGGTCAAATTCCAAAGATTTACCCTTGTTGTCCTTGTTTTCTTTGTATGCCCGCGCCGTATATTTAGGTAATTCTCTATATACATCTTGTACAATTTCATCATCTGGAGATTTCCCTAGTTCCCCCAATAGGTCAACCCATTGAGTAAAATATTTTGCTTCTTTCGCTTTGTCTTTCTTTTCTACGGCCTTATTGTAATCTTCTATTATTTCCTTTTGTAAGTCATTGATTTTATAGTAAGTGATAATCTTTGAAAAGAGAAGCAAAGCGCACGAAACCAGAACAATAGCACCAATGCATTGCAACCCCATTATAATTCTTGCATGAGTACACATATCCATAAGGAAAGGGAATAGTACCGCCATAATAAGATTTATCACTAAACATCGCTTAAACCAAATGAATATAGTTTCACCCATAAATCTTTCAGATAGCTTTGTGGAACCAAACTTATCTTCTATTTTTCCAATGCATCCTATCACTAACGGATAAGACAAACCAAATAGTGTAGATAGGATAGATAATACTCCGCTATATGTATAGTTTACAAAATCGAACATAGTTACTTTTTGTTATTTTGATATATCTTCTTCTGAAATTTTAGGATCTCATCCGAATTGTCTCTTATTTTTTGTATCTCCTCTTTTATAATTGAGTTGCTAGATTTGTGGTCTAAGTTCATAGAGTCCAATACTGAAGACTTTCCTAGCAACATATCTTGCATTTCTACCTGTCTGTGAAATAAACTATCCTTTGACAAATCTGTAGATTTTTTGCTCTGCATCTCTTCATTGAAGGAAATATTATTGAGTATTGCGAACCCAATAATGACAACACAAAGTAGTATGATAAAAGTTATAATTTTCTTCATATTATTGCTTTTGCGTCTTTTGTAATCTTTCCAAGCCAACTTCCACGCATCTTTTGATACTTAATTTTAGGTGACAGTACGGAGCTGTTTGGGGAGATATCCCCTAATACTATTTTTCTTTAGCTAATTGACGTATATCCTCTGCCAACATTTCAATCAATCTATAAATGCCAGTTGATGGATTCTGGAATTCACCCAATTTCTTTGCTCTTGTAACAGCAACATCTGTGTTGCTGTTCAGAAATGCTTTTTGAGTATCAGTGAAAGCTGACTTGGAATAATTCTTCCACACAGGAGCGCTTTTCTTCAACTCTTTGATGAGTGCATCCGTTTCGATGGCTGCCTTCTGGTCTTTGGCATGAAGTAGCAACCATATTTCAAAACAAGGATTGCTTAACAGCATTTCAGCCTTGCATTTACGTAGTTTTTCATTGATAGCCTGCACGTCCATGTCGTACATGAGGAACGTATGCACCTTGTCCCATTGAGAGATTTTGAGTTCCTTTGTACGCTTCTCAACCAACGATGGCGTGATCTTTGTGCCTTCTATGTGCGAAATGATTCTGATGGGTGACTTATACCACGATTTCAGAAGATTGATATAGCAAACCTCTGTCTCGCCCTCGCAAATGACAAGGGCGATCTTTCGCATTCGCAAAGATGGTGACGGTTCTCTTTTGCTTGCCATAATCAGCCTTCCAATAATTGTTTGATACTTGACACCGATGAATCAACATAAGGCACAGCATCAAAGCGACCTTGTATATATCCCTTCTCGGCATCCATATTCTCACGGAAATCCTTGAAGTCGTATAATGAATACACCTCCGTTGCACCTTGCTCCGACTTGTTGACAAAAACAATTTGGTCACGTCTCAGTCGTTTGACATCGATAAGGTTCGTGTTATGGGAAGTAAACAGTAACTGACTACTTTCTGAAGCATGAATCAAGTCGAGAATGAAATCAGCAAGACGAGTGTGTAATCCCATGTCAAACTCGTCCATCATAATACTCTTCTTGTTCTTTACCACATCCAAGAGTCGTATCAGAATCTGGAATAGTTTTCTTGTACCATTAGATTCTTCCATGTCCATGTCGAACATAATGTCCTTTTGGTTGCGATGGTACGTCTTGAAGCGAAGCACATCCACCAGTTTGTATGATAGTTCTGTTTGACCTGGAACAACTACAGGAGCAGGCATTTGCTCTTTCCTTGCCTCGATGTCAGTAATATCTGTATCGCATATTTCAAGTGCTTTAAGTATCACCTTCTTGTAGGCATTGAAACTATCCAGCACCATCATATCGTTTACGTTCACAAGCCCCAGCAGGAATTGATTCATGAAATAACGATATAACTTTTGTGCTATATCACGGTTCATAGAGCTGGCACGACTCAGGAAAAGGTTCTTTTCACTGGTGTTTGTAACCACATCCGAAGGCTTAGCCATAACGCCTGTACCAAAGCTGTATTTTCCGTCAGCGTCGCGAACAAAGATTTTTGCACGTCTGCCAACTGGGTAATGATATAGACTTTCACTGATGATATGATCATGTGTTAATTCAAAAGCATATTCGTATTCCACTCCATCGTACACAAAATCAATCAAGAACTTACTTGATCTATCTTGCCAGCCATCGAATTTGAAAGGTTCGAAATTGAATATCGCACCTTCATTGTAGAGGTGTGACTCCAAAATCATTCTACAGCAAAAAGTAATGGCTTTCAGAATATTCGATTTGCCAGAAGCATTAGGCCCAAACAGGCCAATAGTTTTAAGTACGGGCACACCGTTCCACTCCATCACATTATGGCTTAACTCCCGTGCAAGAGCTGTATTGATGTTTCCTGCTCTGAAGTCGATTCTTATTCTATCTCTAATAGAAAAGAAATTCTCAAATTCGATTTTTAATATCATTATACGCTTGATTTTGTAGAATTGCTGCAAAATTAGCGATTTAATTTGAATTCACAAAGCTTTTAGGACTATAAATAGTCTTATTGTTGTCGTTTTTAACATTTATCTACCGAAACAATAGGTCTATATGACAAAAATCGCATGCTTGCTATTGCGAATTTATGTAAGAAGAGAAAAAACTCAAACTGGAATTCAACTATGTTTTAACCTCGTTTTTACCACCGCCTCGCAAAAATCGAACTTAAATCGCAAAATATATGTTTTTCACTTGTTCCCTACTGAATGGATGTTCCCGCGCTCGGCTCTGACGCTTTGCCAAGCAAAGATCGTTCTTTGCTTCCTTCATGAATGGGGATTGCACCCAAGCTATGTAACAGATAATGGCGGTAATGTTGGCGGTAATGTTGGCGGTAAAAATGGCGGTGTCCCTAGCTTGTCCCCAGCTGTCCCCAGCTTTGTCACAAGTCTTGTCACAAGTCTTGTCACAAGACGAAGAAAAGGATGCAAGTATTGATGCAAAAGATGCAACCTCCAGTTCAAAGGTTGCAACCTTGGATGAAAAGGTTGCAAGTTTGGAGCCAAAGGATACAAAAGTGAAGAAAAAGGCAACAGAAAAGATGATTTTCCTTCGTTATTTCGTGAGAAATTAGCTAATTTTGTACGTGTAAATTATAATAAGGTACAACCTCAGCACAATAAGAATGGAAAATAGAATCAAAGTAGTTCTTGCGGATAAGAAGAGAACAAACAAGTGGCTATCCGAGCAGTTGGAGTGTGCACCGACTACCGTGAGTAAATGGTGTACCAATGTCAGCCAGCCACCTATGGAGACATTCGTCAAGATTGCAGAACTCCTCGAAGTCGATATAAACGAACTGTTGAGGATAGAAAAGAAGTGACCGTCTTAGAAGCTACGTTTTAACTGATAACAATCATCCCTGGCAGAGATACAGAACCATAGCAGAGGAGTAGCAATCCGCCGTCGTTCGAAGGTCGTAGCAAGGACGCAGATAGACGTAGGATTTGCGTTCGATAGTCTCTCTACAGGGTAAGAAGATAGTAAGAAGTAAACAAGAGTATAAAAAACGAAATATAACTCTGATGGATTGCGACAATGGATTCATATTGCAGAAGACGGTGGACTGGTCGTTGCTGAATGACGGGATGACCATTCCAGTATCGGTGTACTCGCTGTTCACATCCCACCACATCGGCTACTTCACCCGTTCGCAGAACAACGACTCTACGAATATCATTATCAGCAGTCCCAACTACCACCGGATTATCCACAAGAACAATCCGAGGTTCAATCGCAAGAAGTTCCAGTTCGAGTTCGAGAATGGCGAGGTGCTGAGGCTAAAGTTGTATGAGCATTTGAAAGCGTTAACTATTTAATTAAGATTATGGCAAAACTGACCACCGAAGATTTCATAAAGAAAGCCCAAGCGGTTCATGGGGATAGATATGACTATTCCAAGGTGGAGTATGTGAATAATCAAACCAAAGTCTGTATAATCTGCAAAAAACATGGTGAATTTTGGCAGAGGCCTTTAGATCATTTAAAGGGTCATGAGTGTTCTGATTGTGGTAAAATTAAGAATGTGGCATCTCGCAAAAAAACGTTAGAACAGTTTATTGATGAAACGAGGAAAGTACATGGAGATAAGTATGACTATTCTAATGTAAAATATGATAATACGTCAACAAAGGTTTGCATAATCTGCAAAGAGCATGGTGAGTTTTGGCAGGCCCCATATTCTCATTTGAATGGACACGGATGTCCAAAATGCGCCTATAAAGGTGACAGACAAAGACATATTTATAGTCAAGAAGAAATAATTGATAAGATTCGCTCTCTTTTTGGTGAACGTTATAGTTTCGAAAAGGTTATATATAAGGCCATGAAGGTTCCCATCATCCTTGTTTGTCATGAGAAAGATGAAAATGGCGTTGAGCATGGCGAGTTTTCTATGCGTCCAGTCAATATCTTCTCAAGTCATCAAGAGTGCCCCAAATGTTCCAAAGAGAATAGAATTAGGCTCCAGCGAAAACCTCTTGAAAAGTTTATTGAAGAGGCAAATAAGGTTCATGGCGGTTTATATGATTATCACAAAGTCAACTACATAAACACAAGCACTAAAGTATGTATTGTGTGTCCAATTCATGGTGACTTCTGGCAGATTCCAACCAATCATTTGAAAGGTCAAGGCTGCCCATTTTGTTCTGGCAATGCGAAAAAATGGAACAAGGAAACTTGCGAGCAAGAAGCACGTAAATATGAGTATATTTTTGATTTTAGGGTTAGAAGTGGCGGCGCATGCAATATGGCCCAACGTATGGGGTGGCTAAAGGATTATACATGGTTGAGAAAAATGCCGCCTAAAACTGCAGATTACGATAAAGATACAAAATATATCTATGCATATGAGTTTTTGAAACAAAGAGCTGTATATGTGGGATTGACAAACAGTTTGATAAGAAGAGATTGGCAACATCGTCACAGTAACGACTCTGCCGTTTTTAAATTTGCCCAAGAATGCAATTGCGACATTCCTTCTCCTAAACAATTAGAAGATAGCATACCAATTCATGAAAGTGGAAAAAGGGAATCTTTTTGGGTGGAATACTACAAGGAGCACAATTGGAAGTTACTAAATAGGGCAAAAACTGGCGAGCGGGAAAGTTCTATTGGAGCATCCTTCCCTTTAAAATGGAACAAAAAGGCAATTAGAGAAAAGGCAAAAGAATGTGGTTATGATCTTTCTCTATTAATGGAACAATATCCAGGTGCTTATGGTGCCATACTAACACGTTACAAAGGGATGCTTAACGAGCTTTTCCCCAATAGACTGATCCACACTCATCATACAATTGAAGATGCACTACTTGTAGTAAAGAAAGGACATTACGCAAATCGTAGCCAATTAAGATTTGATTGTTTATGGGCATACAGAGTCCTTTTCGAAAATAATATGCTTGACGATGTTTTTGGAAAACCAAAAGGATATACGAGGGAAGAGGCTCTAAGGGAGGCTGACAATTACAAGTCTATAGAAATAATTAGACTAAAGAACCATACTTTATGGACCTATTTGAAGAATAATAATCTTTTCAACGAATTGAGACCTACTATTATTATGCATGGTAGGATTAAGACCGTTGAAGAAGCATGGGATATATCTCAGTACTTCAAAAATATAAAAGAACTAAGTAATTACTCCAAAAAGGCTTATCATTTATTAAGAGATGCAGGCCTTTTAAGAAAACGTTATCCCAAACCTGTCAAATATGTAGCCAAAAGTGAAAAGGTGGAGAAACCTAAAAAGACAATAATTCCAAAAACAGAAGAATCCAAAGAAATAATAGAAGTTGATTTTGAACAATGCAAGAAAGCATATGAGCAATGCGCATTCGTTTCTGAAGTAAAAAAGCGTTTTGCGCATATCTACAGAATAGCGGTAAAACAAGGCTGGCATGAGGAGTTGAAGGGCTTTTGTTATGGAAGCCCTACAAAGTGGACGCGAGCAGCTTGTGAGGAGATCGTGAGAAAGTACACATTCCTCAGAGATTTAGTGAATAATGACCCTAACGTGTATAATGTAATAAAAAAGAATCATTGGGATGATTTGTTGGAATCATTGAAAAGAGTGCAACATGCACCATACCAATACACTATCGAAGAAATAAAGGAGATTTGTGCACCGTATAAAAGCTTATTAGAACTAAGTAAAGCAAGGAAGGACATTGACAACTATTGTAGGAAAAAAGGTATCGACTTGTATGCATTGAATGGTTGGAAGAATCTCCGCAATCGTAAAGTGTGCCAAATCTTTGATGGCGTAGAAATTGCTACATTTTCTTCTATTTCTGAGGCTGCAAGGGCGATAGATGCTCCTCGTAACAGGATGTGGGAACACGTACAAAGTGGAGAACCTTATAAGGGTTATGTTTGGAAGTATAAAGATCAATGAAACAGAAGGATGTGAAACAGAACAATAGCAAATTAGGTCATGCTTAAGATATATTTAGATTGGAATAGTATCAATAACATACAGACAAGGCATCCAAAGCTGTATGAACTGATAAAGGAATATGGACATTTGTTCATCTTCTCGTATTCCAATGCACATATTCGTGACCTTATGGTTAGTAAGGATGAGAACAATCCATTTTACCAAAGAGATATAGCTACACTTACCGAAATATGCGGAAAACATTTGCTCCAATTTGAAGATGAAAACAATTGGACAAGTCCTCTTTTCTGCTTGCCTGAAGATTATATTGATTTAATTGGCACTCCTTTAGAAATCATTCAGAAGACAGACTGGTTCCCACAGCAAATCTTTCAACAGTTTAAAGAAAATGTCAGGAAGAGCTTTCCCGATAGTGTTCAAAAGAGAATACAGGGTGCTAATCCGGAAGAGGTGTTTGAGATAATCAACAAAGGTCTGAAATCCATTAATTCCCAATTCACGATTGAGGAATTATCCCTCTCACAAGTCAATAGCATTCGTAATATGATGAATGAGGAGGCAAAATTCAAGTCTTTGTGTCTGGCACTTGATATGTGTGGATTCAGACCCGAAGATAAGGATAAATCGTTTACTAATATTGATGCTGACGCTAGCCACATCTTCTATGCGTCAAAATGTGACATATTAGTTTCTGGTGACAGAAAAATGAGAGGAAAGGCAGAAGCAATGTTTTCTAAATACAACGTTGTTACAAAAGTTCTCACACCAGAAAAATTTGAAGACTTTATTCTTGAAGAAGTAAATAAGGAATATAGCTTACAGAACCTGTTGTCAAGCATTAGACAATATGGACATCCACGTGAAGAAGAGGATGGAGCTCACTACAAATTGATGGAATCCCCCGTATTCGGACTGTTCAACGCTTGTTTCTTGGTTGATGAATACTTTGGATGTAGCGGCGAGCCTAAATCAGCACTGTTTGTCTATTGCTTTAATAACACGCCCTTCCTGTATTATACGGAGCTAACGAGTTTTTTTGATTTGATTAAAAGTTTCTTGCCAGAAAAGATGAAGAATGTGTTCCAAAAAGAATACGTTGATGAGATATGCAGTCGAGATAAGAGAAGGGCAATGAATGCAAGATTCTATTTTGAGTTCCCTGATTTAAACTTGTCATTCGCATTTTATGGTGACCCCATCTCACCTGTGCCATGTCCCATGATGCAGGTGAGGTTTGCTTAGTGATGATGTAGAACAATAAAGCAGAAATCGAAAACATTATTGAAATAAAGTAAGACGAGATATGAGCGAAAAGAACGATAAGGAGCTATACTTAAACTTTGACGAGTATATTCGTCAGGGAGAGCCGTCGCAGCGTGAAGCTGCATACGCCTGGAGTACGGCTAT
>CACXMM010000033.1 GCA_902768785.1 uncultured Prevotellaceae bacterium
TTCCCACTTCCCAACTTCCCACTTTGGTTTTTGGACAAGGAAGGAGGAGATAAATATAGATAAATAGTTATATATTTATTTATATTTATATATATATTAAAATATATATATAAATATACTTTCTTCTCTCTCACTTTCGCCGATTCCAAAATGGGAAGTTGGGAAGTGGGAAGTTGGGAAGATTGATTCGTGGTGATGTGTGTAACATGCTGAATATCAACACATTTTGTCTTTCTGTCATGAAACGTTAAGTATCACGGCACGCCTAAAAAGAACTGAAAATGAGACCAAAAACGGCTCATTTCAGCTCATTTTTGGCCTCAAAATTGATGATTTTGCACAAAAAAACACGTTTTTGAGTCAAAAAACGCCTCATGGCTCCCCTAATTCTTCAAAGATACATGCCACCATGCGCGGAGTGAAAGAACGAGTGGTGTCGCGGTAGTTCAGTTCTTGAAGTTTTGCCTCCAGGTTGCAATTCAAATGGATCCATCCCTTTAATTTCCGCCATGCCGAGCTGGCTGTCAATGTGGGGAAATACAGTTGCGCTAGTTCCGTGCGCCCGAATTCACGTATGCTAAATTCCATACTGCAAAGGTACAAAAAAATGAGCAGAATACCAAATTCTCGCACAGAAATCAATTATTATTCACACAGAAATCAATTATTATTCACACAGAAATCACCGAAAACACAGAAATTTTTCAGCTATACGGCTGTTTATTATATTGTCCCGCAGAAATGGCGGAAATGGCAGAAATGGCAGAAATTATTCTTTTTGGATAATATGATTTCTATCCGCATGGCTTCGGGCGTAGCCCAAATTTCTGCGATTTCTGCGATTTCTGCGGGACTCTTGAAAAATTAAATAACCACTTGGATTTAAGTAACAATCAGCCGTACAGGCTGAAAATTTCTGTGCTTTCTGTGCTTTCTGTGTGACAAATTCCGTGTGACAAATTCCGTGAGAAACAGCCTTTGTTTCGCTTGGAAGTAGCCCCTACGTAAACATTAAGTAGGCTTTACTTTCATCGCAAGTAACCTTTACTTTCAACGTAATAAGCCTTTACTTCCATCGCAATTCTATAATGTTTCATACCGCATGGCATTCCCCTCCTTTTGGTAGGGGTTAGGGGTAGGCTTTTAAAATAACCGTCTTTATCGTGCAATAACGTGCAGGAACGTGCAATAACCGACATTCCTGAATATGATTGTTGTACCTTTGCATCAGTTAAGCTGCCTCGATCATTAAAAAACAAACTTTCCACTGCGCTCGTTTGCATTCACTTGGGATAAGTTAAGCTGCACTCGGCATTTTGAAAGTAAAACTTTCCATTGCGCTCGTTTGCATTCACTTGGGATAAGTTAAGCTGCACTCGGCATTTTGAAAGTAAAACTTTCCATTGCGCTCGTTTGCATTCACTTTGCACTGTCAAAAGAGGAAGGGCGCTCAGATGACAGAGAACCAAACAGCCCTTGATGAGTTAATGATGACTTTTTTCGTTCGGAGTTTTGCATATATGCAGTTTTATTCGTACTTTTGCAAGCAAAGAATAGAAAACGTAAGGATGAAGAAAAGAACGATTCTTCAGGCATTGGCCATCGCTTTGCTGGTGCTTTTTATCGGAGGAGTGAATGTCGTATCGCTGACCATCGTGCTCGTCGGTGAGTTCCTTCTTGCCGTCTATGCTTACAAACAGAAGGTGAAGCAAGAGGACAGAACGGAGGAACCGCTGACTCCTGCCCTTGAGCTGCTCGATCTGCATGGTGATCCCGATGACATCATCCTGTTGGATGCGGTGCGGGGAAACGAACTGGACCATCAGATCCTGGTCTATCAGGAACAGCGGTGCTTCGTCATCGAAGGGCGGCCCCTGCGCTGGCAGGACATCAGGAGTGTGACGTTCAACAACAAAGCCACTCCTTACGAGATCCCATCCTATCAGGTTGTCATCGCCACGACCCTGCGCGATCATCCTTTCATCCATCTCAGTGTGGGACAGGACATCAACTGGGCACGTGACATCGTGATGGAGATGGAGAAGTGGCTTGTAGTAGAGGAGAAGGACAAGAGATGAAGAAGGTGCTGACGATCATATCCCTGCTGCTTCTCGCTACGACGTTGATGGCACGCGATACCGACAGGGTGAAGTTCCCTGGTGGGAAATGCTACATGCTGCGGGTGGAGCTGAGCGACAAGCAGGGAACGGCCTTCAGTCTTGACCATCCCGAGGACTTCCTCTCACAGCGGGCCATCGAACGCAGACTGCGGCAGCGGTTAGTCCTCGACAGTACCGACCTGCCCCTCAGCGACCGTTACGTGGAGGCCGTGGAAGCCACGGGGGTGGAAACGATTGTCAAGAGCAAATGGAACAATACGATGCTGGTACGGACCCGTAAGCTCGATGTGATGAAAACCCTTTCGCGACTGCCTTTTGTGACCCATGTGACGAAGGTGTGGACGTCTCCCGACTCAATAGAACGCCGTAAACCCCGTCCTCATTTTCGGACTGCTTTCAACAGATGGGACAATATCGACCAGGATCCTAATGGCGTAACTTACGGACAGTTGGAGATGTTGGGCGGCAACCGGCTTCACAAGCAAGGATATCGTGGTAGGGGCAAGGTCATTGCAGTTCTTGACGGTGGTTTCATGAATGCTGACGTGATACCGATACTCACACGCATCAATTTGCTCGGACATAAGGACTTCACGCTATCCGTCAACAAGGAAACCATCTTCAACGGCATCGATCATGGTACGATGGTTCTCTCTACCATGGCTGTCAATGAACCAGGTATGTTCGTAGGTACTGCACCAGAAGCAGGATATTGGTTACTCCGATGCGAGGATACTCAGACGGAGACCATGGCAGAAGAGGATTATTGGGCTGCTGCTGTGGAGTTTGCTGACAGTGTCGGTGTTGATGTCATCAACAGCTCATTGGGCTATCATCATTTTGACGACCGTTCCCAGAATTACAAGTACTGTGACCTCGATGGTTGTTCTACATTGATTTCAAGGACTGCCTCGATGTTGGCAGGAAAGGGTATAATCTTAGTGAACAGTGCCGGCAACGACGGCATGGGAACATGGAAGAAGATTAATGTGCCGGCCGATGCCAAGGATATCATCACGGTGGGGGCAGTGAATGCCAATAGGGAGAACGCGGCATTCAGTGCTATCGGACCTACGGCAGACGGACGCGTCAAACCCGATGTGATGGCTATGGGAAGTCCTGCCGCCGTTATAACAGGGCGTGGCGTTATCAGCAGGGACATCGGCACATCATTCTCTGCTCCTTTGGTGGCAGGCTTGGTTACATGCCTATGGCAGGCGTTTCCTGAGAAGACGGCATTGGAAATCATTGAGATGGTGAGACAGTGTGGCAGTAATGTCACTTGTCCTGATAACATCTATGGCTATGGCGTACCTGACTTCTGGAAGGCGTATCAAAGAATGAAGGATGAAAGATGAAGGATGAAAGATGAAGGATGAAGGATGAAAGATGAAAGGATGAAGGATTAGGGATGAGAGATTAGAGATGAGGGATGAGGGATGAATAAGACACTGACACTATATGAACTCAACTCACTGGTACGTGAGACCATCGAGCTGGAACTCAACCATGAATACTGGGTGGAGGCGGAGATCTCGGAGGCTCGCGAGGTGAGAGGTCATTGCTACCTGCAGCTGGTGCAGTATGACGATGGCGGAGCCGCCAATGGCAATGACTCCCGGAACCGTTTCACACAGCGCAGGACACCCGTTGCACAGGCTGCTGCCAAATGCTGGCAGTCGTCGTGGCAGCTGATCCGTCCTCATTTCGAGCGGGTGACGGGACAGCAACTCCATGCTGGCATGAAAGTGCTGCTGAAGGTGTATGCGCAGTTCCACGAGACCTACGGCTTCTCTTGGATCATCACGGATATCGACCCTACCTATACCATGGGCGATATGGCGCGTAAGCGACAGGAGATTATCCGGACGCTGAAGGAAGAAGGGGTGTTTGACCTGAACAAGGAGCTGGCGCTCCCGATGTTCGCCCAGCGCATCGCTGTGGTGAGCAGTGAGAATGCGGCAGGCTATGGTGACTTCGTGAACCAGCTGGAACAGAACGAATATGGCTTCCAGTTCCAGACGCGTCTCTTCCCCGCTGTGATGCAGGGGGAACAGGTGGAGA
Organism: uncultured Prevotellaceae bacterium; assembly: GCA_902768785.1. Classification (GTDB taxonomy): domain Bacteria; phylum Bacteroidota; class Bacteroidia; order Bacteroidales; family Bacteroidaceae; genus Prevotella. The sequence continues at coordinate 4,185 of CACXMM010000033.1, forward strand.
CGAGCATCATTGCGGCACTCGACAGGATCAACCAGCATGTCGATGACTTCGATTGTGTGGTGATCATCCGTGGTGGCGGTGCCACAGCAGATCTTTCGGGCTTCGACACCCTGGCTCTTGCTGAGAACGTGGCGAACTTCCCCCTGCCTGTGATTACGGGTATCGGTCATGAGCGTGATGAAAGCATCCTGGACATGGTATCCCATACCAGGGTGAAGACGCCCACGGCAGCGGCGGCCTTCCTGGTGAGTCATCTGAAGGAGGTGTACGACCGGTTGGTGACAGCCCAGCAGGTGATCATCTCAACGGTACGCAACAGGATGGAGGTGGAGAAGATGCGCATGGCCCGTCTGGCCGCCCATCTCCCTGCACTCTTCTCGTTGGTGAGAACACGTCAGGAGGCTCATCTGACCCATCTGGAACAGCAATTGCTGAACATGATCAGGCGACAGATAGACATGGGGCGCAACAAGGTGGAACGGCAGGAAGAACAGCTGAGCCGGTGCTGTGAACGGAAGATGCTGAAGGAGCACCATCGGATGGAACTGCTCTCACGGCGGATGGAAGCGGTGGATCCCAAGCGACTGCTGCAACGGGGATACAGTATTACCTTATATCATGGCAGGAGCGTGCGCGATGTGCACCAACTGAGTCCTGGTGATGAGATAGAAACCCGACTGGAGAACGGTACCCTGGTATCGGTAGTGAAATAAGAGAAGAGTATAACAGAATAAAGAGGATGGAAAAGGAGATGAAATACGAGGAGGCGATGCGCCAGATAGAGCTTATCGTCGCAAAAATGGAGAATGATGAACTCGACATCGATGAGATGAGCGAGCAGTTGAAAACAGCTCAGCAGCTCATCAAGCTCTGCAAGGACAAACTGACCAAGACAGAGGCGGAAATCCAGAAGATATTGTCGGAAGACGAGTAGTCAGAGTCAAGGTGATTGGGGATGCCAAGGTATGGTTTTCCCCATAAACTGACAAGAAAAAGGCATGGAAAGTGTTTTTTCGTTAATTATTGTTGCTTAAAAGCAGGAATTTGATTACTTTTGCAAGCAAATTAAGAACGATTATCATTCAAATGACAATAGCAAAATGAAGAATTTAGATTGGTCGAGTCTGTCGTTCGGTTATATGCCGACTGACTACAATGTTCGCTGTTACTATCGCGATGGAAAATGGGGCGAGATCGAAGTCTGCTCCGATGAGTATCTGAAACTCCACATGGCAGCAACCTGCCTGCACTATGGACAGGAGGCTTTCGAGGGACTGAAAGCTTATCGTTGTCCTGACGGAAAGGTGCGTGTGTTCCGTATGGAAGAGAACGCTGCCCGTTTGCAGAGCACCTGCCGTGGCATCATGATGCCGGAGGTTTCCACAGAGCTGTTCTGTGAGATGGTGAAGAAGGTGGTGCGACTGAACCAGGAATGGATCCCCACCTACGAGAGCGGGGCTACCCTTTATATCCGTCCGCTGCTCATCGGTACCAGTGCGCAGGTAGGCGTTCATCCCGCCAAGGAATACTGCTTCCTGATCTTCGTCACACCGGTAGGTCCTTATTTCAAAGGTGGCTTCTCCAGCAATCCCTATGTGATTGTTCGCGACTACGACCGCTCTGCTCCTTTAGGAACAGGTAAATATAAGGTGGGTGGTAACTATGCCGCCAGCTTGTTCGCCAATAACCTGGCTCATGAGAAAGGCTATGCCTGCGAGTTCTACCTCGATGCCAAGGAGAAGAAATACATTGACGAGTGCGGTGCTGCCAATTTCTTCGGCATCAAAGACAATACCTATATCACACCGAAGTCAACCAGTATCCTGCCGAGTATCACCAACAAGAGTCTGATGCAGGTGGCAGAGGACTTGGGTATGAAGGTGGAACGCCGTCCCATTCCCGAGGAGGAGCTGGAGACCTTCGAGGAGGCTGGTGCCTGCGGTACTGCCGCTGTGATCAGTCCGATCTCCTATATCGACGACCTGGATACGGGCAAGCGTTATGACTTCGGTGACAAACCGGGTCCGATGTCCAAGAAGCTCTTCGATACCCTCCGTGGTATTCAGTACGGTACCATCGAAGACAAACACGGGTGGACAACGGTGGTTATCGATTAAACCATAGGAAGAGGGCGCTGAAAAGTGCCCTCTTTTACTTTTGTGTAATCTTTTTCCCCCCCTTGTGTAATCAAATGTAATGATTTCTTTGGAGCGTATTCTGCTTTTCCCTACTTTTGCCGACGGAAACAGCGAGATCCGGACTCGTCACGTTACCTCCTGCGGAGAATCCGTGGGGAATCTCTAACTAAAAACAAAAGAAAAATGAAAAAGACAATTCTGATGGTCATCGCAGCCTGTATGATGGCACTGGGTGCCCAGGCGCAAGAAAAGAAGGGAACCCCTGTACCTGACGAGGTATTCGATGTGGTGGAAGTGATGCCGGTGTATCCTGGTGGTATGGAAGGACTGATCAAATACCTGTCCGAGAACATTTCCTATCCGAAGGATGCCAAGGAGCAGCAGATCAGTGGCAGGGTTCTCATCACCTTCGTCATTGAGAAAGACGGTTCCGTAACCGAAGTAACAACGGTCAAGTCGGTGTTCCCCTCATTGGACGAAGAAGCCGTCCGTGTGGTGAAAGGGATGCCGAATTGGAAACCCGGCATGCAGAAAGGCAAGGTGGTACGTGTGAAATACACCCTTCCTATTTCTTTTAGTCTTGATTGACGAAGACAAGGCAGACGATAAATCATTACTTTTGCCTTTGTCTCGGAAAAGAACTTGATGTAATGAAGTACCATTCAGTCATTACACTTCTGATGATTCTCGTGTTGTCGGGCTGTTCTCAGGAACATTCCGACAACTACGCCCTTTTGTTACAGGCAGAAGCCATCATGGATCAGAATCCCAATAAAGCTATGCAGCTGATCTATTCCATGGAATTTGTCCAGGAAGAGCAACCCCAAAGCTCTGTTGGGAATATGGAAAAGACGAGTCTGGAATTGAAGGGGGATATTGCTCTCTTCGGACTCCTTTACACCACTGCCATTCATAAGATAGGACTGGAGATCCGCAATGATTCCTTGATCTCTAACAGCGTGGATTATTATCGTCAGCATCACGATGAGATACGCTTGGCCAAAGCATTGCTCCATCTTGGCATCACTCATCAGAGCAGCAATCGTTGGACGCAAGCAGTAGCATGTCTGAAACAGGCAGAAGAGATGGCATCCGACATCAACGACGAGGTGCTTCAATATGATGTATATGATGCTATCGGTAACTTGAATGAAGCAGCGAACTGTCATGAGCTGATGCTGTTGAATCATCAGCATGCCCTGACATGTGCAACGAAGATGAACAGTCACCCAAGAATGGCTGCGAGTCTGAACAAACTGATCCGGGCGCATATCCAGCATGGACAATTGGATAGTGCGAGAGTGTATATTGCACAAGCAAAACCAATCTTGTTCGACACGGAGGGACAGGTGAAATCCGATCTGCTGGTAAGCTTTGGATGTGAGGCCTTGGAAGAGAGAGACACCGTCAAGGGGAAGAAATACCTCCTGCGGGCCTTGGAGGCGTTTCCCAACGACTATGCTGCCAAGCGCATGGGGGATATCATGGAGGCGGAAGGGAAAATGAAAGAAGCCACCGACTATTGGTTTGAGTCACTGAACACTACAAATGTGCAGGTGAGGATCGAGGCTTTTGAGAAACTGGTGCAATATTATAAAAAACATGAGGAGTGGAGGGCTCTCGACCTGAGTGAACACCTGAACAGACTCTATCAGGGTATTCGGGTAAATGACAAAGCAGAGACGATAGCCGCCATGCAGAAAGAGTACGACCATCGTGTTGTACAACGCCGCCTCCATCGTAACCTCTTCTGGATGATTGGCATGTTTACCCTCATGCTTTTCGTCATAGGTTATTTCTACTATTACCACCATAGGAAAATGAAGGACTATCGGAAGGTGCTGGCGAGAATAGACGACTTACAGGATCAGCTGACGGGAGTGCAGAAAGATACTGATACTCTTGCAGACCTTTCATTGATGGACACGATGCTCAACGATGATACTGTTCATCGTTTTCATCGTATGGCTGATCGTGGAAAGACAGCAGATGACGAGATTTGGACAGCACTCTATGAACTGGTAAACAGGGTCCTTCCTGATTTCCTGCCTGCCGTGAATCGTAATGGGCTGCTTGATGAAAGGGATATACGAATCTGTATGTTGATCAAACTGCGTTTTATTCCTACCGAGATTGCTACCCTGATTGGGGAGTCACCACAGACTATCACGAACAGACGTGCCAGATTATTAGGCAAAGTCTTTGGGGAGAAAGGGGGAGCCAAGGATTTTGATGCTCGCATCCAAGAACTGCGTAAATAAGGTTCAGGAAAAAACAAAATATATTTGGCTTTTTACTCACTTAATCGTACCTTTGCAGAAAAATAGGGTATGGGAAAAGGAAAACTGGCGAAGTTTGCTGATATGGAACGGTACGAGAACGTATTCCAGTACCCGTTCTCAGTGGTTGACAATGTCCCCTTTGACATGAAAGGACATTGGAAGGAGATGTGTTTCCACAATGAAAACCCCATCGTATTGGAACTGGGATGTGGTAAGGGGGAATATGCTGTGGAACTGGCAAGACGATTCCCTGAGATCAATTTCATTGGTGTTGATATCAAAGGGGCACGGATGTGGACAGGTGCGACAAAAGCATTGAATGATGGACTGAAGAATGTGGCCTTTCTGCGCACAAATATCGAAATTATCGACCGCTTCTTCGACACGGATGAGGTGCAGGAGATCTGGCTCACCTTCAGTGACCCGCAAATGAAAAACCCACGTAAGCGACTTACCTCCTCCTATTTCTTGGAACGCTATCGCCATTTCCTGGTGGATGGGGGCGTTGTCCATCTGAAGACCGATTCGAACTTCCTCTTTACCTATACCACCTACCTGGTGGAGAAGAATCAGTTACCGTTGCTTTCCCGTACGGAGGACCTCTATGGATCAGATGACCGCGACGAGGTGGCATCCTCTATCCAGACTTATTATGAGAATATGTGGATTGAACGCGGGTTGAACATCCGTTACATGAAATTCCTGCTGCCTCGAACAGGTGAGCTGGAAGAGCCGAATGTAGAAATCCCTCTGGATGAGTACCGCAGTTATAAGCGCGATAAGCGGAGTCCCAAGGAAACGGCGAAGTAAGGTGCTTGCCTCACGATCCTTCTTGTCTTCGAGGTCTTGAAGACATGAATCATACGTTATTTGAATAGTGTTATAAAAAAACGAATATTTCTAAACCACAAAACAATGAAAAAGATTCTTTTATTGATGACTGCAGCCTTGATGACTACCATGAACATCTGGGCGCAGGATGAAGCCAAACCTGTTTATTACACGACCGAGGAACTGCCGAATTTGATCAAGTGCCTTCCGCCACCTCCCGCATTTGACAGTCCTGAGTTTGCCAACGACATGATGCGTTATGCATGGGGAAAGCAGCAGCGCATTGACCAGGAGAGGGCAGAGATTGCCAAGGGCGATGCCATCTGGGATCCCATCGATGCCTTGTTCCATCAGTTTGCTGTACCTTTCGGCTTGGAGGTAACACCCGAGGGCACCCCTGAGATCTACAAACTGCTCACCACTGCCATCTACACCACCGACCAGATGCGTGTGGCACCGAAGGCTTTCTACCACCGTCAGCGTCCCTTCGAGCGTTTCGAAGATGCGATGCTTACGGGTGAGGAAGATGATTTGCGCGGTGAGGGCAGCTATCCCTCAGGACACACCATGCGTGGTCAGATGTGTGCTTTGCTGATGTCACAGATTGCCCCTCAGCAGACTGATACCCTCTTCTATCGTGCTTATATCTACGGACAGAGTCGCGTCATCGCCGGTGCTCACTGGCAGAGTGATGTGGATGCCAGTCGTGTGGGTGCCAGCATCGGTTTCTGCGCCCTCCAGGGCAGTGAGGCCTTCCGTGAGCAGATGAAGAAGGCACAGGCTGAATATGCCGAGAAGGTAAGTCAGGGCACAGGCGTACGTAAAGCCGTCATCGTGGAGCATCCTGCATCTGCTCGTGCCTACGGGGTTGATGGTGTTTCTGCCAACGAAGCAACCCGTGGGGTCTTGATTTCGAATGGTCAGAAATTCGTTAAGAAGTAAGGCTACCTAAGGGATAGTACTCCTTTCCGAATACTTTGGCGACAGCCTCGTAGGTAATCTTTCCATCCACGATGTTGACTCCCTTCCGAAGGGCCTCATCATCGGCGCATGCCTTTTCCCATCCCTTGTCTGCCAGTGCCAGAGCATAGCGCAATGTGGCATTGGTGAGGGCAACGGTGGAGGTGTTGGGTACGGCACCGGGGATGTTTGCCACGGCATAGTGAACGATACCGTCAACGGTATAGACGGGATCACTGTGCTTGGTGGGGTGGGAAGTTTCGAAGCATCCGCCTTGGTCAATGGCCACGTCAACGAGTACCGTACCCGGTTCCATCAGTTTCAGCATGTCTTTCGTAATCAGGTGAGGTGTGGCATCACCGGGAATCAGTACGGAACCAATGACGATATCAACGGTGGGCAGCTCCTGACGGATGTTGTGCTCTGTAGAATAGAGGGTATGCACCTGTGGCATATCGGCAGCCAGTCGTTTCAGACGGGGCAGGGAGATATCGGTGATGGTGACATCCGCTCCCATGCCGATGGCGATGCGGGCAGCAGCCTCACCCACGGTACCGCCGCCGAGGACGAGTACTTTAGCGGGTTTGACACCGGGAACACCGGCCATGAGCTTTCCTTTGCCTCCTTGTGTCTTCTGCAGGTAGTAGGCACCGTTCTGGGTGGCCATGCGTCCTGCCACCTCACTCATGGGAATCAGCAGGGGAAGGGACCTGTCTTTCATCTCTACCGTCTCATAGGCAATACAGGTGGCACCACTTGCCAGCATGGCTTCTGTGAGCTCACGTTCGCAGGCGAAATGGAAGTAAGTGAACAAGACTTGTCCTTTCCGAACTAAAGGATATTCGGGAGCGATGGGCTCCTTCACCTTCACAATCAAATCTGCCGTGGCATAGATCTCCTCTATGGTTCCAAGGATGGTGGCGCCAACAGTCTGATACTGTTCATCACGGAAGCCGCTGCCTTCTCCAGCTGTGTGCTGTACGAACACCTCATGCCCGTGCTTTACCAGTTCTGCTACTCCGGCGGGGGTCATGCCTACACGATTCTCATTGTCTTTGATCTCTTTGGGAATTCCTACTTTCATAAGCGTGTTATTTAGGGTTAGTAGTTACATCGGCAAAGTTACGTAGTTACTTCACGATTGCCATCGCAAAGATACAAAAAAAATGGATACGTTGTTTCGCATCGTATCCATTTTTTTGTTAATTAATGAAAGAAGGGTAGGATTAGCTTCACTCCGATGTTCCGTCCCATATTATAGACACCCCTCCGTCCTGTCACCATGTTCTCTTCCGCATACTTCAGACGACTCAAGTGGTTTTGGTAGGCACGGTCGAAGATGTTGTTGGCAAAGAGATACAAAGAGGCTACTTTCCGTCCGTGGTGCAGGAAATCTGTTCCCGCAGAGAGATTAAATAAGGTATAGGACGGGGTGGGGGTCTCGGTATCGTAGGCTGCCATGACATGATCCTGCTTTAGGTTACAGTCCATCTCAATACTCGCATAGGTGTTGTTGAGCACCTTCCCATCACGGATGAAATCGTATCGGAGGGTGGACAGCCAGCGTGGTGCCGGTGTGAAGGGCAGATACTTGCTCTCGGCAGTCTGGTGCATCTGCACGCTGTTGACATAGGAGAAGGTGTTCTCGTAATGGAGCCTTTCCACAGGATGGAAATCCACCACCACCTCCCCGCCGATGATGCGGGCATCACCAGAGGTATATTGGTAAACAGGAACATCGTCGATGATCTCATTGCCTTTCCGCTGCAGGAAGATATAATGACTGATGCGGTTGGCAAAGAGAGAGACCTGGGTGGAGAAGATTTCTGAGGAGTAGTCGAAACCGGCATCCAACTGCCAGCTCTGTTCTGCTTGGAGATGCGAGTTCCCTACCTCATAGCGCAAGGTTCCTTCATGTTCTCCGTTGCTTCCCAGCTCACTCATATTGGGAGCGCGGAAACCCCGTGACAGATTGATGCGGACATTCGTCTGGTCGTTGATGTTGTAGATCGCTCCGATGCTGCCCGTGACTCCGTTAAAGGTGCGGGAGAACTGTGTGAAGCGTTCCTCTCCGTCGTCTGTCAGGGCATGACTGTGCAGATGACGACGGTCGTACCTGGCACCTGCGCTCACATGCCAGTTCCCAAAAGAACGGCATGTGGTGGCAAAGACACCGATATCAAAGAGGTTATAGGCGGGAATCAGGAACTCATCACCGAGGTTTTCCGACCGTTGGTACATACCGTTGATACCGGCAGCACTCTTCCAGCCGTTCCAGACGGGTGACTGATAGTGAAAATCATAGTTGACGGTGTGGAGCTTGAAGTCAAGACCGCTCTCCTCGGCACTCTCCTCATATTCCTCACGACGGTTCTGCTGATAGCCGACAAGCATCTTCAGGGAACCGTTCCCCAGCAGGAGGGAGTTGTCCCATACCGCCTTGTAATGATGTATCTGCTGGAAGGGGAGCATCTTCCCGTAGCTCTTGCCGTCATCATCCGAAACCAGTTTTCCTGTGTCCTCATCCCTCTCTCCTTCCACAATGCCGGGTGTCAGATGGTAGTAGGACAGTTTAAGATGGGAGTATCCCCAGAAACGGTTGATGCCCAGCATGCCGGTGAGTGCCCTTTCACGGAAACGACTGTTGGGAACATATCCGTCATATTTGTTCTGGTAGTCGTGGGTCATCTTCTCACTCCATCGCCAGTTCCATACCAGTCCGCCCTGATTCCCTGCATGGTTGAGGGAGTAGTCGAAGAGTCCGTTGTTCGTCTGGTATTCAGAGCTGACTTCTCCTGTCATGGTACCTTTGGGCATGACAGGTTCATCGTGGAAGATCAGTACGCCCGCCATGGCATCGGAACCATAGACCAGACTTGCCGGTCCTTTCAGGATCTCTACTGAATGGACACTCTGGGCATCAATCTCAATACCGTGCTCATCACCCCATTGCTGTCCTTCTTGTCGTATCCCGTCGTTCACCACGAGAATGCGGTTGAATCCTAAACCGCGGATGACGGGCTTGGAGATGCCACTGCCGGTGGTGATCTGCGATACGCCTGGCTGTTTGGCTAATGCATCGATGATATTGGTGGAAGGTGTGGACTGGAGGTCTCGTGGAGAGACGATGGCAACGGGGGAAGGGGAGTTCTTGAGCAACTCCGTTCCCGTGAGTCCTGTTACCACCACTTCATTGATCATGGCATTGGCTTCTTTCAGTACGAAATCCATCCGATGAACCGTGCGTAGGTCGATGGTATGGATCACCGTCTGGTGTCCTACATAGCTCACTTGTATGGTGGTGCTGATGGCGGGGAGCCCTGTAATCGCGTACTCTCCGTTCTCATTAGTGATTGTTCCTTCCTTCAGTTCTGGAAAATAGATGCTGACGCCGATCAGGGGCATCTTGTCGATGTCATCGGTAACCTTGCCCGATAACGAAGCCTTGCCTACTGCTGTATCTGCCCATCCACAGGTGCATATACAGAGTAGCAAAGCGATGATATGTAATTTCTTCATTGCTTCTTCTATTGTTTAACATCACAGCTCTCATGTCCCATTCCTCGGAAACGGGTATGTGGGGCTGTTGAAAAATGAGTCTTCTTACATTAAAAAATCATAGAAGAAGGCGGGGCGCGAAGCATGATGCAAGGGGCCTGCCTTGCAACGATCGTACCCATGACGGTACGGCAGGATACCTTGCGGATGAAGGAATAACAGGTGAAACCCAGAAGTGTTGGTAATAAATAAGGTAGGCCACTGAACTGGCACAACAGACAATCGTCTACCGAAATGGTGTGCGAGGTAAGATGTCCTCCATGAGGAACATGATGGATACATTCCACACAACTGTCCCCTTCCATTGCATCTGTCTGATGCCTGTGCAAGGATGTGGCAATGAGCATCGGAATGAACACTGCCAATAGGATCTGCGCAAAGAACTGCCTGCGCTGCTTAATGGGAAATCGTATCATAAAACTATAGCAAACGGGTGATTTGACGGTCTGTGGCCTCAGGTAAAAGAGTCTTGAAATGTGACTTGATCCGCTCGTACGACTCCTCGGCACTCCGAGCACACTGACAAGCCTGTCTGCCTAAGAGCTGTTCGGGCAATGCCAGTAGTGACCATCCCCAGCCATACTCCCTGTCATGCTTGTCACGGGGATAGATGAAATCTTCCGTCACGATACGGCAGTCCATCTGCAAGCGAGTGATGTAGTTGTCGAACCTACTGCGCATCTTCGGTCCTGTGAACCCGCAGGCGGCACGGAGCTCACGGGTAATCATACTGCCTCGTTCCTGAAGCGTGAAAAGGATGGTCTCTTCGATGCTGCCGCTCTCGGGTTCCACGCTCCTGCTCCTTCGGTAGTTACAGAAATCGGGCCACCATTCCTTACTGATAAAGCCTGCCTTGCCTGCAAAGAACTTGCCATACACACAGTTGCCTTCGGTGATGATCTCACCCTTCCATTTCCACAACGGCCAGTCCCACCCTCCGTCAGGGAGTATCACATATCGGCAGTCGTCAGCCACTACGGCTTCTGCGGAAAAACCGCGAATGTCTCCTTCCAACAGGGGAAGGAACCCTACTTGTTGGATGAATGTGATCAATTGTGCCGCTGTATAAATCTCTGAGGTCTTCATCATCTCTTGGAATCTGCTGCAAAAGTAGTTCTTTTTGAAGAGATAGAAAAACTTTCTGACATTAAATCGCGAAGTTACAATGTACTCGGCATAAAAAACAAATAAATTTGTTTTGTCCTGCACTCGTTTTTTCGTAACTTTGTACTCAAAAACAGAAAAGATGGTATTGTTTCCTAAAATGATCATGGATGCGCTGGCAACAGTGACGTATGCCGGCACGAAGAAGAATCTCGTAGAGAGTGGTATGGTGACTGACACCCCAGCGGTGGCTGCTCCCCAGCTTATTGGGGAGCCGTGGAAAGTGAAGGTGGTACTGGAGTTCCCACGTGACACCGATCCGTTTTTGAAGTCAACGGTGAAGGCTGCTGAGGCTGCCATCAAGTATCACTGTAAGAAAGCTTTCTCCGAGTCTGGGGATGCTGACTCTTCCAACGATGTTGATGTGGAAATCATCACGGAGTTCAAGAGTAAACCGCGTCCGGAGGTGGGTGCCATGCTGCCGGGGGTGAAGAACATTATTGCCGTGAGCAGTGGCAAAGGAGGCGTGGGAAAGAGTACGGTTTCTGCCAATCTTGCCATTGCCCTGGCCCGTTTGGGATATAAGGTAGGACTGCTGGATACGGATATCTTCGGTCCGTCGATGCCGAAAATGTTCGGGGTAGAGGATGAGCGTCCCTATGCTGTCCATGTGGATGGACGTGATCTGATCGAGCCTATTGAGAAATATGGCGTGAAGCTGTTGAGTATCGGCTTCTTCGTGGATTCCAAGACGGCTACGTTATGGCGTGGAGGTATGGCAACGAATGCCTTGAAACAATTGATTGCCGATGCCAACTGGGGGGAGCTCGACTATTTCATCCTTGATACACCACCGGGAACATCAGACATCCATCTTACCTTATTACAGACATTGGCCATTACGGGTGCCGTCATCGTTTCTACTCCGCAGCAGGTAGCTCTCGCCGATGCCCGTAAGGGGGTGGATATGTACCGCAACGAGAAAGTGAACGTACCCATTCTCGGACTCATCGAGAACATGGCATGGTTCACACCTGCCGAACTGCCGGAGAACAAATATTACCTTTTCGGTAAGGAGGGATGTAAGAAACTGGCAGAAGAACTGAAGGTTCCCCTGCTGGCACAGATTCCCATCGTACAGAGTATCTGCGAGAGTGGGGATCAAGGGAAGCCTGCCGCCTTGACCAGTGAGACGATGACAGGTGTTGCCTTCATCAACCTGGCACAGGCCGTGGTCACCGTGACGAATAGAAGAAACAAAGAAATGGCGGCCACGAAGATAGTAGGAGTGAAATCATAAATTCATATCTTTCTTGCTCTTTGCCGCTTGAGCCCGTTCCTTCATATAGTTCAGTCGTTCAAGGGCACGACGACGGGTATGGATGATCTGATAACGATAAACGGCGCAGGTGGCGAAGAAATAGACAACCACCTGAATCCAGAGGGCCTCGTATTCCACACGGATATCCTGTAGGGTGGCACCCATGCTGTTCAGACGGACAAAGGCCCGTACGCCGAAGGTACTGGGAAAGAGCCAGGAGAAGCCCTGCCAGTAGCCGGGGATGTTACTCTGTGGCCATGACACACCACTGAGGAACAACAGGGGAATGGTGGCAAAAACCACCAACAGCATCACATTCTCCCGATAGTGCAAGATACAGCTGACGAACATACCGAAGAAGATGCACGCCAGGAGATAGGGGAGCATCAGACCGATGAGATCGGATACCCGGAACAAAGACGTGAAATGGAACAGCTTGGGAATGACCAGCGTGAGATAGGCGGTCATCACCACATAGATCATGAAATAACACATCGTCTTGCCGAAGACAATACGGAACAGACCATTGTAATGCCTGCTGATAGGTATCAGATCCTGGTAGCGGTTGTTCTCGCGGGCCGTTCCTGCAGAAAGACCGATACCCAATACCAATGTCTGCTGGATAATCAGCATCAACACGGCAGGGATGATAAAACTGCCATATCCTCCTGCAGGGTTGAAAATCTGTACTTCATCGAAAGCCATAGGCTGTGAGGTGATCTGATCCTCACGATCGGTGGCGTTCCCACTGAGGGAGATCTGGATCTTTTCGTTGAGGTCGGTGGCTATCGTCTGGGCTGTCTGGTATATCGCCTTGTAGGTGAGCATCAGACTCATGTCGCAATAGACGCTGATGCTCGACTGTTCCATGCGGTTCAGGCGTTCGGCGAAATCTGCAGGAATCAAAACGATGCCACTCACCACCTGTTTTTGCACGAGATCCTTGGCCTCGTCCATATCGTTGCACTTATAGGCCACCTCCACATCGGGAGAGGCATTGTACTCACGGATATACTGTCTGCTGAGCTGCGAATGACTCATATCAACAATGGCCACGGGCACCTCACGCACCACTTCGTTGTTATAAGCCCAGGAGTAGAGAAGGGGATAGAAGATAGGGACAAGGATAAAGAAGATCAGCACACCCTCATCCTTGATGGTGGCCTTCATCTCCTTTGCCCAGATGTAACAGGCATCGTGAATGCCTTCATTAATCTGTCCTAATAATCCTTTCTCTTTATCCATACTAATCTTTGAACTTTGATCTTTGAACTTTGATCTTTGAACTTTGAACTTTATGATTTCTCCTGTCTCCTTCCTCCTGTCTCCTGTCTCCTTTCTCCTCCCTCCCTTTGGGAGGGCTGGGGTGGGCTCCTATGGTATATAGACATATTCCAACATCGCCTTCCTGATGGTCCGCATCACAAAGAGCGGCAGACAGATGAAAATGCCCAGTGACATGAAGTTAAACCAGGCGATATGCCAGGGATAGCCGTTGAACAGGCACATCTGATAAATCATGTAGTAATGACGCAAAGGGAATAACTGCGCCAATGTCTGGATGGCTCCGTCCATGGCAAAGACAGGGAAGGTGAAACCGCTGGTGGTGAAACTCAGCACTGCCCAGAGGGAGCAGATACTCATCGACATACGGAGCGAGGGCATCAGACCGAAAGCGAACACCCCGAAACACTGTGATGACAATACGGCAAGCAGTCCTAACAGCAACATCATCCATACGCTACCCTGATGGGGAAAAGCCAAATGACCGAACAGATACCACATGAACCCGTACATGATACAGAGGAAGATCAGGGTATGAGGGAGCAACTTGCCCATCAAGGCGACATAGATATCGTTGCCCGCCAGTTTCATCAGCTGTCGCGAACGCTTGAACTTCAGCTCCGTACCGATGGAGTAGGCGGTGATGAGGAAGATGAAGAGCATCAGGATACCCGGAATGAGCATCGTGCTGAGATAGACATTGTAATTAATCCAGGGGTTGTTCACGGGGTGCAGGTCGATGACGATCGGTTGCAGGAAGGTCTGAATTTGCTCTGGGGTGTATCCCTTTGCCCGCATGGTTGCCTGTCCTACTGCCGCAGAGCCCAGTGTACTGATGGTTTTCAAGTCACGGTAGAGGAGGGCTCCCGTCGTGATAGACGTACTGCTATAATAGAACGAGATCTTGGGCTGGCGGGAAGAGAGGAGTCCGTTGGCCGTTCCCTTGGGAATGTAGAGAAAGGCATAGATCTTGTTCTGCTGGATGGCACGTCGGGCATCGCTCATACTGGGGTAGTGGGCGACGACCTTACTGGTTTGAAAAGCGTCTAACTTGCGGATCAGACTGCGGGAAGTGGCACTGTTGTCGAGATCCACCACACCTACGGGCATCTCCACAGGTTGTCCGTCGTCCATGATACTGGTGAAAAACAGAATGACAGCAATAGGGAACACCACCATGCAAAACACATAGATAGGGTTGGAGACCAGTATGCCACACTCACGGCGGGAAATACTGAGTATTCTATTGAAAAATTCGGATAACCTCACCTTCTCAGCTCCTTCGTGTTCCTCTTCTGAGATCCTCTATTCGCTTTTTACATTTTTGATGATGAGTGACATGCCTGGGCGCAGTCCCTCGAACTTCTCCACAGGACGGGCCTTCACCTCAAAGGTCTTCAAGTCGTACTGACCATTGGCTTTGGTGGCTTTCCATACTGCGTAGGATCCTTGATCCTTCACATAATAGACCTTCATCTTCAATTCCTTCTTGAAAGCAGGACTGAAGGCTGTAAGCACCGTACCAACAGTCATGCCGTTCAGCTGATCTTCACGTACATTGAAGGTTCCCCACATATCGTTCATCATGGCGATGCTCATGATGGGCGAGCCTGTGCCAACCAACTCACCTTCCTTGGGATAGACATCGCTCACTTCTCCTTCCACGGTAGCTACCTGGACGGTTTCGTGGATGTAGGAATTGACTTCGGCAACGGCACCACGGGCACGTCTCACCTGGGCAGCGGCGGCAGCCTTCTCCTCGGCACGCGCACCCTCCACAGCCATGTCGTACTGGCTCTTAGCGGCTTTCTCCTGTGCCTCACTGGCTTTGTATTGTGCAAAGACCTCATCACGCTTCTGGGCTGTCAGCACACCTTCATCGAAGAGGCGCTGCACACGCTCGTAGCTTTTCTTGGTTACATCGGCGGCTGCCTTGGCTTGCTGCCATAACTGATAAGCTGCCTGAACCTGCTGCTTGCGAGCACCACGCTGGGCCATCTCACTCATGGCAGAAGCTGCATCCTCCGCACTTTGTGCCTGCGTCTTCTTGGCTTCCACTTCAGGCGCATCCAGAATAGCCAGGGTGTCGCCTACATGAACGAAGTCACCTTCCTGGACACGCAGTTCCAGAATGCGTCCGGGCACCTTGCTGGACACACGGTATTCAGACACTTCCACCTCACCTTGGATCTCATCGGTGGTACGGTCGAGGGTAAAGAAACCAATGAGGGCGACGATGGCTACTACTGCTATAAAACCGATGATGGCAAGCAGGATGTTGTTATGTTGTTGTTTTGCTGACATATCTTTACTTTGAACTTTGAACTTTGAACTTTGAACTTTGATCTTTGATCTTTGAACTTTGATCTTTGATCTTTGAACTTTATGATTACCATAGACCTTTAATTCTTCAATTTTTCAATTCTTCAATTTTTCAATTTCCAATTCTTACTGAAGAACTCCCAGTGCCTTCTTTAGGCCGAGCTGCGACAGACGTAGGTCAATTTCCGCATCAATCTTCTGTGTCTGGGCCTGAAGCCAGGCGGTCTGGGCCTCCATCACTTCTGTGGTGGTCATCACCCCTTCGGCAAAACCTAAGTTTGCACAACGCAGGTTCTCTTCGGCCTTCTCCACATTCTTTAGACTCATGCTGTATTTCTTGTTGGCCTCCTTTACCTTGAACTGACTTTGGTTCACTTGCAGCTCAATCATTTCACTGGCTTCTGCCAACTCCATATTGGCAATGCTGGTGGCTGTCTTGCTCGCCCTGATCTTGTAAGCGCCTTCTTGCCAACTCCAGATGGGAACGCGTACTAATACACCAATGTTCCACACACCGGAGAATTTCTTTTCGAAGCCGTTATAGACATTAGGATTGGTAATCAGATAGCCACCCGTAAGGGCAACCTGGGGTAAATAGGCGGCACGGAGCAAACGGGTAGATTCTTTGCTGATATCAACCGTCCGCTCTAACATTTCCAACTCATGACGGTTGGCGAGGGCGGTATGGATATCTCCTTGAACATCATCGGTGACAGCTGCCAACTCTGTCTTGTCCTCATCCTCGAGGGTAATCTGACTGTCAATGGGCAGTCCACATTGCTGACAGAGCAACATCTTGGCCAAGGTGAGACCGTCCTCGGCTTGTGTGACAGTCATCTCTGCTTCATTCACCTTGACACTGACCTTGAGACCGTCAGCCTGGGTGGCAAAACCCTCTTTAATCATCTTACTCACATCATTGTCTAATTTCTGCACTAGCTGCAGGAAACCGTTGGCGAGTTTGTTCTTCTGATGGAGTGACACGACCAGCCAGTAGGTTTGGTCTATATTGTATAAAGTGTTCTGGATCGTTCCCTTTGTTGACTCAGCCGTAAGCTGCTCCGTCAGCTCCGCAATCTTGTTGGCGGCAGTGATGGCACCACCCATATAGAGAGGCTGGCGCACAAATACTGAGGCTCCCATCATGTTACGGTTGTTGGTGCGGAATGCCTGACGGATCTCAGAGCCTACGCCATTCAGGGCCTCTGCCATAGGACCGACATATTGATTGGCGAGTTGTCCGATGGCCTGAGCTTGTTGGGGGGTGATCAGACCTTGCTGGGCAAGACCCGTCAGTGTTTCTGGCATCTTACTGCCCACCTTCGCGCTTAGGTTAGTTCCTAAGTTGTTCAATGCAGCCTTCTGTTCGTCATTCAGCAATGAGATTTCTTTGCTCATCAGCTCATACCCGCCAACAGCATCCACCTTGGGTAGATACTTGGTGCGTAAAGCCTTTCGGGTGTTGGCAGCTACGTCTTGTTTCATGCGTGCTATGCTGAGCTGCTTGTTGTTACGAAGTGCCATCGAACGGCAACTGTCAAGCGAAAGCACCCGCTGGGCTTGCGCTCCCACTGGCAAACCTGCAAGCAGGATTCCTAATACGTAATGCCTTAAGAAAAAAAACATATTCATCATTCCATGTTTCTTCGTTCCGTAGATACTGCCTATCCAAAGGTGAAACTCCTTGAGCCGATCATATGACCGTCGGCAAAGATACTTACCTTGTAGGTGCCTTCACTCAGGAACTCGCTGATGTTCCAAAACATGGATACAGGGGTCTCGTTACCCGTGTACTCCACCTGCTTCTTCATGGAGTATTGCAGGGAACGGTTCTCATAGTTAAAGGTACCACCATTGGTTAGGACCTGCCCGTTCGGGGTCTGGATACGTACATACAACGTCTTCACACCATTCGACGCGGTGACATTCTTGGCAATGCTGAAGTTCACCTGCAGATTCTTGGCTTTCTCTATCTTCTTCGTGTTCTTACCTTTCTTGTCGTTCAATGACATGGAGATGCCTACAGCATCGAGCTGGGCGGCAATGGCTACCTTCTCAGAAAGGGATGACTTCTCTGTATTCAGACTCTCTATACGGCGGGTGGCCTCTTCGTACTGTCCTTTTACACGGGTGTTTTCAGCCGTGAGATTCTGATTCAGACGGTTCAGGGAGTCGATCTCCAACACATAGCTTCGGATGACGGCACGACAAGTAGCCAGTTCCTTCTTCAACCGCGTGATTTCACGGGCATCGGTGGCACGTACGTTACGCAACTCCTCCAATAACTTTTGGGTCTTCAACTGCTCCTGAGTGAGTTGTTCCACAATGGAGTCGTTGTTGATCTGTGTCTTCATCTCACTATATTGCTGCGCGAACATTTCATATTCGTTCTGCATCTCTTTCTTGTCCAACTCGGCAAGCTCCTGCATGTCTTGATTGACCTTCTTCTGTTCATCAAGACTTATATATAGGTATGCGATGCCGCCAAGCAACAGTAAGCCGACAAGGGCTAAGGGTATCCAAATCTTCCTATTCATCTTTACTTTAGTTTGTACAACGACTGCAAAATTAGTCTATTTTGGTTAAATGACAAAGAAAATGACTTCGTTAATCTTGAACCACTTTGGTTTTTTAATATTTTTGAGGAAAAAAAGAACAATATTAAGGGATGTGTCACCGGTAAACAGAAAGTCTTATGGTTATCTGTGAAGGAGGAAGATGGAGAGAGTGGGGTCGGAAAGCTTGTTCCATGTGCAATTTAATTAATAATTGTCAAGTATAACATGTGTTTGTTTGAATTTTTGTTACAAAGCACTTTTCCAGAATCGCTTTTCTCTCATTCAGCTGGTCATTTGGTCGCAAAATGCCCTGATTTTCGTGTTTTTGTAACTTGTTGATAATGAGGTTAATAAAAAATCGCAATATTTTTCAAGAGAAAGTGAAGTCTGATTGGGTTGCAAGTAAAGGCTGTTTTCAATGCAAATAGACTATACTTTGGATGCAATTAGACTATACTTACGATGCAAATAGACTATACTTGCAACGCGAAAACATCGTTTTCACCATCTAAAAACACTGTTTTGGCTGACAAAAACGTTGTTTTGGCACTTCAAAACAATGGTTTTGTACTTCAAAAGTCTATGAATTGCGAAATACAGGTCTAATTCGTAGCAGGGAATACACGATAATGAAGTGTTAAATTTCGACACTTTTATCTTACATTTTTACAAAGAACTACTTTTGTTTGACCTTGAACATTCCTGTATGGTAACTGAAAATATCCGTTGCAAAATATTTTCGCATAACTTTTTGTAAAGTATTTGCAAGTTTCAAAAATATGTCGTATATTTGTGCTGTCAAACAATTGCCATGAAGAAAAACGGAATCTTATACAGGGTGTTCGACCTTTACTACGACGGGTTCCGCCACATGACCTTGGGGAAAACGCTGTGGGCGGTCATCGCGGTGAAGCTGGTGATCATCTTCCTCGTATTGAAGGTGTTCTTCTTTCCCAACTTCCTAAAGCAACATGCGGAGGAGGGGAGAGAGGCTGATTTCGTGATGGAACAGCTGGAGAGCGTGAATAAATGACTGTTCCTCATACTACTACTTAGTTAAACAAAGCGATACTTCGAAGAATAATCTTTAACTTTAATGATATGACAAACTTTTTATTGGAAATCAGTGCTGGGACGATAGACTGGTCGAGAGCACAATTCGCGCTGACTGCCATCTACCACTGGCTTTTCGTTCCACTCACACTGGGACTGGCAGTGATCATGGGCATCATGGAGACATGCTACTACCGTACAAAGAAAAGCTTTTGGAAGGATACGGCGAAGTTCTGGCAGAAACTGTTCGGCATCAACTTTGCCATGGGTGTCGCCACGGGTATCATCCTTGAGTTTGAGTTCGGTACGAACTGGAGTAATTACTCGTGGTTCGTCGGTGATATCTTCGGAGCACCGCTGGCTATCGAGGGCATCGTGGCGTTTTTCATGGAGTCGACCTTCGTGGCGGTGATGTACTTCGGATGGAACAAGGTGTCGAAAGGGTTCCATCTGGCTTCTACATGGCTTACAGGACTGGGTGCCACGATCTCCGCCTGGTGGATTCTCGTGGCAAATGCCTGGATGCAATGTCCCGTAGGGTGTGAGTTCAATCCGGATACCGTGCGCAATGAAATGGTGTCGTTCCTCGATGTGGCCCTGTCACCTTTTGCTGTGGCGAAGTTCTGTCATACGGTGATCTCTTCGTGGATCGTCGGTGCTGTCTTTGTGGTGGCGGTGAGCTGCTGGTATCTGATGAAAAAGCGTGAGACAAAACTGGCCTTGGAGAGTATGCGTATCGCTGCTGCCGTGGGATTAATTGCGGCTGTCCTGGCGGGGGCAACGGGACATATCTCAGGTGAGCAGGTTGCTGAAAAACAACCGATGAAATTGGCGGCAATGGAAGCGCTCTACAATGGCGGTACTGATCAAAGTCTGACGGCAGTGGCATGGGTGAATCCTTTCCAGCAGCCTGATTATACTACCGACCAAGAACCACCGCTGCGCATCGCCATGCCGTATGCACTCTCCTTTATGGCGACACGTGATTTCCATGGATATGTACCGGGAGTGAACGATCTCTTGAATGGCTATACCAAGCCCGACGGGACCAGGGAACCTTCGGCCGATGAAAAGATCGCCAGTGGAAAGAAAGCCATCGTCGCCTTGGCAGAATACAGGAAGGCAAAGGCTGCAGGTGATGAAGCAACAGCCAAAGTGCAGGCGGATATCGTAGCCGATAACTTCAAGTATTTCGGGTATGGATATATCAAGGACAAGGCAGAACTGGTGCCGTATATCCCGATCAATTTCTGGGCCTTCCGAGTGATGGTGGGACTGGGATGCCTCTTTATCTTGTTCTTTGCTGTCATCCTCTTGATGGATTGGCGGAAGAAGGACCTTTCGAAATTGCCCAAATGGCATTACATGGTGGCTATAGCCTTGGTACCGCTGGCATATATCGCCAGTGAAAGTGGATGGCTCGTGGCAGAGTTCGGACGACAGCCGTGGACCATTCAGGATATGCTGCCTGTGGGGGCTTCTGTTTCGGATATCGGAGCAGGATCGGTGGCGCTGACCTTCTTCATCTTCCTCTTCTTGTTCACAACGATGCTTGCTGTGGAACTGAGTATTATGTTTAAACAGATTAAGAAAGGTCCGGCTTATTCTTAGTCCATTGTTTAATAGGGTATAAACGATAAAATAGCAATAAAGATGGAGTTTTACAATACAAGTATTATTACATACGAGTTCTTACAGAACTATTGGTGGTTCCTCGTATCGCTCCTTGGGGCATTGTTGGTGTTCCTGATGTTCGTACAGGGAGGTAACTCGTTGATATTCAGTCTGGGCCACACACAAGAAGAACGGAGAATGCTCATCAATAGTACCGGAAGGAAATGGGAACTGACCTTTACCACATTGGTAACATTCGGTGGCGCGTTCTTCGCATCATTCCCATTGTTCTATAGCACAAGTTTCGGAGGGGCTTACTGGCTGTGGATGATTATCTTGTTCTCGTTCGTGCTTCAGGCAGTGAGCTATGAGTTCCAAAACAAACTTGGGAATTTCTTGGGACCGAAGACATTCCAGTGGTGTCTCATCATCAACGGGATTGTCGGACCGCTTCTCATAGGAGGAGCGGTGGCTACCTTTTTCAATGGATCTAACTTCTTGATAGAAAAGGCTAACTTGGTAGGAGGAATGCAGCCGATCATCAGCAAATGGGCGAATGACAGCAACGGACTGGATGCTTTGCTCGATCCTTGGAACCTGATGCTGGGCTTCGCAGTGTTCTTCTTGGCTCGTGTGCTGGGTCTCTTATATTATATAAATAATGTACGCGATGAGATGATTGGGAAAAGGGCAAGGAAACAGCTGGTAGGAAATACGATCACATTCTTGATTTTCTTCTTGGCGTTTGTCGTACGTACACTCCTGAAAGATGGATATGCTTACGATCCTATGACAGGTGTCATAACAATGGAGCCCTTGAAGTATCTGCACAACTTGCTTGATATGTGGTATCTCTTCGTGATCCTGCTCATTGGCGTTGTCTTGGTGCTGTATGGAATCATCCGTACGGTGGCAGATAAGACTTTTGTAAAGGGAATCTGGCCAACGGGAATCGGAGTAGTACTGACTGTCCTCGTTCTGCTGCTGATTGCCGGATGGAATCATACTGCTTATTATCCTTCTAATGCGGATCTTCAAAGTAGTCTCACTATCATGAACTCTTGTAGCAGCGAGTTTACGCTGAGGACGATGGCTGTTGTGAGCTTGCTGATTCCTTTTGTGCTTGCTTACATAGCTTATGCGTGGTATTCTCTTGATAAAAAGAAAATAGATAAAGCCGAAATTAAGAATGGTGAAGTGTATTAAACTGTTACGGATTCTTTCCTTGTTGCTCGTTGCACTCATGGGGGAAAACTTGTCGGTGAGCGCACAAGAGATTATGCAACAAAAGGTAGCTGTTTTAGAAACAGATAGCGGTCGTATTTGTATAGCTCTCTATAATGAAACACCTCTCCATCGGGATAATTTTGTTAAATTGGTGAAGGAGGGCTTCTACGATGGACTTTTGTTCCACCGGGTGATAGAGAACTTTATGATCCAAACGGGTGATAGCCTAAGCAGACATGCGACAGAAGGACAGTTGTTGGGAGACGGGAGTTACGAAAAGTACAAAATTCCAGCGGAGATCCATTTCCCCAAAATCTTTCATAAAAAGGGATGTGTTGCCGCTGCTCGTGAAGGAGACGATGTAAATCCCCATCGGGAATCATCCATGTGCCAGTTCTATATTGTATGGGGGAAAAGATATAACGGTAACATGATGGATGACGTGGAAGAGCGAATTATCCGGAATACTGGTGAAACGGTTTCTTTTCCTGAAGAGGTGAGAGAGGCTTATTATAAATATGGTGGTACACCTCATCTGGATAATCAATACACAGTGTTTGGTGAAGTGAAAGAGGGTCTTGAAGTGGTAGAGAAAATAATGAAAGCAGAAACCGATTCCAATGACCGTCCTCTAAAAGATATTAGAATTCTACGGGCTTATATGGCAGATGAGTGAGTCTTTTCTTGATTTGTGTCAAGAAAGATGAAAATTTTGTATTTTGCTGAAAAATAATCGGTAAAATATTTGGTGGGTATTGTTTTTTGACGTACCTTTGCA
>CACXMM010000034.1 GCA_902768785.1 uncultured Prevotellaceae bacterium
GCGCAGATTTGAAAAATCTTAACACAACGGAAGCTCAGCAAACGTTAACCCTGATTATTAACTTTAAATCTAACGATGATGGCAAGACTGATTATCAAGCGAAGTAAAGGCTGTTTCACACGGATTTGTCACACGGAATTTGTCACACAGAAATCGCGGAATACAGAGAAATATTTCAGCCTGTACGGCTGTTTTTTTAATCGTCCCGCAGAGATGGCAGAAAAAGCAGAAATATTCAGCCTGTACGGCTGTATTCGTGTGATTCGTGAAATTCGTGTTCCCTTACACCATAGCCTATACGGCAGTTTTTAAAGGTCCCGCAGAAATCTCGGAATTGAAAATCGGCGCCTACGGGGAAAGCCAAATCGCAGAAAGGGGCTACGCCCCGTGCCATGCGGACAGTAATCATATTATCCAAAAAAGAATTATATCTTCTCTTCCGCCTTCCAAAACTAAAAAGTGAAATTAGTAAATTGTACTTATTGGGAAGTTGCGCAATCGGTTGCATTTGCATCTAATAGTAAAAAAAGGAGGATAGAGTATGAGGCATGCAAATAATTGATTATCTTTGCATCAGAAATCAAAACTTTTAATAGCAGACCTATGAGGACAATAAGCAAATACCTAATCGCCCTGATGGCGTTGTGGATGAATGTAAGCAACCTCTCTGCCCAAGGATGGCCAGAGAAGTATAGCGGTGTGATGCTCCAGGGATTCTACTGGGATTCCTTCGATGACACCCAATGGATCTTGTTCGAGAAGCAGGCCGATGAGCTGGCAGGCACGTTCAGTCTGGTGTGGATCCCCCAGAGTGCGAACTGTGGCGGTACCTCCATGGGCTACGACCCCCTGTACTGGTTTCCTGGTCATTACAACAGCTCCTTCGGCACGGAGGAGCAGCTGCGCTCCATGATCAAGACCTTCAAGCAGAAAGGTATCGGCACCATCGCCGACGTAGTGATCAATCACCGTAAGAACGTGAGCAACTGGGTGGATTTCCCCAAGGAGACCTATAACGGTGTGACCTACCAGATGACCTCCACCGATATCGTGAGGAACGATGACGGCGGAGCCACACTGAAATGGGCCACTGATAACGGCTACTCACTCTCTGCCAACAACGACTCGGGTGAAGGATGGGACGGTATGCGCGACCTCGACCATAAGAGTGAGAACGTGCAGGACAATGTGAAAGCCTATCTGAAGATGCTGCTGGAGGACCTGGGCTATACAGGTTTCCGCTACGACATGGTGAAGGGCTACCCCGCCTCCTATACCAGTATGTATAACACCTACAGCAAGCCCCAGTTCTCTGTGGGTGAATGCTGGGACGGCACAAGCACCATCAGGAAGTGGATCGACGGGACGAAAGATGGTGACACCCCTACCTCCGCCGCCTTCGACTTCCAGTTCAGATACACCGTGCGCAACGCTGCCAACAACAACGACTGGAGTCGCTTAGGACAGCAGAACGACGGAAGCTATCCGTTGGTGAGCAGCAGCTATGAACTGGGCAGCTATCGTCAGTATGCCGTGACCTTCGTAGAGAACCACGACACCGAGAAGCGTTCGAACGCTCCACAGGATCCCCTGAAGAAAGATACACTGGCTGCCAATGCCTACATGCTCGCCATGCCCGGTACGCCCTGTGTATTCCTGAAACACTGGCAAGCTTACAAGCAGGAGATCAAAGCCATGGTAGAGGCACGCAAGGTGGCAGGTATCACCAACACCAGCAGCTATACCCAGATGCGCAGTGCCAAGGAGTATTATGCCAACCTCATCAAGACCGACAACGAGAACCGCTTGATCGTGGTCGTAGGCAGCAACACCAATGGCTACCAGCCCAACGACCAGTGGCAGGAGATCCTTTCTGGCTACCACTACAAATACTACCTTGCCAGGAAGGCGGAGACAGCATGGGCTGACAAGGCCTCTGGATCCTACAAGGAAGCGTTCAGCACCCGACTGATTGCCGTGAGCGAGAGTGACGATGCCCAGATCGTCTATACCCTTGACGGCTCAGAGCCCACGTCTTCCAGTAAGAAGGTGAGCAACGGCACCGCCATCCCGTTCACCGAGGAAGGTGACTACATCCTGAAGGCCGGTCTGCTGCTGAGCAGCGGTGAGGTGAAAGGCATCATCACACGCTCCTATACCCTGAAAGAGGAGAAGCCCGTGGAGTTTGTCATCCCCTCGTTCTGCACCGTGGGCAGCGATGAGGTATGCGCCTTCTTCGAGGCTCCTGTCAACTGGACAAGCACCATTGCCTGCTGGGCATGGACGAACACACCTTCGGATAATTTCACCTACTCACAAAGGAAGGACTGGCCAGGTGTGGATTGTGTGAAGATCGGTACCACCGATGAGGGCTATGATGTATGGAAATGGACATGGGACGGCACGAAGCAGAACAACAGCAGTGCCACGAAGCCCGCTTTCATCATCTTCAGCAATGCCGGGACACCTCAGACCGCTGACTTAAACTTCCAGAACGGAGGCTATTACACCAAGGACGGACTGAAAGGTGTGGTGAGCACAGGTATCCGGGAGATCCCCATGGATGTCAATGGCAAACCCGCAGCCGTCTATAGCATCAACGGTATGCGCCTGCCGCAAGGCACCACCGCAGACCAATTGCCACGCGGCGTCTATATCATCAACGGAAAGAAAGTGGTGAAATAACACAGTAAGGTGAAAAGACAAACAACAAATAGCTTATGAAACTAAGAAGAATCTTTTTGATGGGAATGATGGTCTGCGGACTCAGTGTGCAGGCACAGAAATATGTGGGTGGTGACATCTCAATGCTGCCGCAATATGAGAAGGCCGGAGTGGTCTATAAGGATGCAGCAGGCAACACCGTATCGGATGTGCTCACCTTCTTCAAGCAGGAAGGACAGAACGCTATGCGCGTCCGTCTGTTCGTCGATCCCTCAAAAGACAACGACAAGGCCGTATGCCAGGATCTCGACTATGTCAAGGATTTGGGCAAGCGCATCAAGGAGGCAGGGATGAAGTTCATGCTCGACTTCCACTACAGCGATACCTGGGCCGATCCTGCCAAGCAGTGGACTCCCGATGCCTGGAAGGACTTGTCAAACGAGCAGCTCTATACCAAGATCTACGAATACACCAAAGACTGTCTGCAACAGCTGAAAGCCGCAGGAGCCACTCCCGACATGATCCAGACGGGTAATGAGATCTCCTACGGTATGCTGTGGGGTACAGAGGCTGCAGCAAAGAGTAACCAGAACAACCGTTGCTACACCAACTCTCCCGAAGCCAACTGGACCCGTTTCATCACCTTATTAAAAAAAGCTGGAGAGGCTTGTCGCGAGGAATGCCCCCAGGCACAGATCATCCTGCATAGCGAACGCACACCCAAAGCCAACGTCCTCACCGACTTCTTCGACCGGATGAAAGCCGCTGCCGTTGACTATGATATCATCGGACTGAGCTACTATCCCGACTACCATGGCAGTCTCACGACCTTAGAGACCGCCCTGAACACCTTGGAGAGTAAACAATATGGTAAGGAGATCATGATTGTGGAGACGGGCTATAGCTACGCATGGTCCATCGGGAACGACTTCAACTACACCGCCACCTACCCCTACACCGAGGAGGGACAGCGGCAGTTCACCGCCGACCTCATCGCTATGCTGAACAAACATCAGGAGGTGAAAGGACTGTTCTGGTGGTGGCCGGAGGACAATGGGAACAAGAATGTCACCGCCCACTGGTGGAATGCCGCCCTCTACGACCACAACACGGGCAAGCCCTTCGCAGCCTTCTATGAACTGAAAAACTTCGTTGGCGGTGATACATCCGTCAACACCCTCGAAGCAGATAAGCTCTCCTCCCCTCACCGTATCTTTACCCTTGACGGGCGTCAGGTACGTGGTGACGGACAAACGGAAAGCTTACCGCGGGGAACCTATATTGTGGGGAATAGGAAAATTCATATCTGAAAAACTAATATTCGATCTCTGAAACCTTGGAAAAGGCTTCGTATCCCGCTACGTCAGGACTAAAGAGTACAAACGGATTGGGTGACGTCGTCTGTAGCACGATGACGTCTGTATGACAGATGCGGATGGCAGGACGGATATAGGGTCGGAGCGTTGTTTTCATCTCTTTGCAATTTTTCATTTAACCATATACTTCTTTCCGTTTCTCACGACCAGTCCACGATAGTGGGATCCCACACGCTGGCCACTCAGGTTATAGACAGGTGCATCTGGCTGTTCCTCCTCAGAGATGCTGCGTATCGGAGTAGCAATCATGTCATAGTCACCATCAAAAAGCAATGCGATCTTAGCCGAAGAAGGCACATCCTGTTTACTGATCCATGCTACGTAGGAGGGCAGAATGCCATCCTCGGGATGGAAGGCATAGAAGCCCACGTTATTCCAAGAGCTATCACCTGTGGGACGTGACAAGGTGAGGAAGTTCGTCGTCATCTCTGAGTCAGTCATTTTATGTCCTCCCACATCGATACTGCCTTTGAAAAGACCTCCCTCATAATCGGTTGAAACAGGAGGATTTTCCCCTTCGTAGGGTAAAAGATCCATCGTACCTTCTGTAATCTCATAGCTGAGCAATACAGGCAGCAGTGCCGGCACAATCCTACCACTCACACGCTTTAGCACCAGGGCACCTTCAGACACCCCTGTAGCCACCCATGCCTTGCAGTCGGACGGCAGCACGACAGGATAGCCTATCATCAAGGTGGAAAGACCGGCAGGGTTGCGTTTCACAGGGAAATACTGTAACAGGCGATTGGGCTTGTCCTCACTCTCGGAGTAGAACTGTGACCAGTTGACACTATAGTTCTTATACCCATGGTTAATGTCTGCGCCGATTATTCTCTGCGTCTGCGTTCCGTCCTTGATATATACCTTCATCGTACTGGAACAGTCGTTGAAAATCGAATTGCTTAGCAGTGTGATCGGGGGGAACGTTTCGGCATCAACAGGAAACCATGTATTGACATAGAGCCGCTCCAGGGCTGTTTGTCCTATCAGGGCTCCGTCGAGAATACTGGTGCAATAATACCCATCGATGGTGAGTTCATCATGGGTGCCCACGGACGTCATCAGCCGACGGATATCACTGGTGATCAGGTAGAGCAGGTTACCTGCATATATCCAGTTCCCATTCGAGATGAAGCCATCGGAAACACCATGAAGGAAAGAACTGCCCTCAACATCGGTCACTTTGCCAGGCAGCTGCAAGGTGGTCATTGAAATGTTTCTGAAGATATTTGCAGCCATTGTGGTGATGGTGTTCTTCACACCTGTCTCGGTGATGTAATCATCATCAATGACATAGGCAGTGTTCCCTTTGTCTTGGATGCCCACCAGTTTCAACTGAGTAGTTCCGGTGTAGCGTTGATAGTCAGCTGGAATCACCGTGCCCTCCAGCTTTTGTGAGGAGCCATAAGTACCGACGCACAGTGTATAGCTCTTTTTCGGGTTCCAGTAGAAAAGACCTGCAGGCAATGGCACCTGGTTCTCTGCATACTTCCATTCCGTCTCGTCTTCATTCATCAAGACATCGGTATCGCCGCTCTTGAGATTGGTGGCAGATAGCTTTGTGATGTATTTGAAATCATTGTTCTGTAAATCAGTTGTCACTATAGTGCAATCATCAACATAGAAACAGTTCTTGTTCTTTGACTTGTACGTTTCCAAATCCCTCTCCCTAATCCCATCATAGTTCGTCAAACAACTAAAGGCCATATTTGTCGAACCTGATATTTGGGACATATAACAATCGCGGATGGTGCAGTTGCTGAGCGTGGCCCCATCCAGCAGACCAGAACAAAAATAGCCTATCTTATCTTTGGGATTTGGTGTCCAGATGATACTCAAGCCGACAAGGGCACAGTGACTGATGGTCGTATGAGCACCGATCTTGCATACCAGTCCTCCCAGCGCTGTTGTATTGGCATTCCCCGTAATGGTACCGCCATTCACGTAAATATCGTGGATATTGGATTCTTCGGCTGTTGTCTTACCCACCACAAGTGCGGCAGATCCTGTGGCATAATATGTCAGCTCCACATGACAGTCATCAAACTGGAGGTTGCACACTTCGCTGCTCTCTCCCTTTAGTTCCTGAATAAAGGCAGCATCGACGGAAGTGCCTACCTGCATATAAAACTTGATCGTGCTACCCATGCCATCGAACACCCCATTGAAGTATTTGATATAATACTTTGAATTGGCGTTACTGTAGCTGTTTTTGGGATATTCAATGTCACAGGCCAGTCTGACCTTCTTCTCTCCCACATTGGGATCCTGGCACTCTTGGGCGAGCAGCATGAACTCCTTGGCGTTGGTGATGTAGGTCCAGCCATCCACCACTTTGGAATAGCTGGTAGCCACCTCTCCCTTCAGCATTTCTGCCGAGGCAGGAGCAAGTGACAGGAAGAATGCTGCCAATAAGAATAACTTCTTCATCTTAGAAATTGAATTTAACGGTTTCATTTTGATTGGATAAGAGATAAATACCTCTTCTTACTGAAGGCATGGAGAAAGTAGCCTTGCCATCAGGGGATGCCTTCTGGCGGCCCAGGATCATACCATTAGAGAAATACAGACGGACATCCTCTCCGGGCTGAGCACCGCTGACCTCTACCATACTGCCAGTGACCTTGACATGAAGTGAGGCCCGACTGTCACCCTCTTCATAGACATTCTTGACCGATGTGGTCACATTTGACGGATAGACAGTGACGACAGCATACTCATGACCCTTGTCACCACCGGTAATGGGGATGAATTCCATGTCATCAGAGAAAGTCCTCACTACCGCCCTCATATATAGCGACTTCGTCTCCTTGACATCGGGGATCGTAACGATGAGGTCTCCCGACTCGTAGCCTTCTCGCTGATTGAAGAAACCGACGCCGTTCCACGAACTATAGAATTTATGGAGCTCTTTCTCCTGGGATGAATCAAGCTGAGAGAAGACAAAACCTTTCGCTGTTTCTGTCGAATATAACGTTGACTCTGCTTCGTCGCCTATCTGGATAACAATGACATAGGAATCAGGCATCTTACGGGGATATTTGTTCTTCACACGAACCACAAAATGATTGTTACCGTACTCATCGACAGTCTGCGATACCGGATAGCACTCCAGCTCTGGGATATCTGGATATAAGTTGGCGGTCTGCTGTTCGTAGATGTCATCCTCGTTGGAGTGTTCATCGGTATATACCATACCCCTGCTGCGGGCGAAGGCACGCTTCTCACGACGGGCAAGGTAACGGGGCAGCTGCTTCTCCTGGAGGCCGAGCACATCATCGTAGGTGACATTCAGGGTAGTGTTGATGGCCTTACCGCTCTGATAAGGGATGGAAACACGCTCCTGGGAAGAGCCACCAGGGGGTACCACCATATGGAGAGGAATGGGAGACTCCAGGCCCTCCACGTTCAGTTCACAATAGTTGATGGTGGAGGTACCGAGGTTGTTCACCTTCACAATGAAATTCGTTTGGGTAACACTCTCCGCGGAGGAAGTGATGGCCATGTTCTCGTCACGGTCGTAAGTGATAGAATAGCTGAACGCGTTACTGAAATAGGATGTCACTCGGTTGATCTGGGCATTGCCGCTCTCATCGTTTATCAGGTAACAGCCATCGATCTTCTCATCGGTCATATAACCGTCGAAATCATACACACGACTCTCGTCACTGATCTCTGCCATCGTCAGTGGTGTACCGATATCCATGTTCTGTCCGCTGGGCACCAGTCGGGCAGCCTTGATCAGGCTATAGACATTATCGGAATTGGTCTCCTGCTGTGCCTGTATCCACATCAGTCCGAGGTTTCTTAACGACTGTGCCTTCTGGTCAACGACAAGATGGAATTTCTCCACATTGTCATATCCCGGATTCAATGACGTGCTCACCTGACCATCATGCACACCAGACATATCAAAGCTGTTCAGGGCTATGCGCACCTGACTGTCTTCGTCGCTGCCCACCTCCATGAGCTGTGCCAGTACGTTATGGTCTCCTACACGGCGCAGTTCGAACTTATTGTTTTTCTCCATTGGCGCATTGGTCACCGACACCTGATTATCGGCGGTAACGCGGATGAAGACAGGCTGTATCACTTGATTAGGTAACACCTCCATGGCGGCGATGAGCACCTCGCCGTCCTTGACGGTAACCTGATATTCTGACAGTTGGATACGGCGGTCGAGATAAACGAGGTTGACAGGATCCGACCAACGAGTGCCATCGAAACGGGAAAGAACAAGATTACCGATAAACAGCAGGTTGCAGACATCATTCTGCTCGCTCACACTGAGTCGGGGATTCCTCGCAAGGTATCCATCCTGCCAGATGGCAACGGCATGACCGTTGTCATCGATGGCCACACGAGGCTTCATCCCCGTGCTCCGTCCTTTATCGGTGATGGGCTTCGGAGTGAACCACTTGCCACCGGCTTTCTTCACAGCGTAATAGACTTTCGAGACATCGCAGTTATTGATGATGCAGTCAACCAGATCATCATCGCTGGGAGCAGCTTCGGCATCCGTCAGCTGACGCGTGGCCTGCTCAAAGACGACGAGGTCCATATTGGGAGAAGAGGCCGAATGGAAATCTGCTGTACCGCCCATCATATAGTCGGAGATGATGGAAGGATTGCCGGTAGATACCACATGCAGATGACGGTTATTGGGCGAGTCGGCACTGGACTTATAGACAATGCTGTCACCTCCGGAGAGGAAACGAACGGGATACATGTAATCAACCTGGCTCGCCACACTGTTTCCGGTTGCTCTCCTACTCGCTGCTGCTCGTGCCTCATGACTCGTGCCTTTTAACATGTAAGTCTTATAGTCCTTATGGAACGGGTTGCTGTTGGACGTGTTGCCCAGAAGCTTGGCAGGCTTGTAGGCCTCACCACCCCACATCTTCTCACCGCTCTTGTCCCAGAACAGAGCATGCACCTTGTAGTATAAACCGAAACCGGCACGATATGACCATGCCGCACCAGAGAACGGACGGTCGAACCACAGACGGTCGCCAGCAGCACCCTTGATATAGACTCCAGCACAACCCATTAACCCGGCCTCAAGACTGGCAGCGATGATGTCGAACTTCAAGCCCAGACGGGCAAAGCCATCAATCCTTCCTTGAGCACTCGCTCCAATCAGGTGGGTCTTCAGCGGATTGATTTCGTTAGCACCATTGTCATAATAATAGACACCTGCCTTGGCGGTAAGGAGGGTGTTGAACTTGATCTCAATGCCGGAATCGAGTGCCTTGATAACCTTACTGGCATACTTGTTGTTCCTCAGCCAGTCAACGGCTCCCCCTCCTCCCACTTTGTTCGTAATCTTCTCAGCAATGTCGAGAACAGAGAACTTGATACCAAGGTTCGCATAGGCCTTCGCGTTGACATTGATTTCATCGATGAAGCGAAGACCGGGCCAGTCAGATAATTTCAAGTCGAAGGGGACACATACCGACTGATAAACCTCAATGCTGGCACCGGCACCAGCCATAAAGTTCTTGCTGTTATCTTCGTCCCCACTGAACTTCTTGGTGATGTCTTCCCACTTGCTTTCCCTGATCGATCCGTTTGAATCGGTAGATTTGATACTGATCTTGTTAGCATTGAAATTACCCATCTGTCCTTTGGACAGACCATTGTAACCTTCCTTCCACTTGTTAGTGGCTCCTTTCTTATCCAAAAAATCAAAATCGATACCTAAACCGACTGCTCCATAGATAAGGATCCTCTTGGATTTGTTGAAATCGAAATTCACTCCAGCCCTGACATACAAAGGCGGTGGAGCCATCGGGAGTTTAAAAGACAAGTCGAGGTCGCTGGAGGTAAGGTCGCTCAAGAAGCCGCCGCCTTCCTTGGCAGCATCCTTGTCAGGATCCAGTTTCTTCTTGGCTTCCTCCTCCGCCTTTCTCTTCGCTTCGTCAATATCAAAATAGAAATTATTGAGGATGGGCAATCTGTAAACTGAGGCGTCGTCGATAGCAAGATAGGGACGCCCGCTATCACCAGGATCAAGATAGTCCAGCAACGAGAAGTCGGCATCCCAATAGGCATAGTCGAACGAAGGATAATGGAGCTTGTGCGCCTCGCCCTCCAAGGCATCAACCTTGATCTTGTTCTCTTCGGCACCTTTGTCCTTCCTCAGATAGAGGCGGTCGCCAGGCATCTGACTGTTCTTGGCTGTGAAGGTGGCGGTAAGACTGGCAAGACGATCGTAGATGGTTCCATCGACATATTTCTTTTCGCCCTTGCGCGAAGCATACTCATCATAGTTTACCACACTGGTTACAGGAGTATTCAGCAAGTCGATATGCTGTATCTCTGCCAGGTAGTATTCGTTACGTTTCTCGTCAACGGCAGTCAGTGACGTCAATTCCAACTTCGACACATAGATACCGTTGTCGGGCATCAGGGTATT
The DNA here is from genome assembly GCA_902768785.1 of uncultured Prevotellaceae bacterium. GTDB lineage: Bacteria > Bacteroidota > Bacteroidia > Bacteroidales > Bacteroidaceae > Prevotella. The sequence continues at coordinate 10,459 of CACXMM010000034.1, forward strand.
ATCAAGATAGATGTCGGCCTCCTGCTCTTCGTCATAGACCCAGCCCGTAGTGGGATTGTACGCACCGCGGCAGCGTATCACCTTCGGCATGTATCCCTTCACATATGCCTCGATGACACAGGGCTCGCCGTTGTTGACCGTAAAGAAACGACCGTCTTCCTTCTGTCCCCAGGGTCTCGATACATTATCCTTAGCTGTGCCGTCGGGGTTCACCAAAGAGACATTGATAACAAGATCGCTCCCGTCGAACATTCTCCTGCCATTATAATAGACGTTCAGCCACAGCGTATCATGAGGAGCAAACAACCGGGTGTCCAGATAGGAGGGGTTGGGAGCTTCCAGCCATTGGTGCTTCAGGAAAGGCATCTGACTGCCTGTCATCACACCGATATTACCATCATCATAGTGCGTCACCAAGTCTTCTGCCCATCTCTCAACATCTATTCGCATGCGCTTGAAACCGTCGAAGCGCAGCCATGCCTCCACGATGGGATTCATCAGGTAGGTGTAGAAGGTGTAGAGCTTTCCCGGCTGCAGATCCTGGATGGTAACGGTATCGGTCTCAGCCGTCTCATCGTCCATCTTCACGTACTGAAGATCATACTTGCCGGGAACGAGACGACTACGGTCGAGCATCACGGAACGGGCTCCGCGTGAACCATAGCTATGACCATTGAAAGTATAGGTCTTGGCAACCTCTTCTCCTTGACCGTATGGCCACACCTTGATCTCCAACTGATGCTCACCGCGAAGAGGAGAGATGTAGATATAGTCACGTGTGGAATAGGTCTTCGTTACATTGTGAGAAGGATCATCGGTGCTCACGATACTGGACACACGCACATGGAACAGGCGTTTGCCAGCTCCCTGGTCCATTCGGAGTACAATATACTGGTTGTCACGCGCGTCGAAGAACTGTTTATAAAAACCTGTGGTATCCTTCGGAGCCTCGTCTTTCACCAGATTGATCAGTCGTTCCATCTCGGCACCGTTATCGATCAGTCCGTGGTCAACAGCCTTCCACTGGAACTTACTGATGTCGTTCCAGGAGTCCAGTTCTGACAGGTTACACGCATACTCTACCGTGAAATCCTGATTGACTTGGGCAAAGGTAAAAAACGAAACAAAAGATACAAATAATAAAAGTAAAGATCTCCTCATAATATGATATGGATTAGTCCAACCTAAAACTCCCTATATTCGCTGCAAAGATACAAAATAATTTTAACAAACACCTTTTTTATTAGGAAATATTTCAAGTTTCGCCTCTATAAAATTAGTTTTTCATGATTTTACTACCATTCCACCACCTTGGCTCCTAAGTAATTTATTAATAACTACTTATGAATGGTGGTAGCAAGGTGGTAGATGGTAGCAATAAAAGAATAGTACCATGATGGTTTGCGAAAACGATAGAATACACCCTTTCTACTTCATGATGAAGTTGATGTACATGCCAGCCATGTAGGCCACATAGGGAGCATACAAAGCACCATCAGCATTATCTTCGTTTTCATAATACTCTATCTTCTCCGTCCTAGGGGAAAATGATTGTAATGAAGATCTGTTACATAGTTGATTATTAAATATTATTAAGGTATAAACGGCAAGGTGCCGCCCTGAGCCTAGGCTCAGGGCTGCTTGCCGATGTAAGCCAGGATACCGCCATCCACATAGAGCACATGACCGTTGACAGCATCCGAAGCATGGGAAGCGAGGAAGACGGCAGGACCGCCTAACTCCTCAGGCTGTAACCAACGTCCTGCGGGAGTCTTGGCACAGATAAAGCTATCAAAGGGATGACGACTGCCATCAGGCTGGCGCTCACGCAATGGAGCAGTCTGCGGTGTAGCGATATAGCCCGGGCCGATGCCGTTACACTGGATGTTGTATTCCCCATACTCTGAGCAGATGTTACGGGTGAGCATCTTCAGACCACCCTTGGCAGCAGCATACGCACTGACGGTCTCTCGTCCCAACTCCGACATCATCGAGCAGATGTTGATGATCTTTCCCTCACGACGTTCCATCATCTCAGGAAGTACAGCAGAAGATACAATGAACGGACCCACCAGGTCGATGTCGATCACCTGCTGGAACTCTGCACGTTTCATCTCATGCATGGGGATACGCTTGATGATACCGGCATTGTTCACAAGGATATCGATCTGTCCTACCTCGGCATGAATCTTCTCAACGAGTGCCTTCACATCGTCTTCTTTCGTCACGTCACATACATAGCCCTTCACATTCTCAATGCCAGCCTCTTTGTAGTTATTCAATCCGCGCTCCAAAGCAGCCTCATTGATGTCGTTGAAGATGATGGTCTTGATGCCGGCAGCCACGAAAGCCTTGGCAATGTTAAAACCAATACCGTAAGATGCGCCGGTAATCCAGGCGTTCTTACCCTCTAATGAAAATGGATTTTGCATATTCTTTTCGTTATTTCGTTATACCATTATTTCGTTATACCGTTATATCGATATATCGTTATACCGTTATTTCGACATGTCATTTTATCGATTATTTCAAATCAGTAATCTTCGAGAAGTCCTGATCACCATAATCAAGGTTCTCGCCGCCCATACCCCAGATGAAGGTATAGTTGTGGGTTGCAGCGGCACTGTGGATGCTCCACTCGGGAGAGAGCACGGCCTGATCGCCTTTCATCCACAAGTGACGGGTCTCCTGAACCTCGCCCATGAAATGGCACACAGCCTGATCCTCAGGTACCTCAAAATAGAAATATGCCTCCATGCGACGGCTGTGCACATGAGCAGGCATGGTGTTCCACACACTACCTGGAGCCAGCTCGGTCATACCCATCTGTAACTGACAGGTGGGAAGCACCTGGTTTACCAGCATTTTGTTGATGTTACGCTCGTTACTCATCTCCAACGAACCCATGTGCGCCACCACAGCATTCTCCTTCGTCACCTTCTTACAGGGATACTCGGCATGGGCAGTGGTGGAATTGAAATAGAACTTGGCAGGTTGGGCGCTGTCTTTCGAGCAGAACACCACATCGCGGTCACCCTTACCGATATACAGAGCCTCTTTGTAGTCGAGTTCAAACACCTCCTCACCTACTTTCACACAACCAGCACCTCCCACATTGAAGATACCGATCTCACGACGGGTAGTAAAGAAGGGAGCCTTCAGGGGGTCGATAGCCTCTAACTTCAGACACTCGGCCACAGGCATGGCACCGCCAACCACCATACGGTCGTACATAGAATAAACCATGTTCACCTCGTCAGCTGCGAACACCTTCTCAATCAGGAAATCGCGGCGTATGCGCTGGGTGTCGTAACTCTTCGCATCCTCTGGATGGGCCGCATAACGTACTTCATAATTTGTTTTCATATAGCAAAATATTTTGATTTGTTTGTCTGTCTGCAAAGGTACGAAAAAAATCCGTACCACCTACCAATTAGGACGCAATTTATAATTGATTAAGACTTATGGGAAAAGAACAGGTGAAAAGAAAGCCCGCCTTGCTGCTGCAAGCGGGCTTCTTCATTCCATAGTTGTATTCCATGGAAGTTGGGTGACTCGGATTCGAACCGGGAATGACAGAACCAAAACCTGTAGTGTTACCATTACACCATCACCCACTGAATGAATTCGGCTGCAAAGGTAATAAAAAAAAGGAAAAGAGAAGAGTGAAAAGTGAAAAAAATCCCATAGAGCGGTATTTTTTTATCTTTTCACTCTTCTTGTCCTGTTCTTACCTTTTTTATTTCACGATCAGCAGGTAGTAGTTCTTCTTTCCTTTCTGTGCCAGAAGATACTTGCCATCAATGAGGTCCTCACTGGTAACAGGGCGGTTCTGATCGGTGAGCTTCTCCTTATTCAGGCTGACGCCACCGCCTTGTACCATCTTACGCATCTCACCCTTGGAAGGGAAGACAGGTGCGGCAGACGTGAACAGTTCGATGGCCGGCTGTCCCAGCTGATCCTTACTGATCTCGAACTGCGGCACGCCATCAAACACATCCAGGAATGTCTGCTCATCAAGTTTCTCCAGTCCTTCCTTCGTTGACTTACCGAAGAGGATGCTTGATGCCTCAATGGCAGTATCGAGAGCCTCCTTGGAGTGAACCATCACAGTCACCTCCTCTGCCAGACGCTTCTGCAGCACACGACGACCTGGATCCTGCTTGTGCTCCTCTACGAGGGCATCGATCACCTCTTTCTCCAATGAAGTGAAGATCTTGATATATCGCTCAGCATCCTCATCGCTCACATTCAGCCAGAACTGGTAGAACTTATACGGTGTGGTGCGCTTCGGATCGAGCCAGATGTTCCCACTCTCTGTCTTACCGAATTTCTTACCGTCGCTCTTCGTGATCAGCGGACAGGTGAGGGCAAAGGTCTCAACATCATTGCCCAGGGTGCGGCGAATCAATTCCGTACCAGTAGTCATATTTCCCCACTGGTCGTTACCGCCCAACTGGAGCTTCACGCCCTTGTGCTGATAGAGATAGAGGAAGTCGTAGCCCTGCAGGAGCTGGTAGGTGAACTCCGTGAACGACAGACCGTCGCGAGCCGTACCGTTCAGTCGCTGCTGCACGCTCTCCTTCGCCATCATATAGTTCACGGTGATATGCTTACCCACCTCACGGGCAAAGTCAAGGAAGGTGAAGTCCTTCATCCAGTCATAGTTGTTCACCATCTCAGCAGCATTGGGTTCATTCGATTCGAAATCAAGGAACTTAGCCACCTGTTGCTTGATGCATTCCTGGTTGTGATACAGTGTCTCGTTGTTGAGAAGATTGCGCTCCTGACTCTTGCCGGAGGGGTCACCAATCATACCCGTAGCACCACCCACAAGGATAATGGGCTTATGACCGCAACGCTGCAAGTGACGCAGCATCATGATACCACAGAGGTGACCGATATGCAGGGAGTCGGCCGTAGGATCAGTGCCCAGATAGGCTGTCACCATCTCTTTCTGCAAGAGTTCTTCCGTTCCTGGCATTATCTGTGCCAGCATTCCGCGCCAGCGGAGTTCTTCAACAAAGTTCTTCATCTTTATTATTCTATTTTTGATTTTACTTTTTTCGGTATAACGATATAACGGGATAACGAAATATCGATATTTCGATCTTTAGATCATCATGGAACAGGATCATATCCGCTGCCACCCCAGGGATGACATCTCAAGATGCGCCGGATGGCCAGCCACAAGCCTTTCACAGGACCGTGTTTTATCAATGCCTGTCGGGCATATTCAGAGCAAGTGGGCGTGAATCGGCAGGAAGGAGGTGTGTAGGGAGAGATAGCCTTTTGATAAATCCAGATTGGAATCAGCAACAAGGCCACAAGACACCATGAAATGGCCCGTAATACATTCCTCACGATCTTCATAAGCGTTCAGACATTCGTTGCAGCAATTTGACAACCTTCTTTTCCACTGTTTCACTGCTATGCAACTGGTCATCGAGCCAGATGAACGCCATCAGCAGGGTCCGTCCCTCATCGAGGTCGGGCAGAAAGTTCTTATTTCTCCGATATGCCTCGCGGATCTGTCGTTTCACCCTATTTCGCTTGACAGCCCGTTTAAAGCAACGTTTGGGGACACTGATCAGGATCTGTTTCTGTGCGGTGGTGTCACCATCGCCCCTATTGTCAAGCAGATAGACAAGTCTTATGGGGAAAGAAACCAACGAATGACTGTCGCCTCCCCTGAAGAGCTTGTCGATGAGCCGTTTGCTCGCCATGCGCTCTTCCTTCCTCAAGGTAAAAGCAGCTGCGGCGCTCATTACTCGTCTTCGTCCTGACGCGCCAAGTATGATTTCAGAGCACCCGTCATTGAAGGGAATTTCTCCGACGGAGCCTCAATCACCACATTCAGTCCGGCCTCATGCGCCGACTTCGTGGTAGAAGGGCCGAAGGTGGCCACAGCAATCTCGTTCTTACTCGTTCCGAAAGTCTTGGTGAATGCATTGATGCCCGAAGGACTGAAGAACACACACATGTCATAATCAAAGGCCTTCACCTCATCCTCAGTGAAATCGTTACTCACCGTTCGATACATCACACACTCCGTGTGCAGCAACTTCTTCGAGTCAAGCAGTTCCTTCACACTATTGTCATGTACGTCGCTCATTGGGATCAGATACTTCTCAGCCTTATGCTTCACCATCGAAGGCACCAAATCGATAATCTTACCCGTCTGTCCGAAGAACACTTTCCTCTTTCGATACTGCACATATTTCTGGATATACAATGCAATCTGTTCAGTGACACAGAAATACTTCATGTCTTCAGGAATCTCCAATCGCATCTCCTTAGCCAGCTTGAAGAAGTTATCGATGGCATGGCGCGAAGTGAACACGATAGCCGTATGTCCCATAATGCTCACCTTCTGCTGGCGGAACTCTTTTGACGTGAGTCCTTCCACTTTGATAAATGGACGGAACACGAGATCCACGTCATAATCTTTTGCAATATCGAAGTACGGCGACTTCTCACTGGTAGGCTGCGGCTGTGAGATGAGAATCTTTTTTATCATTTGGTGTCCTAAAAATTTATTTTTAAATAATCCACTATCATCACCATAAATCCTGCCAAAGCAAGGACAGGTACGATTTCGAGCGCACAAAAGTACAAAATTATTTGCAGAACGACTCCGTTTTGTCTAAAAAAGATGACAAAGCACTTATAAATCGTTAATATTTTCACTAAAATTAAAACAACTGCTGCATAAATGATGGCACTTTGCACTGAAATATCGAAGTATATCTGCAACATGACAAGGGGGAACAGGGCCACCCCTTCCATTGCTGAAAGGAACAGCATAGACTTCATCCATTGTTCATTTTTTTTCCTATCGAAGAATACCATGTCCATCATCGCGTACAGCAGTCCTTTCAACAGGAAATAAGCCACAAAGCAGCCAAAGAAAATGGCGATGAGCTGATATTCCGACTCCAGAATAAAGGTGTTGGCCACCCTGTTCTGGGTGTAGAAAAAGGCGAGCAGTGCCCACAGCAGACAAGTGAGTGCCACCATGAAGAACTGGAAGCGGAACTCTCCTGAAGTCTCCGTTGCCACCGTCACATTCTCGCTACGGGGAACATAGAAGAAGCTTTTTGCCTGTCGCAGAATAAAATGATGCAGTCGCGAGTAGGCAATCAACATGAACAGGAAACAGCCCAGAAGCAGTCCTGTGATGACATCATCATTTCTGATAGAATAAGGAACAGGATCGCCTGCCACACCATAACGTTCTACATTCAATTCCGGATGAAGCAACGAATTATTCGAGAAGAAACTCTCCCGATAATACTGGGGCAGGTTCACCTCCTTGATACTCTTTCCCACATCCTGACCAGGCAGGTGCAATGTATCCGGACGTGTACTCAGATGTTTCAGTTCCGGATGGAACACCGACTGGATGGCAGAGTCCTGCTGGGCAGGTGTCGCATCAGGTGGCAGCTGCTGCAGTACCTGATAGGGATGTTTTGGTTTGATCTCCTCAGCAGATTTCACAGGCTGTACGGATACAGCACCTTCCTCTTCGAGGATCTCTTCCGAAGATGTCGGCTCCACCGGCTCAGCCACGGGCTGTTGCTGGCGGACATGCTGTAATGTATCCTGTTGCTGAAACACGACCTAACCCTTTTCTCCTTCCTCCTTCCTCCTTTCTCCTTTCTCCTTCCTCCCTTCTCCTTCCCTCAAATCCCAAACGCCTGACGGATCTCCTCCACACGGTCGAGCTTCTCCCAAGTGAACAGCTCCACGTCGATGGTCTTCGTCTCATGATAGAAGCTGGTGAAAGTCTTCTTCACCACTTCGTTCTTTCGACCCATATGTCCATAGGCTGCCGTTTCCAGGAACATCGGCTGACGGAGTTTCAGAGTGCGCTCGATAGCTTTCGGACGCAGGTCGAACATTTTCCCAATCTTACGGGCAATCTCTCCGTCGGTCATCTCCACATGTCCTTTGCCATAGGTGTTCACATAGATGCTCACCGGCATGGCCTTTCCAATGGCGTAGCTCAGCTGCACCAGTATCTCATCGGCCAGGCCCGCTGCCACCATGTTCTTGGCGATATATCGTGCCATATAAGCGGCAGAGCGATCCACCTTCGATGAGTCTTTCCCAGAGAAGGCACCACCGCCATGAGCACCCTTACCGCCATAGGTATCTACAATGATCTTCCGACCTGTCAGACCCGTGTCTCCATGCGGTCCGCCGATCACGAACTTTCCCGTGGGATTCACCAAGTAGTTGATGTCGAGTCCGAAGAGGTCAAGCACCTTCTGCGAATGGATCTGCTGTTTCACCCGTGGAATCAAGATATTGATGACATCATTCTTGATCTGCTGCAGCATAGCCTCATCATCAGCGAACTCATCATGTTGGGTGGAAACGACAATGGTATCGATGCGCTGGGGTACTCCATCGTCAGAATACTCCACCGTCACCTGACTCTTCGCATCCGGACGAAGATAAGTCATCACCTGTCCTTCCTTGCGGATATCAGCCAGCGTGCGCATGATCAGATGGGCCAGGTCAAGGCTCACCGGCATCAGGTTCTCCGTCTCGTTCACTGCATAGCCGAACATCATACCCTGATCACCAGCCCCCTGGTTATCTTCATCCTCCCGATCAACACCCCGGTTGATATCTGCACTCTGCTCATGGATGGCCGTGAGCACGCCACAGGAGTCACCGTCAAACTGGTACTCACTCTTCGTGTAACCAATTTGATTGATGGTCTTACGGGCTATGGTCTGCAGGTCGATATAGGCTTCTGAGCGCACCTCACCCATGATCACCACCTGTCCGGTAGTAACGAATGTTTCGATGGCACAGCGTGCTGTGTCGTCGTAAGCCAGGAACTGATCGAGCAATGCATCGGATATCTGATCGGACACCTTGTCAGGATGTCCTTCTGAAACTGATTCAGAGGAAAAGAAATATGCCATATTTATACCTTATTTTATATTTAGGGTGCAAAGGTACGGATAAACGAGCAAAATGCAAAAAGAAAAGTTCGTTTTCTTTTGCATTTTCGAGTGAAAGTACTTTCGGCGAAGCTATTCCCTCTTTTCTTTGGCGCAAAGAAACAAATTATCAATTGTCAATTATCAATTTTCCATTGGCTGCTTCCAGCTGCCTTACTTCCTCTTTTCTTTGGCGCAAAGAAAAGATACAAAAGAAACATCCACCCTCTCCAAACCTCCCCCTATATGGGGAGGCTTAACCGCTCCTCTCGTCGCTCTTTCATTAAGGTAAGCTCGCCCCATCAAAGGGGCGGCTTGCTGGCGCAATGATAGCATGAGTTGTGATACAATGTTTTGGGATTATGAAAACAATGTTTTCGTGGGCTGAAAACGTTGTTTTCAGGTTGTGAAAACGCTGTTTTCAGCCGCCGAAAACGGCGTTTTGGGCCGTGGAAACAACGTTTTTAGAAACAAGCTCTCCCCTGATGGCTGTCTGACACCAGAGGAGAGCGTTGTTAGGGATCTGATTGATCATGTGTCGTAGGGGGCTATTCCCCGCGACAATAGGGATTTACTCCTGCGGCATCATGGTGATTTCTATCTTGTTACCAGCCTTCAGGAACTCCTGCATGAACTGACAGATGCTGGCAGGTGTCTGCGCCTCCACCACCTTCTTGTAGTCAGAGTGCAGGTCGATGCCGAATTTACGATAGGTCGTGATGACACCCGACCAGTAGCTGTTGGTCTTGGCAGCATCATCGATGCTCTTCAGCATATACTCCTTCACCTTGGTCAGCATATCAGCATCACAGCTCTTGGCCAGTGCTGGCACCTCCTCACTCATGATCTTCAGGGCCACGTCAGCCATTTCAGGTTTCATCGGACACTGAACCTGGATCAACGCCACCTTTTCATCGTCTCCGCGCTGGAAGACTCCCACAGCACCACAAGAGTAGGCAGCACCAGCATCCTCACGGATCTTCTTCAGATAGATCATGCTCAATACCTGTCCTGCGATGTCGGCACGGATGGTGTTCTCCAGGTTATACTCCATGTCCTTATTACTCCAGATCATCACAGAGATAGCTGAAGGTGTCTCCATCTTACGCTTGAAGCTATTCTTGATGTTGCCCTTTGCCAGATCGACCCGTTTCGGACCCTTCTTGATGTCACCCTTCACGGGAAGAGAACCCAGATAGCGGGCAATCAGCGGACGGATGGAATCCTCCTCGAAGTTACCGATAATGGTGAAAGTATAGCCATCGGCATAGGTAAAGCGCTCCTTGGCGATCTGCAGGATACGGTCGTAGTTCACCTTCTTCAGGTCTTTCAATTCCAGGGGCTTCATCCACTTGTTGTGTCCGTAGAGGGTCGTTGTGAGTGAGTCGGAGTAGGCCTGCATGGGGTCTGTCGCCTTGTTCTTCAGCTGCAGCTCCAAGCCGTTCATCAGGTTGTCGAATGACTTCTGGTCTTTCTTGACATTGTGGAAATACAAATAAATGAGCTGGAACATCGTCTCCATATCCTTCGGTGTGGAGTTGCCGCTCACCACCTGCTTACGCTGGTCCAAAGAGATGGAAGCACCAGCAATCTTTCCTGCCAGAGCCTTGGTCAGTTCATTGTTCGAGAAGTTTCCAAGACCGCTGGCCTCGATGACGTCATCGAACAGCTGCAGGTTCACGATATCCTTGTCTGGATAGAGGGTCTTTCCACCGTCAGCACTACCACTCAGGATCACCTGATCTTTCTTATAGTCTGTCTTCTTCAGAATCACCTTCACACCATTGCTCAAGGTAAGTGTCTGGTAATCGAACTTATCACTGTTCTGTGTGTCGATGATAGCACCCGGCTTGGGCAGTTCCGTCATGAGCGGCTCGTCTTTCACGTTATCCACATAGGCAGTGAGTTTCTCTGCACGTGCACCGTCGATGGCTTTCTTCAGAGAAGCCTCAGTGGGATAGACAGCCCCTTCCTTCTCGTTCAGGAAGGACACCACCACCATGTTCGTATCCGAAGCGGGCACCAGTTCCTTCATATACTCATTGATGAGCTCCAGAGGGATGGCAGGAATGAGCTGTTTCATCATTGCATACTCGTCATCGAGCGACGGGATGGGAACCTTCGCTAAGAAATTCTCCACATATTCGTTCACGAACTGACCGTTGGTACGCTTGTCCTTGTTACTGTACAACTTGTCGAGTGAGCTCTCATAGTCAGACTTCGAGCGCTGGTACTCTGTAGGAGTGAAGCCGAACTCAGCGGCACGGCGCAGCTCCTTCAGGGCAGCCGCCAGCGATTCCTCAATCTTTCCTTCCTTGGGCAGCACATCCAGGTCAAGGGCCTCCATGGTCTTGGCAAAGATATAGTTCCCATCACTGGCAGAGGCACCCACGAACGGACAGTCGGGCTGCTGTGAATACTCATTCAAACGGGCATTGAGCATCCCCATGGCACGTCCCTTCATATAGTTATTCAGCAGGAAGGCCACGGTGTTCTTCAAGGAGTCAGGGAAGGCCTCATGTTTGAACATAATCTCCACGCCATTGGTTTTCTGCTCCTTGTCCTTGTCAATGACATAGATAGGCTCGGCATTGTCAGGCACCTGCTCATCTACCACAGGAGCTGGATTCTCCGGCATCTTGATGTCACCGAACATCTCCTTGATCTTATTCTCTATGCGGTCCACATCCACATCACCCACCACGATGATAGCCTGGTTATCCGGACGATACCATTTCTCGTAGTAGTCGCGCAGAGTCTGCGGCTTGAAGTTATCCACGATCTCCATCAGACCGATCGGCATGCGCTGACCGTACTTGCTGTTGGGATAAAGCTTCGGCAAAGAGCGTTCGAGCATACGCATCTGAGCACTGGTACGCATGCGCCACTCCTCATGGATCACACCACGCTCCTTATCAATCTCCTCGGGTTCCAGAAGCAGACCGTCGGCCCAGTCGTGTAAGATCAGCAGACAGCTGTCCTGTACGCTCTGTCTTGCCGTAGGAACATTGGAGATATTATACACTGTACGGTCGATACTGGTATAGGCATTGAGGTCACCACCGAACTGCACACCGATGCTCTCACAGTAGCGGATCACACCATTGCCTGGGAAATTCTTCGTTCCATTGAAACACATGTGCTCCAGGAAGTGAGCCAGACCGCGCTGGTCATCGTTCTCCTGAATCGATCCTACGCGCTGTGCGATGTAGAACTCAGCACGATTCTCCGGCCAGTTGTTGTAACGGATGTAATAAGTCAGTCCGTTCTCTAATTTACCGATCCGCACATCCTTGTCAACAGGAAGTGCCGGCATCATCTGCGCCATGGCCTGACCAGCCACGACGAGAAGCATCACTAACAAAATGTTTTTTAAACGAATCATAATGAATAATTTTAGATTTTCTGTAGAGTGATACGCTTTCACGCGCATCTTGGTGTACAGAAGAATGTGATTATTAAAGATTTTTATACTTCTTTCTTCGTCAACTATAGGTTAGACACCATTCCTGGCAAAAAAACTACACGAATCGCCAAATATTTTTCATGGTGATAAAGAATCCGTTAAGGATGCCCTCATATTGCGCGGATGATGGTTCAGGATCTCCTCACGCAGGGTATGGGTATCGATATGGGTATAGATCTCCGTGGTTCCTATCGACTCATGACCTAACATGGCCTGGATGGCCCGCAGGTCGGCACCGCCTTCCAAAAGAGCTGTAGCAAAGGAGTGGCGCAAGGTGTGAGGAGATATGGTTTTGTGAATGCCAGCCTCCTCCGCCAGCCGCTTGATCATGATGAGGATCATCGTACGCGTAAGGTGTGCCCCCCTGCGGTTCAAGAACATATAATCTTCTTCTCCCGACTTGATATTCGTCATTGCCTTCCGGTCGATGAACCAAAATCCCAGTTCCTTGATGGCACGCGGGGAGATGGGCACCAGACGCTCCTTCCTGCCTTTTCCCTCCACCCGCAGGAATTCCTCTTCCAAGAAAAGGTTGGACAGTTTAAGGTTCACCAGCTCACTGACACGCAGTCCACACGAAAACAGTACTTCGATGATGGCTTTGTTACGATGCCCTTCCCATTTGGAGAGGTCGATGGCAGACTCTAACAAATCCACCTCAGCCGTGCTCAGCACCTCGGGAAGATGTTCACCGATCTGCGGACTCTCCAACAGCTCTGAAGGATCATTGTCGATCCATCCGTCGAGGTAGAGGAAACGGTAGAAAGCACGCACGCCACTGAGGATTCGGCACTGCGATCGTGCACCGATGCCTATATCGTGCAGGGAGGCGGCAAAATGCTGTAAATCCTCCAGCTTCACCTCGATGAGTTCGATGCCTTCTCTCCTCAAATAATCCACCAGCTTCTGCAAGTCACGCATGTAAGCATCCACGGTGTTCATCGTGAAATTGCGCTCCAACTTCAGGTATCGCTGGTAGGCTTTTGCCACATTTGCGCCCGTTTTCTTGCCAGTTTCCATTTTATTTGTTACTTTTGCCGCTACAAAAGTACAAAAAAACTTTTAATTATGAAAATTCTCATCATAAATGGTCCGAACCTGAATCTGCTCGGTGTGCGTGAGCCAGGTATCTACGGGAACAGCTCGTTTGATGACTACCTTCCCAAGTTGTGTGCCCGCTATCCTGATGTACAGCTGGAGTATTACCAGAGCAACATCGAGGGTGAACTGATCAACAAGATGCAGGAGGTGGGATTCACCTACGACGGTATCGTGCTCAATGCCGGAGCCTATACCCATACCTCCATTGCCTTGCACGACTGTATCCGTTCCCTGAAATGTCCTGTCATCGAGGTACATATCAGTAATGTCCACCAACGCGAGGCGTTCCGCCATCACTCATTCATCTCCGCAGCCTGCAAGGGAGTAATCTGCGGCTTCGGACTGGATTCCTACCGTCTGGCCGTTGAATCTTTTTTGGATGAAGGATGAAAGATGAAGGATGAAAGATGAAAGATGAAGGATGAAGGATGAGAGATTAGGGATGAGAGATTAGGGATGAGGGATGAACATCGAAGACTATATTCTCCAGCATATCGATCCCGAGGGTGAATACCTCTATCGTCTCTATCGTGCCACCAATGTCCACTTGTTGCGTGGCCGCATGGCCAGTGGACACCTGCAAGGCAGACTCCTGAAGATGCTGGTGCACATGATCCGTCCGAAGAACATCCTCGAAGTGGGAACGTTCAGCGGCTACAGTGCTATCTGCATGGCCGAAGGACTGGAAGAGGGTGGAAAGGTATATACGTTTGAGATCAACGATGAACAGGAGGACTTCACACGACCTTGGATAGAGAATTCCCCCGTGGCTGACAAGATCGTGTTTACCATCGGTGATGCCATTACCGAAGCTCCGAAACTGGGTATCTCGTTCGACATGGCTTTCATCGATGGTGACAAACGCACTTACGTGGAGACCTACGAGATGGCACTGAAGGTAGTTAGACCTGGGGGCTTCATTCTCGCCGACAACACCTTGTGGGACGGTCATGTACTGGAGGTGCCCCGTTCTGCCGACAAACAGACACAAGGCATTGAGGATTTCAACGACTATGTGGCACGCGATGAACGTGTGGAACGCGTCATTCTCCCGTTGCGTGACGGTCTTACCCTGATACGGAAACTACCTGACAAGACTTAACTACTCCACAGTCTCGCTTCTTCTCCTTCTGAACAATACAGAGGCAACGATGGGTGCTCCCACCAGGGCCGTGACACTATTGATAGGCAGAGCCCCTTCAAAGCCCGGCATTCTGGCAATGATATTACAGGCAAGCGCAAGGACTGCACCCATGAGCATGGTGGCAGGCATCAGGACACGGTGGTCACTGGTGCGCCAAATGGCCCTGCAGAGATGGGGAACAGCAAGACCCAGGAACATGATCGGACCGCAATAGGCTGTGACAATGGCCACCAGAATACTCGAACAACCGATTACCACCAAACGGGCACGTTTGATGTTCAATCCCAAGTTTCGGGCATATTGTTCACCTAAAAGCAGGATATTCAACGTCTTGACCGTGAGCATTGACAAGGGAATCAAGATGAGCATCAGTACGACAAACAGTTCCATCTGATTCCCACTGACTCGTGAAAAACTGCCCAATCCCCACACAACATAGGCTCGGATATCCTCTTCGTTAGAGAAATATTTCAGTACGCCGATGATGGCTGTAGCCACATACCCAATCATCACACCAATGATCAATAAGGTGGCATTGCCGTGAACCTTCTGCGAGACATAGACGATCAGAGCCATCACAGACATGGCTCCGAAGATGGCAGCCAGCGAAATGGCGGCATTTCCCACGGCACCCAGACTGCTCAACGCCACACCGCCAATACTTCCAGTGGCCAAAACGACAAAAGCCACGCCGAGAGAGGCTCCATTACTGATACCTAAAACAGAAGGACCGGCCAACGGATTGTGGAAAACGGTCTGCATCTGCAAGCCGCTGATGGCCAGTCCTGCACCTGCCACCATGGCCGTCAAGGCTTGTGGCAACCGTGATTTCAAGATAATGTTCTGCCACACCTGGGGATGTTGGTCGTTCCCAAACAGAATGCTGAAGGCATCACTCAAGGGAATGGCTATGGTCCCCACCACGATGTTCAGGAAAAAGAACACTGTGATCAGCAGGAACATGCAGATAAATTTGAGTCGGTCTGTCATGCTAAACCTTATTCTTTTAATCCCTAATCTCTAATCCCTAATCCTTTATCACCTTATAGTATTTCGGAGAATAATCACTCAACAACTCGGGATGGAAAGCTTTGATGAAATCCTTCAAAACCAAATCTGGCTCCATGGCCGATAATTCATTAACCGGTGTATCGCTGATGTCACAACATAACACCCGGTGCTCTTTCCATGCACGGAAATCAGCATAGCGGTTATTCTCTTCCTTCATGTTTCCGTAGGTCTGCGATTCCTTTCCCTTATTCTGGATGACCCAGAAGTCTCCTTTTTCCGCCTGCGCATAGACCGTTTCAAAGTCGAGATTCACGCCACCCGTGCGCTTATCGCTTTCCATAAAATAATGGGCTCCGGCATCTTTGATGATCTGGGCGATGAAACTCTCACCACCCATGGCATACCAGTTGTCGCCGTGCATCTTACCATAGAGAACCTCCGGACGGACGGCACCTTCAGGAATCAGAGCCTTTGCTTCTGCATAGTTCTTCTTTATTTCATCAAACAGGAGATTCGCCTCTGCCGTCTTACCCGTCAGCAGTCCCACGAACTTAATCCATTCTGCTTGTGCCAAAGGAGTGGTTTCCTGATAGCCCATATAGGGAATCAGCGGTATCTTCACATCCTCCAATTTATCAAAGCCACCACGCTTGGACAAAGAAACGAGAATTGCGGTGGGATTGGCGGCCATCACCAATTCCTCGTCGAAGTTTCCCTCCTTACCTATTTTCACGATTCTGCCGTCCTTGATACGTGCTTTCAACTCTTGATCAAAGAGATGGCGCGAACTGTTAATGCCCGACACGAAGTCGAGTGCACCTAATTTGATAAAGCCTGCCAACTGCAAGGAAGTCATACAAACGACACCTTTCACAGGAACCTCTATACGCGTATAGCCTTCTACTGGTTCCACATCTGTTTCTCCCTTTCTGACCCTTTTGCGTACTGCAGATTCACAGTAGCTGTGTCCTGGGTGTTCCCTACGGAATGAGCAGTCTGTTTGTTGGTCTGCTTGCATCCTGTCATGACAATCATGAGCAGGAAAGCTAATAATCCTTTTTTCATTTGTTTATGATATGATTTTTCCTTTTTCCGAAATTAATACTATTTCCAATGTACCATGAGGCAGAAGTCCATCACAATGTCGATGGCAATGTCGGATGATGACCTGCCCCAACTGCTCCATTTCTTGTTCAGTATAGAGCGTCCACAGTTCCCTGGCCATGTTCAGCGTTGATAGTCCAGAAACGTCCAGGCCGACCTCTTCAGCCATCTGTTGAATAAAGCCGCGATTCATGGTCACCTGATGACTATGGGTATCGAGATTCCCTTCCGCCAATTTCACGGCCTTGCCAATCATCAAGCCCATCACCAGATGCTGTACACCCAGTTCTGATGCAATACGAATGGTCTCGCCAATGAAGTTTCCATAATGAACAAAAGCCTGTAACGGCAACTCGGGAAAACGATGATGGAGAAATGCTTCGCTTTTGGCTCCGGAGTTAATGACTATCTCAGGAGCATATATCTTTCCTTTTCTCTCACCTCTTACTACCTCAAGTCCTACGGCCATTTCTTTACGGATGCTGCTGATCCTCGCCTCCAAAGAGAAAGGCTTTACGATTCCGCTTGTACCTATGATTGAAATGCCTCCCTGCACACCGATGCGAGGATTAAAGGTCCTGGCGCCCACTTGATGTCCCTGAGGGACAGAAATGATGACATCAGCACCCATTCCTTCAGGCAACAACGGCAGAAGATTGTCACGGATCATCTGTTGGGGAACCTCATTAATAGCTGGAGCACCTATGGGAAGACCGAGTCCAGGAAGCGTCACGATTCCTACACCTTCCCCACCTTGAATAACCACCTTTTGGGCAAAATCTGTCAGTTTCACGGTTGCCTGAATTTCAAGACCATCCGTCAGATCGGGATCATCACCAGCATGTTTGATAACGGTGGCCGTATTTCCCTCAATCCTGTCTATCTGAACCTCTATATGCTCACCATCTGGAATGCGCACACTCACCGTCAGCTGTTTGGTGAAAGCTGCAACGGCGGCAGCTGTAGCACAGGTTCCTGTGGTCAGTCCCGTGTGCAGTTCAAAGAAATCAGGTAACAGTTCCTGTATTTTCAGCCGAAGACCGTGAGGACCATCAACTACATGCTGCCATGGGAAAAGCGGGCGCTCAACAACAAAAACGGGCGTTCCTGTTTGGGAAGCAGCTTCTATCTTTTCAGGGAAGCCGCCCGTTGTTCCACTTTCTTTGGTAAGGATAGCCTGCGGTCTCAACCGGGTGATTAATGAAGTCGTGTCTTCATGTTCATAATAGACTAAGTGATCCATCGGAAATCCTTCCCTTACGGCTATATCGCGCGAATGATCCCTGTCAAGAATCCGCAACCAGCACTCGTTGTCCTTCCAATAGTCTCGCAGGCTGCCTATAGTCTGCACACCCGTCAAAGCCAGAAGTCGATGAATGTCTTTTGCCTTCAGCTGGGTAATAGCATCCTCATAGTCCTTACACCAAAACACACCATCAGTATGAGGTTCATACTGCCGTTCATAACGGATAACAGGCAGATGCTCATGCTGAGCCATTGTCATGATATGATGATGGAGTTGTGTGGCAAAGGGATGCGCTGCATCCACTATCAAGGAAATAGCATTCTTCCTGCAAAAAGCAGCCATTTCATCGGCGTTCATGCCACCCGTTACTCGTATTCCATGCACTAACTCTACATCCTGCCCGTTCCCTCGGGTAGAATACCAGAACGGCTTGCCGGCCTCTTCAAGAACCTGCACTGCCCGTCGTCCTTCTGTGGTGCCTCCGAATACCAGTATCATATATAACTCTAACCTTAACTCTAACCTTAACCCTAACCTTAACCCTAACGTTAACTCCTAGCTATTAACTCCTTTTCTGAAAAGATGTGTGAAATGCTTATCGTAGAGTTTTGAATTCTCACTACGATTGCCGATGGCCTCTCCTACTACGAGCATTGTGGTAAGCGTCAGCTGATTATCATGCACGATCTTCGCCAGATCTTTGAGCACTCCCCGATAGATGCGCTGATCTTTCCAAGTCAGATGATAACAGGCAGCAACGGGCGTATCTTCAGGGTATTCTTGCAAGAGTTCGTGTTGCACATCATCAACGATGGCTGCGGAAAGGAAGATGCACATCGTACTTTGTGAACGGGCCAGCAGGTGTAGTTTTTCCCTTTCCGGCATGGGTGTACGTCCTTCACCACGGGTGAGGATGATGGTCTGGCATCGTTCAGGAATCGTGAACTGCGAACGAAGTTCGGCGGCAGCAGCCAAGAACGAACTGATGCCGGGAGTGATGTGATAGTCCATTCCATGTTTGTCAAAGAAGGCCATCTGTTCCTGGATAGCGCCGAAGATACAAGGGTCACCTGTATGCAGGCGAACGATATATTTCCCTTTGTCATAGAACTCCTTCATCAGATCACATTGTTCTTCCAATGACATATCGGCAGAAGAGCGAACGGTGGCCCCGGGTTTCGCACAAAGCGTCAGTTCCTTGGGTACTAGAGAACCCGCATATAAAATAAGGTCGGCTCTTTCCAGTAACTGTCTTCCACGTACCGATACCAAATCAGGGTCACCAGGACCAGCGCCCACAATTTCCACATGACCTTCCCGAAGGTATTTGCGGTCGATGGCCACCGCCACGGTGAAGTTCTTTCCTTTCTGCTTGATCAGCAACAGCTTACCATGATTACTGCCTAATATCGCCGCAGCCTCACATACGCTGGGCGTTCCCACATGTTTGGAAACCACATCCGAAGGCGTAGGGACCTCCACCTTCGACAGTTCCTCTGCCGTAAAGAACTTCACGGGATAAGGGTCCGTCTGCAGGAGTTTAATCAATGGTTCGTCTGCTTTCACATCTATCGTGCAATACTCACGGGCGAGATTAAAAAAGCCATGATTCTCCACGACCTCATCAATATCACTCATCACGTCTAAGGCAGGACCTGCCTGATGAGCCAGACCGATGCCGTAAGTGATTACCTTCGGAATGAAATGCACGTATGGAATATCCATATCGGGATACACCCTGCGGGGTGAAACGACAATCAGTGCACGAAAAGATTTCAGCGTCGACGTTTCCACATCCTTGACGATGGTGACATGTGGAGGCAACGTACTTTCCAAATAGTCGGTTCCACGGTCGCGTATATCCATATAAAGTGCCACGGGTTTCTTATTGACAAACTGGAAAATGACGGCATTCACTTCCTCCTTCTCCTCAGCAACGACCCAATCGAACTGCTCCTCGAACGTGTCCAGCGCCCACAACCCTTGACAATCGCTCTGCGTGGTGATCACGGGATGAGTCCCCAGGATGGCTGCCACTTCCTTGGTCAACTGATTGGCTCCTCCCTTATGTCCACTGAGCACAGCAATCACGTTCCTGCCCGTACTATCCACACAGACCACAGCAGGATCGGTGTATTTATCCTTGATGACAGAGGCGATGGTACGCACACAGATACCCAATGCCGAAACAAAGATGAATGCATCGAACTCATGGAAGGTATCTTTTACCTCACCGCGAGCCAAGAGTTGAGTCTCACCCGAAAGTGCCTTCTGCAACTTCCGTGCTATCGTTCTGCTTTCTATAGATACGGGTACAATCGCTATTTTCATGATTTTCGTGCTTTCAATATAATAATGGGATGATAATCGTTGATAGCCACACGCATCGGTTCCTCCAAAACAAGTCCCAGTTCACACGCAGCCATTTCAAAAACCTGCTGACTGTCTGTACGAATCCGTTCATCGGTTATACTCTTTGGATCAACACAGTTATAGACCATGACGCCTCCTGGCAAAAGTGCATTAGCTGCCTTAGCCATCATCTCCTGTAAACGTCCGCCATGACCACCTATAAAAACGGCATCCGGTGGAATACAGTCATCAATAGGAATCTCGATGAAGTCGGCAATGATTGAAGTGATTCCTGGAGCTTTAAACCGATGGGAATTCATCTCCATGAGTTGTTTCCCTTCTTCACGAATCTCGAAAGCTGTTACATGAAGATGAGGAAAATGAAGTTTGGCTTCAATGGAAACACTACCTGTACAGAAACCGATATCCCACAGGGATTGGCGGTTTTGCAATTCGAGCGCTGCCAAGGTAAGCAGACGGACAGGTGCCTTGGTAATCATCTTCTCACGACCATCAAGGAGTGCGAACTGGTTGTCTGGGATGCCGAGGGGCTTACTTGCTACCGAACCGTGATCTGAATGCATCTCCAGGATCAAGCAATTAGGACGTTGGAAAGAGTGATGCGCTACTTCCTCCAACGTGAGCGTAGTAACGCGTTCCTCTGTTTCACTGCCAAGATGTTCGCCAATACTCATCCGATAGTTATTGTAACCATACTTCAACATACGTTGAGCAATGGCCGCTGGGGTATGCTCGCCATCCGTAAGCACACCGATCTTCTGCCTACGTTCTATCAATGCACGGTCAAATTCATGCCATGGACGACCTGTCAGTGAGACAATGGTCATGTCATGATAAGGCATTACCAGTCGGTGAGCCAACATCTGAAGGGAGTTGAAAGATGGAAAGACCTGTATTTCGGCATCAGGAATCTCCCTCCTGATGGTGTTGGCAAAGCCGAAAAACAAGGGGTCGCCTGATGCAAACACCACGATGGGCTTTTCTATCTGGGCATATTGCGCAAAGACATCATTGAGCGGAACTGTGATGTCAATCCATTTCGCACCTGCCGGAAGCAGATCCTTCACCAGTTCATGATGGCGCCTGCCTCCTGAAAAGACAGCGTCAGGAAGTGTTTCGGGTAAAGTAACACCCTTCGAAACATCTGGCATTCCGATGACGATGAATCGTTTAGACATCTCTTCCTGGTTTTAACTGTTCGGCATCGGGCCAAGCCAGAATACTGTTCACAAGCGTAGCCGCTACATTAGAGCCACCTTTTCGGCCTTCAACAATGATCTTTGGCACGTCATGGAAGACCTTTACCATGTGTTTCGACTCACAGACATGAACGAAACCCACAGGGGCAGCGATGATTCCAACAGGTCTTGCCTTCTTCTTGCGCATCAGGTCACATAGCTCCATCAACGCCGTAGGCGCATTGCCGAATACATACAAGGCCTCAGGATGGTCCTCCACAGCCAGACGGATTCCAGCCTGAGTGCGTGTGATCTCCTTCTCCTTCGCCATCGATGCCACGCGCTCGTCGTGAAGGTAGCATTTCACCTCGATGCCATAACGTTCACAAGCTGTCTTTCGGATTCCACTGGCTGCCATCGTCACATCGGTGATGATCGTCTTCAGCCGTCCTTCCTTCATTGCCTGATGCAATAACGGAACAGCCTCTTCATCGGTATAGAGAATATCCTCCATCGAAAAATCAGCAGTCGTATGAATAGCATGTAATAGCGGCCATTTCCTACTAAGGGGGATATCAGGATCATGCAACTCACGACTGATGGTTCGGAAACTCTCCATCATAATGTTCTGTCCGATGTTCGTTCCTGTCTCCTCTCCGTTTCCTTCTTGATAATAACCCCTTGGCGTGATGATACAATTCTCCCAAGTATAACTTTGCGAGTTACCGATGATGATGACAGTAAACATGTCCACATCTTCAGGATCCAAGTCATACAAAGTGGTCACCTTTACCTCCTGCTCCGGACGTCCTGCCTGTCGCACATATCCCACAGGGGTATTACCATCCCTTTCTTTCAGGAACAGCTCTTTCAGACGGTACAGCTGCCAGTAACGTCCATGACTCTTGGGATTATAGACAGCAGTGACGAAGTCGGCCTGGGCAGCAGCTACGATACGCTTTTCAATCTTTGCCCAAGGTGTCATCAGGTCAGAAAGGGAAATCACACAGAAGTCATGTCCCACAGGTGCACCCAAAAGAGAGGCAGCCTTCTGGAAAGCGCTGATACCTGACAATGAAACTATCTCAATATCATCTCCCAAAGCTTTTTCCTTCGCCATCTCGTAAATCAGCGGAGCCATACCGTAAATACCTGCGTCACCACTGGAGATGACCGCCACGTATTTGCCCTGCATAGCCAAGTCAAAAGCCTGACGGGCACGGTCGCGCTCCCGTTTCATTCCTGTATCCACGCACTGTGCCCCCTCTTTCAGGTAGGGTTCAATAAACTGGAAATAATACTGATAGCCCACCACTACGTCAGCCTCTTTGATGGCATTCATCACCGCTGGCGTGATATCCTCCACGCTTCCCGGTCCGATACCGACTACGGTTATTTTTGCCTTACTCATGTCCTGATAGATTTCTTTTGCAAAGATACGATTAAACGAATACAAATGCAAATAATGCTTGTATTTATTTCCTATGACTTATTCCGGCACGTAGATAATCTCACCATTCTCCAACTGGTAGGCTATCCCCACCTTCCGTCCACGTCTTCCAGAAGTCTGTTGGTCATCACTGGGAGTATAATGTTTGATCCGCTGCCCCTCCTTGGTGATAATCTCCATATTGTCCTTCCCCGGGTTCTTGATTATGGTGAAGTCCTCCTTACTGAAGAGTTCCGACATATTGAAATGGGTGACCAAAGCCACCATCAGGGCCACCGCAAAGACCATTGCCACATCGAAGAGGTTGGCAACGGTCTGCATGGGATCCTCATCCCCTTGCTGTAACAATCTATTCCTTGCTCTCATCGCACAACAACTGACGAACATATTCCAGGTTATTCAGTTCACGGGCATACCACCGCTGGCGCACCTGCAAAGTGGTCACACCGATAGCGGCAATCACCATGCCCACCACAGTGGTAGCAAACGCCACCTGCATGTTATAGGCCATCGCAGAGATATCCCCCGTGGCCAGTCCCACCAAGGCCGGTCCCATAGGAATCAATGTTCCCATCAGTCCGAGCATCGGTCCTAACTTCACCAGGAGGCGCGACCCTGACAGTTCCTTGGCGGCATCGACCTCATAGTTGGCCACCACCCGCTCGCAGAACGCTTTGTTAGACACGTTCTCCGAAAGGAGGGTCAGGGTCTTCAGATACAGGGAACGATCCATAAGGACTGATTGTCCCGCCAGTGTCCGCAATCCTTCCGTCACCTGCTCCTGCACCCCTGATTCCAAGAAATCTGTCTGTGCAAGCATTGTCTTCCGACGGAAGAACTCCCCCAAGAATCCTGCCGCCAACACCAGTGCTCTCATGAAAAAGAGCAACAGCAACACCACCACTGGTACCAACAAGCCGTTGGAAATCCAGAAAAGAATATTCGATATTGTTTCCATCTTTCTATGAATATCCTGTGATCGCCACACAGAGGACGACGATCAGCAGATTGATGATAAATAGCAATTCCAGCAACAAATGTCTTTCCCGCAGCAGCCACCGTAGGAGAAGAGGACCGCCGAGCATCAGGAACAAGACGAGTCCTGCCGACATCCATGCCACCCATGCGTAGTCAACACCTGGCAATCCATAGAGCAGCTGTGCCTGGAAGTAGCAGAGAGCAGGGATCGCCAACAACACCGGCTCATACTCCAACAGGACACCCCATACCTTCTGCTTAGGCGAGCAGAAACAGTAGGTCATCATCACCACCGCCTCAAGAATCACACATACCGCCAGATCGAGCATGATACTCCTGTCGGTAGCCAGTTGAACGAACACCTCATGCGACAGCTCTGTCATGTGCGACGTTACCCAGCCCATGAAGGCTGCATAGCACACAGCCACAACGAGTCTTACCTTCATGGGGAGCAGTCCTACCTTGACGAGAGAACTCATCAAGATCATACCAGCCAGTATCGCTAAGAGCATTTCCATCCTGTCCTGCAGTTCGTTTCTCCTTATTTCTTACGACGAAGCCATATCACCAGTCCTATCAAGCCGAGAACCACTGCGATGCCCACCACGATGCCGTTCACCACCTGTGGTTTCTGCAACAAAGACTGTCGTTGGTTCTGTTCTTTCAGTACCATGTCTTTCTGGCCCGATGCACTCAGCTTCACGGCATCCATGCTACGCTGGTAGTCACTACGTAACTTCCCGTCCAGCTGCTTGGAGACATAGTCCTGTAGTTTCTCGTTGTTACAGACGAAATCCGTACAGGCAGCCCCACTCTCTTTCGTGATCTCGGCATGTAACTGAGCGAGTTGCTTCAACTGCCCTGCCGATGGTTTCCAGAAGCCCTTGCGTGCACTCTCTATCATCACGGATGTCATGGCCTGGTAGGCTGCAGGATTCACCCGCTGGAAATAACTCCTGATACCAAGCTGCTGCTCATCGGTCACATACAGACGGTACAGGTCGTTGTAGATCTCTTTATCAAGAGCATTAGGACGCGTGGCACTCCATCCGAAGAGGTTACGGAACATCTCCCCAAACATCTGAGCCGTGCCCTCATCCCCCTGCATGCGTTCCTTGATATAGACAGGGTTGAGCAGAGAGGTGCGCACCTCTACGGCAATAGCCTCCTTCGCATCCTGCATACGACGGTTCGAACGGTTACGATAGTCAGCGAGATAGGCATCGGGCTCCTTTCCCGTGAGTGTCTTCACCGTGAGGGAAAGGCCTCCCGTGAACTCATAGACATGGTCGAGCGATATGGGTCCCCATGTATTACTCTGTCTGGGTTGCACCACCACATCCGTCTGCTGCAGTGCCGAAGCAAAGAGGTTCGGTTCAAAGCCTCCCCAGTTCTGCTCATCCCCATAGGCTGCTCCCATGTTATTCAGGTATCCGTCCACGAGTTCCGAGGATTTCTCCCATGTACCACTACGTTCGATATAGTTCATCATGCCCGTGCTGTATCCGCTGTTGATGGGTCCGAAGACACGCATCGTAGAGAGCTCGCGAGCCCGTTTGGGAGCCACCCCTTTCTCCATCAGTTCCTTCTCCTGCAGGAGGGTACCCTCATACACGAAGTTACTGTCTTCCTTCTCCGAAGAAGCGAGCTTCACCGCATCGGTAATCAGTTTCAGACGGGAGCCTGCAATGTCCCGTAACTGACCGCTCACTTGTACCACCACATTAATCCTGGGCCGTCCCAGTTCCTTTTGGGGAATCAGACGGAAATCGTTGATACGTCCCTCGGCATCACGAACAGGCTCCACCCCCAGCATCCATAACGCCTGGGCGATGGTGGCACCCTGTGTGTTGATGAACTCTCCTGCCCAGAAAGTATAACTCACCTTCCGCGGCCATTCTCCACCGTGCTGCCTGCGGTAACGTTCAAGCGTATTCTCAGCCAGTCTTTTGCCATCCTCCCATGCTTGGAGATCTGGAGTGTTATCAGGGTTGATGCTGAACATATTCCGTCCTGTGGGCAGCACATTGGGATTCAGCACAGGATCACCGCCAGGGGCTGGTGCCACCGTACCCCCGTTCAAGGCACGGATCATCCTGTTCAACTCCTCCTGTGTGGATGAGATCAGCAGCTGTCGTCGGTAGGGATTCGTTGCCATCTGAGAGGTAATCAGCTGACGGGCCCTCGGCAGGTAACGGTGTGCCACGAAGGCATAGTCCTGCAGTTGCTTCGTAGTAATCTTTCCTTCATCACGGTCTTTTCTGGCCATGTCATACGCCAGCGGATCCGCACTGATGGCCAATGTTGTATTCAATAAGTCACGCTCCGAATAAGGCTGTCCTAAAATATAATAAGCCCCTTGCATCTTCTCATTGGAGAGTTCCTCCAGATGAGCATCCAACCGCTCCAGTTCCTCTAAGGAATAGGGACGGGCAAGGTTGTCGTCAAGGTTCAGTTCACGGTGGAGTCCTTCGTGGACAATGGTTTTCTTGATGGCAAGGATCAGACTTCTGTTCTGTCCTCCCCCCTCCAATGCCTTATGGATATCCGCCAGTAAGGTGGCATATTTCTGCTGCATCCCACTGGGGGCATAAGGTGCTGTGAGATAAGTGAGCAACACCGCCTGACTGCGTCGTTTGGCAATGATGCTCTCCCCCACATTCCCTGTTGTATAATAATAGAAATGAGGCAGGTCACCCACAAGAACCATGCTCCAGTCTTCCCGTCGCATTCCAGTGTCACGTCCTGGTGTGAACTCCAGGTTTCCGTGAGTACCGAAATGGATCAGGGCATCAGCCTGAAAACCTTTCTGCACATACAGATAAGGTGCCAGATAGCTGTGAGGAGGTGCCACCTCTACGCCATGCATCAGTTTGAAGTCATCATCACCCAAGGCAGGACGAGGTTGTGGGAAGAGCAGGATGTTCCCATATCGCACACAAGCCACTGCCAAAGAGTCCCCTTTCGTCAGCAGGTTTCCCGGTGCCTCACCATAGCGTTCCACCACCTCATGATATTTCGCAGGAGCAATCACCTCGTGAGCCCATGTTTCATACTGTTCCTTTGTGAGCCAACAAGGATGACCCTCGCGCAGATATCTCTCCTGTGCCCCTTTGGCATACGAGCCCAAGACGATACCCTCCGTCTTGATGTCACGGGCAAAAGCCTCCACGGTGGCAGGCAGTCCGCTCACGTCATACCCCTCTTCACGCAGTCGTTTGAGGAAATTGTACAACGAAGGGATCACCTCCATGCCACTCGCCAGCAGCGCATCCTTCCCAGGTCGTTTGAAATAGCCGATGGCAATGCGTTTCTCATGGTTCTTCTTGGTACGCAGCGTCAGGTATTTCTCCACGGTGCTGACGAACATCGAGCAACGCTCCACCTCAGCCGTATACATGTAGTACCCTTTCTTATCCTGGTTCTGCGTACCGATACAGAAAGGAGCCACCCCACCGTCGATCTCAGGAATGACGATGCGTGAATTCTTCATACCGCTGCTCATCGGGTGCTTGGCGTCCATCCACTCCTCATGGGTGAGAGAAAGCGGATAGGGTGTGAACAGCAGGATGTTCTTCTCCTGCAGCCATGAGATCAGCGTGTCGTTGCCCAGACGTCCCATCGACATATAGACGATGGCATCGGGCATCAGCTCCTTGAGCATCTTCTCCCGTTTCTTCCCCGTACAGGTCATGGGATAGACATTCATCCCCCGTTCGGTGAGCATCGTGATGAGCGTATCCACATGCTGACGGTTTCCCTCCATCGGAAACTGGATTCCCGAGATCAGTGCAACCGTCTGTCCACCCTTGTGATAAAGACCTTTCTTCTTCAGGTAGTCGGTCAGTTCCCCAGCCTTCTTGAAATACTTTCCGTATTCCCGATGGTAAAAGATACTCTTCTGCATCTCCACAGGAGCCTCGAAATCCTGATCACCCCATCGCTGTGGCGTAGCCAGATGGCGCAAGTATCGCAGTCCGTTGCGGAAGTTCTGTCTGTTCTCGTTGTCGAAATACTGCTGCAGCCGTCCTTGCTGCTCCTCACTGAGGTTCTTGTAGATGGCAAAGCTGCTGCTTTTCACTGTCTTGGTGAACACAGGGATTCCCCGTTCGGCAGCACGGTCCACCTCCTTCTGCTGTTCCTCATTCAGATAGAGCCGACGTGCGAAGAGGATGACAGCATCGTAGTCGTCGAGACGTCCCATCTTCTCGGCTTCCACGCATTCCACCCTGATATGTCTGCTGTCATTACTCAGAATGAAATCCGCCTCCTGCATCTTGAGGGTGTTCACCACCAGGATTCGTGTGGGCGACAGCCAATACCGATAGCCCACATACCCAAGGATACCCAGGCATATCACAACGGCAAGGATCCATCCAGCTACCTTCTTCATCGTCTTGATACCTTTTATAAGAACGAGTCATTCAGCTTACTGCTGCTGACTATATGCCTTCTTCTTCTCCATGATGCCCCGTTCACGATGCTGCATCAGGAACTGGATATGTGCCAAATAGATATCCTGTATCTCTGGCACCTCACCCAAGCCTTCGAGATGGAGCCTTACCTGAAAGCCCTCTTTCTCCAGTGCCTCCTTCCATTCCTGTGAGATATCGTTCTTCGCATGGTCGCCCGCTACGAACATCAGTGGGGCCAGCACCACCGTCTTGGCCTTGGCAGCCTTCAGCATCTGCACGGCATTCTCGAAAGTAGGGTATCCCTCAATGGTACCCACATGATAGTGGGGATGTCCCTCGGCCTTGAACATATAGTCAATCTCACTATAGATAGCCGTGGCAGGTGTGGCCGTGCCATGTCCCACAAAAAGCACGTGCTCACGCTTCTTGCTGCTGACAGGGATGCGCTTCGTGAGGATGTCCACCACTTTCAGCGCATCATCGGTACTGTACATCAGCGGATGCCCCACCCGTATCTCCTTGAAGAACGGTTTCACGCTCTCCACATCCTTGCGCAGTGACTCCATCTCCACACCGTCGATGACATTCGTACTCTGCACAATCAGATGCGTATAGCCCTCGGCACGTAGTCGGAGCATCGCCTCCAATGGACTTTCTTTCTGGATGCCCCGTGCTTTCAGGCGGCGCATGATGATACGCGACGTGTAACTCTCGCGCACCTCCAGCAGCGGAAACAGTGTCTTCGCCTTCTGATTGATGGCATCGATGGTCTTGCTGCGTGTCTCATCATAGGTCGTACCGAAATGTACCATCAGCAGAGCAGCCTTCTCGTCTTTTTGCAAGGAGGCCAGCAGGTCACTCTCCACGAAAGAAGAGAGTTCCTGTGCATGAGTGCTCATGCACAGGAACATCAAGAGGATTGAAAACGCTTTTCTCATACGTTTGCGATCACATTATTTCGTCTCGTCCTGTACCAGACGGATCTGGTCGAAGTAATAGCCAGGAGCGATGCTCAGACCCTTGGTAACACTACCTGTTGCCACATCATAGACAAACACGGTCTCACCTGCCTCGTTGCTCACACCGAAGTAAGCCTTGTTCTCCTTGGCATTATAGACAGCACGCTGTGAGAAACTGCCCGCACTGTAAGGCAGATCGGCACCGCTGAACTTAATGGGAGTAGCCGTCTTGGCGTTCAGGTCAACGATGGAATAATAATAGGCGGGATCCTGGATACTTGTACCTACACTGGCATCACCTGAATAAGCCAGTGCCTTGCCGTTACCGATATAGAGCACAGAGACAATCTTTCCCTTCGCATCGGGGAAGGCATTGTAACCAGCCTCGAAGTCGTATTCACCCTTCTTAATGCGCAGCAGCTTACCGATATTCTTCTTGTTGACGCTGCTGAATGTTGACAGATAGAGGTTGTCCTGATCATCGAAGAACATGAAGTTCTGCATCAGCTCACCGTAGGCAGAACCCTGCATCTCTGAAGCCTCCTTGTTGACGATCTCCTTCTCCACAGCCATCGTCTCAGGATTGATAACGGCGACATGGAAGAACGACTCCTTGGTGGCCGTGCGACCAGAGCCTTTCTTGCTGTAGAAGAAATAGAACAGTTTATTATCGCTCTTACGATAGGTCAGCAGACCACTGGTCGTGAACGAATCGAAACCTTCGACAACAGACAAGGACAGCGTTCCCTCGTTGATGATGGTCATGTCGTCCGTATTCAGTTTGGTCCAGACAATCTTGTCGGCAGTACCATTGGCGGCCATGACGACCAGGGTGTTCTCCTTCAGCCAGGCGTGAGTATATTTACGTGAGGTATAGGTGTTGGTACCAAACGGACGCTCGCGAATGACATTGATCTTGTTATCCTTGATCTGCAGTTTGGCAAAACGGTCCTCTGAGGTAGGCACCTGGTACATGTACTTATTGTCGTAGATGTTCTCAATGGTGTAGTCGGTGATCTCAATACCATTTCCCTTGAAGTCAACGGTTGTGTTAGGATCAGACAGGGAGGGCACGCTCATCGTCAGGTGTGTCTCCTGTGAGGCCATACCACCGTGCTTGCCCACCGTAACGGTCAGGTCGTAATGGTAGGTTACCTCCGGCTGTGCAGGTTCTTCGGGCTTTTTCTTGTTGTCATCATCGTCACTTGAGCAAGATGTAAAGGCAAAGGCGAGCAACAGTGTCGCTATTGCAGCATGAAAATAACTGAGTTTTCTCATTTTAATTTGAATTATTGTTATACATTATTAGTTAAATAACACTCTGAATTTCAGAAACATCGAACGTCCCGGCTTCTGCAGTTTGTAGTTGTCATATACCGTCTGATCCAGCAGGTTCTGACAGTCCAGCGACACACTATAACGGTTGTTGTGCCACGAATAGGTGACATTGGCGCCCAGCAGATTCTTTTCCGGAATACGTGCCTTGGTCTCAGGAAGGCCGTAGGCTTCCCAGGAGAGATAGAACCAGTGCACCCACTGATAGTCGATGCCCAAGGTCAGACGGTCGGTTGTCATCCACAGGTCCTGGAATGAATACCGTGCCTCTGCAGATGCAAAGAGCCACGGACGGTTCGGCACATGGTTCTTATAAGTCACCGACGGCTTACCGTCATCCTTGTAGCGGTTGTTGTCACGCGCATCCTGCCAACTCAAGTTCGCCATGACTTGCAGTCGGCGGTCCCAGTCGTATCGCAGTTCACCCTCCAGGCCCTTGATGCTCACTGCCGGTTCGTTGACATACTGCAGATAGCCCTCATCGTCGGATATCGTGGGTTGGATGTAGTTATCGACATAGCGCAGGAATCCGTTCGCCTCATAGTACAGACTGTGCAGGCCGGATCGGATGGTACCGAAGAAGCCAAGGTTCAGGTTATTACTCTCCTCCGGCTTCAGTGCCGTATTGGCATAGATGGTGGTACCATTGCCCAGCAGTTCACGGGCCAGCGGCAGTCGCACGCTGTGCTCATAACTGGCCTTGACCGCCAGCGACGGCATCAGCTCGAACTTCGTTCCCACACCGCCTCCAAAGCTGTTCTGCGTATTGGCCCCTGCCATCTTCTGCGAGCCTGTGATGAATGACAGGTCGGTCTGTTTGATGGACAGGTGGTTGATATAGTCTTTCAGGAAGAGGGTGTTATACATCCGTCCGTTCATCAGCGACTGGTTGTATGCCAGTCCGATGATGTGCTTGGCAAACATGTCGTTGGCGGCAACGAAGGAGTTGTCCACCTCATCCCACCGGTTGTTTCCCGTACGGTTCAGCGCATAGCTGAGGTTGAGCATATGCTGCTCGGAGAAGCAGTAGTTCAGGTCGGTCCTCAGCACAGTAAGCGGACGCTTCACATGTCTCTCTGAGAAGGCCCTTCCATTGATCTCGTTACGCTCACTGCGTATCCACTCACCATTCCAGTCGTATTTGCGGTGTGCGGTATCGGTAGCCACCGTGTGGTCCCACGTATGCGACAGTGACAGGTTGGCACTTAAGTTCTTGAAGAGGAAATCGTTTTTCTTGTAGCGCACGCCCACACTCCAGGCACTGTTCCGACGGTCGGCCATACCGATGACGTGGTTCTGCACCTGGTTGGTCTGCAGTTCCTTGTTCACCTTGTTATACGACAGGGTCACAAAGAAGTCATCGGCCCACCGTTTGTCACTGACGCCCACCTCCACCTGTCCTAACAGCGAGAGGTAGTCATCATGAAAGCGCCGCCTCTTCTTGGGCAGATACCTGCCGGCTGCCTCATCCCACACCTCCACGTCTTTCATCATGTAGTCGTTCTTCGAGTAGTTGATACCGAAGGCAGGACGGATGATGATTCCGTTCTTCAACGCATACTGTGCATTGAGTTCACCGCGGTGGGTGTGAAAGGAGCCCAGACCGTAACTGACATCGAGGTAGTTGGAATGTTTCCGGTTGGTGATGATATTGACGGCACCGCCCAGGGCATCGCTACTCAGCCATGTAGGTACCACACCCTTGTAGATCTCGATATGGTCTATCAGGTTCACAGGCAGATTGGCCAACGTCACGCCCGAGCCTTTCGTGTCGAGCGGCACGCCGTCGATGAAATAGCGCACGGCATTGCCCGACATACCATTGATGCTCAGGTCGAAGTCGGAGCCTACTCCGCCCTCTTCACGCACCTTCACACCCGCCGTTCGGTCAACGATACTGTTCAGTGAGCTGAGCGAACTGATCACGGAGCGCACATCAATGGCATTCACGGAGAAGGCTCCTTCACGGATCTGCTGTGTCTTGCTCTTCCCTATCACTGTCACGTCATCGAGCATCACGGAGTCTTTGATTTGACTCTGTTTCCTGGGCCGCTGGGCTTGTGCTGTTGCTCCTGTCAGCAGGAGCAGCAGTATCCCCAAATAGATTTTTGTTAGTTGCATGAATGGTATTTTATAATACTCACCACCTTCCTGGGTCTTTACTCCTCAGGATACTTCGAGTGGTAGTAGTCAAGGGGCTCGCCATTGATGGCATCCTGGGTATGGTTCATCCACACCTGACGGATGGTGGGCAGTTCCAGCAAGCCCTTCTCGATCATCGTCGAGTTGTCGCAGGTGTATCCCATGTGATGGAAGTACATCTTCCAGGAGGTATCCTCCACCTCACCCTCTTCGTTGGCCTCGAAGCCATTGTCCCAGGCATCGTCGTCGCCGGCCATGTCGTTATGTCCGTGGTCACCATCGATAGACATCAGGGGGTGGCAGAACACCTTTCCCGACATGATGCCGTTGGCCTGCATACGTGCCAGCACATGTGTCTTGAAGTTCTCCATCATATCCACAGTACCCACATAGTAGTTCTTGCTGATCTTCTGCAGGGCCTCCTCCAGCTGGGTGTAGCGCACATTGGCCTTGTAGGTGTCGTAAGAGTCAGGGTTACCGTGTCCCATGAAGGCCACCACACCCTGCGAAGCCTGTGTCTTGTACAGTTTATCCAGTTCCGTTGCCACGGCATTCACATCGGCCTCTGCATCCTGCAACAGGGGCACGCCCAGTTTCAGTGTAACACTGGCTAAGTATTTGTCATCGAGGTCACCGTTGCTGTTGTTGGCGAAGTCCTTGATATAGTTGATCACACGGGTGTATTCCTCACCAGGGATCACCTGCAGCGACTGCACCACGATCTCGTTGTATTTCACCCCGTCCTGTGCAAAGGCAGTGAGCCAGAAAGGAGGTGCGTAGAAGTTACGTGATGCCACGTTCTCACCCTCTGCAGCACGGTTGATACAGATAGCAGAGGAGAACGACAGGAACACGTCGTAGCCGGGGAAGGCTGACTTATATGCCGCCACCGTGGTATCGAAGGCATCGTATGCCTGCTGCCAGGTAGAGCCGAAGGCCACCAGGAGGATCACCTTGTTGTTCCTCTTCTGGTTCTTTACCGTTTCGTTCACCGCTTTCTGATACACTGTGTAGTTGTTCTCGACTTTCTTGTCATCGTCGTCACTGCTACAAGCTACGAAAGTCATACATCCCATAACTGCCAGCATGGCAATCATCATACTTCTAATTCTCTTCATAATTGCTTTGATTTAAATTGGTATTGAATTGATTATTAGTCTTCTTTCCCTTGGAAAAGCGGAGTGAGAGCGAGGCATAGACCGTCGTTCCCGAAGTGGTGGTACCGAGGTGCAGACCGTGTGGCGTACGGTCGCAGTAGTTGAAGATATTGTCGATGCCCGCCTCCACACGGTAGGACAGTCCCGACCGCTGCTTTGGAGTGAAATCATGTGTCGTGGCCAGTCGCCAGATCTGGTAGCCCTTGCCGTCGCCGTTGATCTGATAGTAGCGCTTGGTGGAGGCTTTCCCATAGATGCCCACCCCCAAGCGGTAACCGCTCACGAACTGGTGTCCCCAGGTGACGTACGCGTTCCCTTTGTGGTGAGCCATACCGTCGATGGTGACACGTGTCATACGGTCATGACTGGTATCGTAGGTGTTCGCCTGCGTGTCGAGATAGCTGTAGCCGATCCCTGCCGACAGCTCCTTCCACGAGTAGCGTATGCTGACATCTGCGCCGTAGGTCTTGGCATCCTCGATGTTCTGATACTGACGGGTCTTCACGGGATCGTACTGAACGATGTATTCATCGGGAGCCTGGTAGTTGGGGATCGTCACCAGAGCAATCATGTCATCCACATGATTGTAGTAGCCGGTAGCCGTCACCGACAGTCCGTTCCACGTATATTCACCGCTCACTGAGAAGTAGTTACTCTTCTGGGGTGTCAGGTCGAGGTTACCTAAATAGAGGTAGGTACCGCTCATCTGGCGCACATAACGGTAATAGCGTTCCTTGGTGGTGGGTGTCTTAAAACCCTGACTCCATGTGGCACGCAGTCGGAACGGGTTCCCGATGCGGTACATCGCCGATACCTTCGGTGTCAGGCGCAGTCCGAAGGCCTCATGGTGGTTCAGGCGCAGTCCGGCGGTGACATTCAGGTTGTGAATGAGGTTGAACTCATCCTGCACATACACCGCCTCGTTGTGGTCATCCACTCTGCCTCCCACCACACGGGTAGGCGAATCCAGCCAGTCGTAGCGGTATTCGATACCAGCACTCAAGCGGTTCTCATAGGGCAGTGCGAATACGCCCTTCAGGTTCACCATCGTGCGCTGCTGGTCACTCTGCAGCTCCGTCTGGTCAGTCAGATAAGGGAAATAGGGGTAGTAGATTGTGCCCTTGCTCTTCTCATAGTCCTCCACGAGCGTGTTGGCAGTGAAATGATAGTAGTAGGCATGACGGTTCCAATCGACATCGAGTGTCACCACATCCGTCTTGTTCAGTTTCCACTTCCCGCCCACGGCCGCCGAAGCGTTATGGTATTCGAGGTCGTAGGTATAAACATCATAGTGGGGATATTTCCCGCTCAGACGGTAGATGCGCTTCCAGTAGGTGCTGCCCTCGGCATAGAGTTCCAGATTCTTCATCGGGGTGAAGGTCAGCCGTTCCGCCACCTGCCAGTTGGTATGACGGTTGGTGGTCTTGTTCCGCGAGTCGAGCACAGGCGGTTCCGACCCCTGTGTGTGCTCCGTGGCCGTGTTCTGCCATCCGTCGCTATGCTGCAGCTGGAAGTTCGTGTAGCTGCTCCATTTCCCGATGCTGAAGCCGATGCCGTTGTGCTGACGCAGATCGCCATAGCTGCCCACCCGTGAGGTATTCTCCAGCAGGATCCCTTCCCGGTCGTGCTTCTTCGTGATGATATTCACCACTCCGGCGATGGCATCACTGCCGTAGAGGGCACTGGAGGCTCCTTTCACGATCTCTATCTTGTCGATGTTGTGCGGATCAATCAGACTCAGGTCGTTCTGTCCGCCCACGTCGCCATGGATGCGCTTGCCGTCAATCAGAATCAGAATGTAATTGTTACCCAGACCGTTCATCTGCATCTGACTGCCCATGTCGTCTTCGTTGAAGTCGAACGAGGCGGTGAGCATGCCTAAGATCTCCTCGATGCTCTTACCAGCAAAGTTCCTCAGTGTCTTACCGCTGATCACCTCCGTCTGTACGGGAGCATCCTTCAGCAGATGCTCCGTGCCCGTGCCCGTCACGACCACCTCATCGAGCACAACGTGCTTGTCAGGCACGATCTGTGCATGCAACAATACGGACAACAGTGTGCACAGCGCACACATGGAGATTTTCCTACTACTCATGATGAAGTATAGAGTTCAATACTTGCCGCACCCCTGTTCCCGAGGGTAACGTAAACATTTGGCGAGTGGCAGGTTTCCTGGCTTTCTCCGAGAAATCCGCCTTCCCATCTTTGCAGACAGTGGCATTTGCTGGATTTCCCATAATGGAGATTACAGTAGCGGGCACTGCTCAGGTCTTACACCTGATTCCCTTTTATACCACGGTGGAACACCATGGTATCACCATTCGGGTGCAAAGGTACAACATTTTTTTCAATCACCATCACATCTACCTTTTTTTTTGGCTATTATATACTTTTAACCCTCTTTTTAATAAAGATCTGCCTGGGTCAAATCATATTTAGTTCCCATAAAATAACTAAATTGGAACACAAAGACACAGAGACTCAGAGTTTTTTTACTCCATGTTCTCTGTAACCCTATTCCTCTGAGTCTCTGAGCCTCTGTGTTTAAATATAATAAACTAAATTTGGAACACAGAGACTCAGAGACTCAGGGATAAAAAACTAGAGAAAAAACTCTGTGTCTCTGAGCCTCTGAGTTTAAATATAATAAACTAAATTTGGAACACAAAGACTCAGAGACTCAGGGATAAAAATCTAGAGAAAATAACCCTCTGTGTCTCTGTGTCTCTGTGTTTAAATAAAAAAGGCTGGCCGAAGGGAAAAGCAATGAGAGAATGAATTCTCCAATTCTCAAATTCTTGATAAAGATCTACCTGGGTCAAATCATATATTTTATCAAAATATGCAATACCCCAGTATGGTTTATTGCTCGTTATTTAGTATCTTTGCAGACAAAAGAATGAATGACATGAAACTGATAACTGGAGAGTTTGAAGAGAAACTGAGATTGCAGTTTGCACCTTCCATCAGGGCTGGATTCCCCAGTCCTGCAGAAGACTATCTGGCAGAAAGCCTGGATTTTAACCGTGACCTGATCAAGCACCCTGAAGCCACATTCTACGGACAAGTGGAAGGTGACAGCATGATTGGACTTGGAATCAATGAGGGTGACATTGCCGTTATTGACAGAAGCATCGAGGCAGAACATGGTGATATTGTGGTTTCCTACATCGAGGGGGATTTCAATGTGAAGCTGTTAGACCTTACACATAAGGAGGATGGATATATCGAATTGAAGTCTGCCAACCCCAAAGCCCCCAATTTCCGCATGGATGCTGATGACAACTTCAGGGTGTGGGGCGTGGTTATCTACACCATCAAGAAATGGAAATAATCCATGTATGGCATAGTTGACTGTGATAATTGCTACGTAAGCTGTGAGAAGGTTTTCCGTCCTGACTTGGAGGGAAAATGCGTGGTCGTACTGAGCAACAATGACGGTTGCGTGGTCGCACGTTCCAATGAGGCAAAGGCATTGGGAATCAAGGAGGGTACACCGTACTTCCAACTGGCTCAACAGTTCCCCAATCAGAAGATAGCGGTATTCAGCAGCAACTATGAGCTATACGGTGAGCTGACTGCGAGGGTCGTAAGCATCATAAGTCAGGAGGCACCAAGATACTTTAGGTATTCCATTGATGAATGTTTCGTGTACCTGGATGGCATGGAGAACATCGACTTGCAGAAGTGGGGAGAGAATCTTCACAAGCGGATTAAGAAGTCTGTGGGAATGCCAGTCAGCATCGGACTTGCGCCCAATAAGACATTAGCTAAGATTGCATCCAAGTTGGCAAAGAAATTTAAGGAATACAAGCATTGCTGTATCATAGATGAGGACTACAAGCGCATAGCAGCCCTCAAGTGGCTACCCATTGAAGATGTGTGGGGCATTGGCCGGAGATATGCAGAGAAACTTCATTCTCTGGGTTGCAGGACAGCCTTTGACTTTGCCGAGCATCACAAGGATTGGGTAAGAGGGACGTTCAACAATATCAATATCGTTAGGACATGGCAAGAGCTTAATGGTGAAGACTGTGTTCCCAATGAAGAGCTCGCCAAGAAGAAAAGCATTTGCACCAGTAGGTCATTTAACGGAATGGTTGGCGACTTCGAGACATTGAGGACTCACATAGCCAACTACGCTTCACGCTGCGCTGAGAAACTGAGGAAGCAAGACACGGTAGCCTCAATTGTCGGTGTATTCCTCAGTACCAACCCATTCAGGGAAGATTTGCTCCAATATTGGAACTTCCAGGAGACACGGCTTCTGACACCAACAAACAGTGCTACTCCCATTGTTCAAGCGGCTACAGACGTATTGAGGGCCATCTATCGTAAAGACTACCTATATAAGCGCGGTGGGGTTATCGTGACAGGCATATCCCCCTCATCCCCCATCCAGCAAGACCTGTTCGACATGAATGCAGAGCAGATTGAGAAGTTCAAGAAGCTGGATAAGGTCATTGACCGCATTAACCGCTGCTACGGCTCTGAAACCATTGTAATAGGCAGTCAGCAGTACACACAGAAGGATGGCAGGGGCAAGGCAGATGTGTTTGCCAATGCCATCAAGCATGACTTCAAATCGAAGAACCCCACTACACGTTGGAGCGACATCATCCGACTCAAATGAAATAAAAAAAGGCTCTCCACTGAGAGCCCCAAGAGTTAAAACACTCATCATTCCCTAACAAATGACTGGTGCAAATTTACAAATTCTGTTTTGAAGTTGCAAGCACTTAATCCCACCATTTTTGCCAATAAGACGAAATCGTAAGTTTTTGAGATGAAATTATACAATTTTGCCAATTGATGACAGGCACCTTTCACTTGGCATCTGTGTCCCTTGGCATCTGGCTTGGAACCAAAGCCTGATCTTTTCGGATGAAGAAACCCCATAAAAGTGACAGACTAGGACTGTCACGGATTCATGACCGATTTGTAGGATGACAGGAATCAAAAAGGGGGTGGAACGCAACGGTTCCACCCCCTTTGCTTACATACAGCTCGTGACACCCATTGACGTGATCAGCGCGGTAAGGGCAGCAACGACCATCTCCAGGAAGGCCTTGAGCATTCGCTTCTTCATTTTTCCTCCTTTCTCATCTTTGAACGTTGAACTTTAAGCTTTGAACATTGAACTTTTGGAGCAGCGAGGGCCATTGTGCTTACACGTTTGGCCGAGTCGTGACAAAAGTCATGGAACGAAGTGACATAACTTGGAACTTGGAACATTGAACATTGAACTTGGAACATTGAACATTGAACTTTATGATTACTGCTGTGGTTCCCTTTCCTCCTTAACGGATTAGACTCATTAGGCGAGCCGTCGGTCTTTCACAGTGGAGTAGTGATAAAGTTGGGAGAGGGTGGGGTTTAATCCCCACCGTTCTCTTCCGGCTTCTCCTCATTCACCTGAGGCACAGGCACCACGGTACAGCCGTTGATGAACGTCTTCGAACGGTTTCCGTTGGCAGCGATCTTCGTCTCCGGCTGGAACACCACGTGAACGTTCTTCACATGCTTGCGCACGTCGTAGTCATCTGCCTCGTCAATGCCTTTGGAGCTGATTCCGAGCTTGAAGGCTCCGAAGCCGTTCAGGTGAACGCGCTTTGAGTCCTGAAGCACATCGGCCATGGTCTCGATCAGTTCGGCAATGACAGCCACGATGTCCGACTTCTTCAGCGTACAGTTGCGCTGCATGATGGTGGCAAGCTTGTTGATGTCCACCGTCTCGGTGATCACAGCCTTGGCATACCATTTGCCGCGGTTCCTCGCGTTCTCGCCCTTCACCTGTGATAATCGGTAAAATACTGACATATAGTCCTCCTTTCTTTGTACCCCTGGGGTCGTCCCTCCTTTCACTGACGTACCCGGGGTGGTTAAACATACGGCGGTGCACCACCGGCAACCTCCCTGATTGCAGTGCAAAGGTACTACATTTTGAAAGCGAAAACAAGGAAAAACGTGTTGGGCGGTTAGCCAAAATGAAATATATGCTCTCCATAAGTGACAGATATAGACTGTCACTGATTCATGTTCCTTTTGTACGAAAGGTACCTCCTTCGGTGCCATCATGGTGGAACCAGTAGGGGATCTTTTCCTCTGAAAACGGCGTTTTCGGACGTGGAAACAACGTTTTCAGAAGCGAAAACGGCGTTTTCAGAGGATGAAAACAAGGGTTTCCGCGCATTCTTTCTCTCTTCCAGTTCGCGGAGGATGCGGCGCTCGCGACTGGGCTTGACG